>NZ_BDUD01000001.1:4103512-4313512 GCF_003113895.1 Nostoc commune NIES-4072 | reverse complement strand
CCTAAACACATTTCGGGGAGAACCAGCTAGCTCCTGGTTCGATTGGCATTTCACCCCTAACCACAGCTCATCCGCTGATTTTTCAACATCAGTCGGTGCGGACCTCCACTTGGTGTTACCCAAGCTTCATCCTGGCCATGGTTAGATCACCAGGGTTCGGGTCTATAAACACTGATTATCGCCCTTTTCAGACTCGGTTTCCCTTTGGCTCCAGCATTCTCGCTTTAACCTACCAGTGCCTATAAGTCGCCGGCTCATTCTTCAACAGGCACGCGGTCAGACTTTTAAATAGTCCTCCCACTGCTTGTAAGCTAACGGTTTCATGTTCTATTTCACTCCCCTTCCGGGGTTCTTTTCACCTTTCCCTCGCGGTACTGGTTCACTATCGGTCACACAGTAGTATTTAGCCTTACGAGGTGGTCCTCGCTGATTCACATGGGATTCCTCGTGCCCCATGCTACTCGGGATTGAGCTACTATCCTTTGACTTTCGACTACAGGACTTTCACCTTCTTTGGTGCAGTATTTAGCTGCTTCGTCTAGCCTCCAGATTCGATATCGCTCTCCCACTACCCCAAAAGATAAATCTTTTGGTTTAGGCTCTTCCCCTTTCGCTCACCACTACTGAGGGAATCTCTTTATTGATTTCTCTTCCTCCAGCTACTAAGATGTTTCAATTCGCTGGGTTGGCTCTTTCCTGCCTATATATTCAGCAGGTAGTATATAGGGTTGCCCCATTCGGAAATCTCCGGCTCAATGTTTGCTTCCAACTCCCCGGAGCATATCGTCGGTAACCACGTCCTTCGTCGCCTCTGTGTGCCTAGGTATCCACCGTTAGCCCTTATTAGCTTGACCACTCAAATATTTGGTCTTTTAATGACTTGCATTCACAAATAGTTAGTTCTGCTTACCTCGTCACTTCCTACTGATTTTACTCAGTACTCAGCACTCAGTACTCAGCACTCTCAATGTCTGTGTCTGCCTGCTATTTTCGCGTTACTATGCAGTTTTCAAGGTTCTGGCTGAGATACAACTCAGCAGTCTGACTCCAGTTAAGTCATGTTGCTGATTTCTCACTCTATTTTATCAATGGCAACCGCCACAGGTGGAGGTTAGCGGACTCGAACCGCTGACATCCTGCTTGCAAAGCAGGCGCTCTACCAACTGAGCTAAACCCCCAATACAGTGTTGAGTTATGAGGGCTGAGTGCTGAGTTTTTTGTTCTCATCACGCGCTTTCTCTAATTTACTCCCACTATGGTAGTTCTGAATTCCTACTTCTCAATACTAAGTTTTTTACTCAGCACTCAGCACTCGGTACTCAGCACTCCTTTAGGTGGGCCATCCTGGACTCGAACCAGGGACCTCACCCTTATCAGGGGTGCGCTCTAACCACCTGAGCTAATAGCCCATAAAGAACCTTCATCATAGTTTGAAAGCGTTCATCTTGCAAATATCTGCGACCGACCTAGGTATAGACCAACTTACTATCTATAAAACTAGTGTGTTTTTCGATATGTAAGGGGTGTAGGTCTCCCTAAAAAGGAGGTGATCCAGCCACACCTTCCGGTACGGCTACCTTGTTACGACTTCACCCCAGTCACCAGTCCTGCCTTAGGCATCCTCCTCTTTTGACAGTTGGAGTAATGACTTCGGGCACTACCAGCTTCCATGGTGTGACGGGCGGTGTGTACAAGGCCCGGGAACGAATTCACTGCAGTATGCTGACCTGCAATTACTAGCGATTCCTCCTTCACGCAGGCGAGTTGCAGCCTGCGATCTGAACTGAGCTCCGGTTTCCGGGATTTGCTTGCGGTCGCCCGCTTGCTGCCCTCTGTCCGGAGCATTGTAGTACGTGTGTAGCCCAAGGCGTAAGGGGCATGCTGACTTGACGTCATCCCCACCTTCCTCCGGTTTGTCACCGGCAGTCTCTCTAGAGTGCCCAACTTAATGCTGGCAACTAAAAACGAGGGTTGCGCTCGTTGCGGGACTTAACCCAACATCTCACGACACGAGCTGACGACAGCCATGCACCACCTGTGTTCGCGCTCCCGAAGGCACTCTTCCCTTTCGAGAAGATTCGCGACATGTCAAGCCTTGGTAAGGTTCTTCGCGTTGCATCGAATTAAACCACATACTCCACCGCTTGTGCGGGCCCCCGTCAATTCCTTTGAGTTTCACCGTTGCCGGCGTACTCCCCAGGCGGGATACTTAACGCGTTAGCTACGGCACGGCTCGGGTCGATACAAGCCACGCCTAGTATCCATCGTTTACGGCTAGGACTACTGGGGTATCTAATCCCATTCGCTCCCCTAGCTTTCGTCCCTCAGTGTCAGTTACGGCCTAGCAGAGCGCCTTCGCCACCGGTGTTCTTCCTGATCTCTACGCATTTCACCGCTACACCAGGAATTCCCTCTGCCCCGAACGTACTCTAGCCGTGTAGTTTCCACTGCTCTTATCTAGTTGAGCTAGACTCTTTAACAGCAGACTTACACAGCCACCTGCGGACGCTTTACGCCCAATCATTCCGGATAACGCTTGCATCCTCCGTATTACCGCGGCTGCTGGCACGGAGTTAGCCGATGCTTATTCCTCAGGTACCGTCATTTTTTTCTTCCCTGAGAAAAGAGGTTTACGACCCAAGAGCCTTCCTCCCTCACGCGGTATTGCTCCGTCAGGCTTTCGCCCATTGCGGAAAATTCCCCACTGCTGCCTCCCGTAGGAGTCTGGGCCGTGTCTCAGTCCCAGTGTGGCTGATCGTCCTCTCAGACCAGCTACTGATCGTCGCCTAGGTGCGCCTTTACCACACCTACTAGCTAATCAGACGCGAGCTCATCTCCAGGCAATTAATCTTTCACCTTTCGGCACATCCGGTATTAGCCACCGTTTCCAGTGGTTGTCCCAGACCTGAAGCCAGATTCTCACGCGTTACTCACCCGTCCGCCACTGTGCCCTAAAGCACCGTTCGACTTGCATGTGTTAAGCATACCGCCAGCGTTCATCCTGAGCCAGGATCAAACTCTCCGTTTTGAAATGGAAAGCTTTTGAACTCAATACATTTAGCTGCTCTTTTTTAACTTCAGCTTAGTTATCATTTTCTTGAGGCAAACTACTTGCTGTCTTTTCGCTTTCAAACTATAATATTTTCAAGGTTCGGTTCCCTGAATAACGTCGCTCTTTTGCGCTCCGCTTCAGGCACTTATTCAATATAGCGAACCCAACTCTTTGTGTCAACTATTTTTCCAAAATATTTTTGGAACTACTTCACAGTCCCCTTGAAACTCCCCACACTGCCCGGTTCTAGGCAACAATGGTTGATACACTGTGATGAACATACAAGGGGGAAGTGTGAATTTTCAATCCGTAATAGCTTTGTTGCATCAGCACTACTTGATAATGGATTTTGGCTTCTTGTGTAGTTAAAACATACTTTTCCTGGCTTCAGTTAGGATATCGAACCGCTTAAATCCGTAGATGCCCATATCGCGTAAGTCCTAGTGTTTTTCTTTGCTGCTAGACACTCTATCAGTAAACCAAAAAGTTTTTTAGAAGCAAAACCCAAGCAAACATTTCAGCCAAAGCCAGGGATATCACAAAACAACGTTTTGTTGAGCATTTCAGACGATCACTCTAGTTATCTTTAAGCGATCGCTCTAAGATCCTTCTAAAACCAATGGTCAATACTCCTGATTAACGATGGCTGAAACCCTTATTATTACGTTGGTTTTCAAAAGTTTGTGGTTTACTGTCTATATACTTGCTCAAATACTTGATAAATAGTTGTGTTGGCAAGCTCTCAAGACTTGAGATAACGCTTGTCGGCTTACAGACATTGCCTCAACACACAACAATCCTTCCACTTTCAGACAGCACAGGACATTTGTTAAATGCCGTATTTGTCGATACGCTAGGCTCAAGACTATTGCAGCCATCACAGTTAGCGTTCTACTTGATGGCTACTTAAGAAAACCCCAATTGCAGACTACAATTGTCTCACTCATCTTTATATTTCCCGACATTCTAATATTATTAGTGAGATAGGCTTTTGGTATCTTATCTTTCTCTACTAGTCCCTAACGCCTCTTGGTCTCTTCGTTTAAGGAAGATAACTTGATCCGCCGACTTTCACGTGATAATGGTATTAAAACTGGCGCTTGATTTTGACGATCGCTTTCTTTAAAGCTTTCCACTATCTTAGATATTTGTGCAATTGTCGGTGCTTCAAATACGCTACGCAAAGGTAACTCGACATGCAAGCCCGGATTTCTCACCAACTCGTAAAAAAATGGGGATAAAAACTGCTAAGATGTATATATGGTAAATATTTCAGTAGTTCTAAAGGATGATTCAACCAGCAACGCGATCGATACCAAAACAGTTCAAATTTGAACAGCCAAAATCACTCCCAATCGTAGTAAATTTCACTGGGGGACAGGTAACATCCGATGCTGGGTTAGGCTTAATTGCGGAACTAGACCGAAAATTGCAGATAACATCACGATTAGCTCTATGTTTCCAAGATTACCGTCAAATCAACCGAATGTTGCATCCAATAGAAGACTTAATTGCACAACGGATATACGGGTTAGTCATGGGATATGAAGATTTGAATGACCATGAAGAATTACGTCATGATCCAATGTTTGCGTTAGCATTACAAAGCTCATGATATTCATGCCTCATAATTTTCTACTTGTATGGCTGGTTCAACTGCTGTCTGTTGGGCTACTTGGCGAGCGATCGCATGAAAGCAGAATTGCCTTATTCTGAACGAGTCACCCTAAAACCAGGTGGACACATGGCATTGATGGAACAAAACCAACAGTTTTCTGAAGCAGTCAGCACATTTTGCGCTGGCTGCTTATAACCAATTTGCAATTCGCAATGACGCTCGTTCCTCGCTAACGCTGCGCTAACGCAATTCGCAATTTGCAATGACGCTCCTACGTCGCTAACGCAATTACGTTTTGTAACGGGGATTTTACCCCGATACAAAACGTGCTGCCTGTAAAGGTAGGGGACTTAAACCCCCATTTGTTTAGCATCCATCAAAAAAAATTGCTCCAGGGTTAACGTTTCGGTGTTTCGCGCAGTCTGTAGCAACATCCGCTTTCCCTGCAAGAACTTCCGCTTTAACGTTTCGGTGTTTCGCGCAGTCTGTAGCAACATCCGCTTTCCCTGCAAGAACTTCCGCTTTAACGTTTCGGTGTTTCGCGCAGTCTGTAGCAACATCCGCTTTTCCTGCAAGAACTTCCGCTTTAACGTTTCGGTGTTTCGCGCAGTCTGTAGCAATATCCGCTTTCCCTGCAAGAACATCTGCTTTAACGTTTCGGTGTTTCGCGCAGTCTGTAGCAATATCCGCTTTCCCTGCAAGAACTTCCACTTTTTTTGTAGCAACTTCTGCTTTGACCTTAGTTTTGCACTCTCATTTAACCCGCATTTATTAATACCTTTTGATTACTTCCAAAGTAAAGGTCGCCCAATTCTTCCAAAAAAACATCGGTCTGCGATTCTGGATTACGGAAGTAGGCATGAATGGGAAGGAGTTCAGCACGAGGGCGGGTTTCCGGTGAAGACAGAATCTGCTCAAGCAAAGTCAGATAGTTTTCAGCAGTAGATTCCCAAGTGTACTTCTTTAGCACCCGTTGCTGACCAGCTTGGGCAAAATACTCCCACTCCTGAGCATTACATAGCAACCGCTCTAAGCCGCGTGCAATATCAGCAGTATCTTCTGGGTCAACGAGTACGCCATATTCCTTATCTCCCTGTCGGAAGCTCTCGCTGGGGCCACCATTCTTAGTTGCTACCACTGGTAAACCTGCAACTGCCGCTTCTAAGGGAGCAAGCCCAAAAGGTTCATAAAGTGCGGTCAGCGCAAATACTGAGCGGCGTTTAACCAAAAACCGATAGGTTGCTGCCAGTGACTCTTGAGACTGATCTGACAAGCCAAAGGCACTCACCTTGCCCCACAAGTCTTTTTCTTTGACCACTTCCCGAATGGGAGCTAATACCTCTTCAGCTATGCCGTCACTAGCTTCCTCTCGCAAAGGATCGTCCAGTCCCCCTGTAATTAGCACCAAGTTAGCTCGTTCCTGAAGTGTTGGACTCATTGCGAAGGCTTGCACTAGCCCCAATATGTTTTTTTTAAGCTCTAATCGACTGGATGCTACAATAACGGGCAAATCTCGACGGGTTTCTGCAATGTCCCGTGCCAATCGCTCCTGAATGTGTTGGTAGGTAGCTTCCTCATTTTCGGAACGTGCCTTTGCACCGAAAATCGAGAAATCCGCTCCCGGTAGAATTATTGCAAAGCGATTGTCATTGTTTACATCCACTGCACCACTATAGACTCGATGAGAATACTGTTCAAAGCGTTCTTGTCGTGTACTAGTGATATTAATAGCGGAGCGATTCATGCTCAGGCGTTCGGCTAAAATGCGATATCTGAAATTAAATTGCTCATCTATTTCCGTGAGATTTTCTGAGGTGACTTCTAGTTTATCCATCTTTTGAGCGCCGAGAGAATGAGCAGTAAAGGTAAAAGGTATGCCTGTCTCCTCTTCAATTAGAACGCCACAAAGTCCTCCATCGCCGTAGTGAGCAGTCATAGCATCGGGTAAGCCACCTTGCTCTTGATAAAATTTCAAGATGTTGGGTACCCAATCAGCAACCAGATGAGGCCATAACAACTCTTTAGGGAGAAATTCTTTTGGCCCAGCAGGTAAGCGGATAATGCGGACGTTATCGACCCCTGGATATGTCTCAAATGTTTCAGCAAACTCTGGCCATTCTGGGTCAATAATTTGACGGGTGAGAATATCAACTTTATGACCCATTTGAGCTATGGCTAGGGCAACTTGCTTAACGTAGATCAGCTGACCCCCAAAATCTGGGTGTTTCGTTATGTGACTATTGGCTGAATCAAAATTGCCTTGAGGGTTGAGAAATCCAATGTGCATCGCCCACTTCCTAATACAGGTTGATTTCCACTAGAGATTTTGCTGGTAGCATAACAGCTTAGTGAGCTTGTTAAAAACTCCCAAGGCTGAAAAACGCAGGCAGTGAGACTGTATATAAATGCCATCAAAAAGTAAGCCAAAGGGCTTTTATTGATTCCCTTTAGCTGAAACCCAGCCAGTTCGTATTTTCCTAATGTTTAAGTTAATCGCTACTGCGGCTGGCGCATATATACCTGATGACATAAATAGCAAGGTAACTTTTAAGAAACAAGGTAGGAAGTGGTAAGCTGTAGTCAAAAGTCAAAAATTTTGAGAACTGAACTGGACATGCGCCTTGCAACGCATCCGGCGATAAACTTGTCATAAACTAGTAGTCTGTCAAGCTAGTTTTGAGGGTTTGTAGTAAGCACTTTAGTGCGTAGAAAACAAGGGCTAAAATCCTTACCACTAAATTCAAAACTGACAGACTACTAGGGATTGTCACAGAATGTATTTGGTAAGACCTCTGTTTTGCTTAATCGAACGGAGTTTGGAATCCGCCAAATTCTCTTAAATAAGTGAGAATAGAAGTGCCATTTTCATCTTGAGAAACCTGGTTATTCAGCAGCAGTTGGACAACGCCTCCTTCCCCACGCAGATGAGCAGCTGCTAGAATTCCAGATATTGTGATGACTACTCCTCCTCGTTGTTGTCCGATAAATTGTCTTACGGAGAGTCCATTCTGTCCAAGTTGACTGTTGATTCGACTTAAGTTCAATGCGAAAGCTTCTTGAATAGCCGTTTCTTGCACATTATTCTGATTATTTAAAAAATCTTGCTTGCTATTAACACCATTTTTTCCTGTCCACGTACCCTGCCACTCATTTCTACTAGCACCATTGCCATAATAAAAATTAGCTCGATAGTATCCAAGATCAATTAATAGAGCTTCACCAAATTGATACTTGCCAATAAAACCCAACTGGTTCTCAATATTATAAGGTGGATTTTCTTGCCCTGTTTCTCTTCGTCCTAGGGCTAGTAGCATATCCTGGAAACTACCCCTGCTAGCAACACTATTGGGCTGAGACTGATTAGCTTCAGGTATAACAAGTACCATTCCAGCCTGGAGTTGAGTAGGATCAGGCCCAATTACAGACCTATTAGCTTCATAAATTTTTCTCCACGAAGCTTCACTACCATCACCATAAAATCTCTCAGCAATATTTGATAAAAAATCACCAGGTGCAACTGTATATTGAGTTATATTTCTCTGCTGTGCTTGTGCAGCATAATCATTTTTTTGGAAAATAAGATTGCTCAATTCAGGTAATAAAAATGATGCAGTTAAAGATGAAAAAATCACTATTCCTATAGCAGGAAAATTCTTGATTGTGTGTGTGAATGTTTTGGTTTTGAGGAATGAAGTCATAGGATTTTGTAGCGAATAGGTTTGCGATTTCTGCGAATGTAACTTTGGAACGTGAGATTTTATGTTGAGTACAAGAAGGAAATTAAGTTAATTGGTTGTTTTTGTTACTTATATTTTGAAATAACTACAAGCCCAATTAACTTATCCACTTGTGTAACTCAAATAAAAGCCAAATGATGGAAATTGTGTAGCGTAACTATTGTTACGGACATGGTGAGTTTTAGTCATTTAAACCCATATTTACAACCGATCTTTTTACATGTAGTAAAAAATTAGAATGTTTATACTGCCAAAAACTAGCTTAGAGGCAATAGTAAACCATTATCACTACTTGCATACATAGCTTTATCTACCAAATTTTGCCAATCCTCCTCTAATTGTCGAGCATTTTCTTTAGACTTAGCACCTGGCCACAGTTCTTGATTTTTTTCGTCTTGATAAAAATCTCGCCATGCAGTCTCAGCTTTTTCACCCTTTAATCCATTAGATACAAACTTTTCAAATTTTGTGTGTGCTTCTTGATTAGGAAAATTTAGCTTGCTTTCCAAAGTAAGCTTGCAATTTTCTACAACTTTTTTGCGTAACAAATCAATTTCTGCTCTATTGATTCTTCAGGCTCTTTACATTAACTATATTTATCAAAATTAAACTAGAATACAATAGGAAAAAGTCAGGTAAATATTTTATATAAAATTGGGTATACAATTCATCAAAGAATAAAAAATCAGGATTTATAGGTGAAAAATTAAAAAAATAGGAATAAATCAGGTTGAAATAGTTTCCTGCTTCAATAGAGGCGAGAGTCGTGCAGGCACGATTTTTGCCGGAATGGGAAAAGCGATCGCCGTGGGTGTATGAGTTCAGCTTTATGAATTACTATATTAATTCACCCTTATTTTAAAGTTTGTGTTTTCTCAATACAGCCTCTTAATTGTGCGGCGAGAACCTGAATATGTGGTTTTCTCAGCATGGTTAGGTGATTGCCAGGAATATGATGAATTTCAGTTCCTCGCACAGCTAGCTGATCCCAACCCATACTTGGTTCTCCCTCAGCGACGTTTAACTGAACTTTTGTCCTGAAAAGATTAATTCGCTTAGGGTAAACTTGCGGAACATACTTGAGAACTGCTTGGCTATTGGTTTCCAAGTCTCGCCACAAATGGAACTCTAAATCAAGCTTTGCAATTTTACTGTCGAAGTCGAATAACGAAAGCTTTAACCCAGGTAACTCTAGTGCTTCAATGGGAGTATTTTGCAGACTAAATACGACCTGAAATAAAGGATGGCGGCTCAAATCTCGCTCTGGGTGAAGTTCTTCCACCAGCTTTTCAAAGGGCAAATCTTGATGGCTGTATGCTCCTAATGTTACCTCTCGCACTCGATTTAGTAATTCTTGAAACGTCGGGTTCCCTGATAAATCGCTACGTAACACCAAACTATTGACAAAAAAACCAATCAACCCTTCTAGTTCGCTACGGTTACGATTAGCGATCGCTGAACCTACTACAATATCCTCTTGCTGCGTGTAGCGATAGAGCAAAGTCTGAAACGCTGCAAGCATTGTCATGAACAAGGTTACATCTTCTTGGTAGCTAAGTGCCTCTAGCGCTTGAGTTAAGGAATGTGGTAGTTCTAAAAATTGTTTTGCACCCTTATAGGTTGGAACTGCTGGTCTTACTCGGTCGGTGGGGAGATTCAGCACCGAAATCCCGTCTAATTGCTTTTGCCAGTAAGCTAACTGCGTTTGTAAAGGCGAACAGCCGTTTTCCCCCACTGCTTGCAGCCACTCTCGTTGCCATTGGGCGAAATCTGCATACTGAATGGGTAACTCTGGCAGAAGCGTAGACATCAAACATCGCTTATCTTCTACAAAAGCTTTGTATAATACTCCCAATTCTCTAATCAGCACCCCAATTGACCAGCCATCGGCAACAATGTGATGTAGATTTAGCAAAAGACTACGAAGACAGAGGGCTGATGTAGTAAAGTTATTTTTTCCACAACGAGAATGCTTCGCTTAAAGCAACCTATGTTTGACATCTTATCACTGTAGATCATGCCTACTACTACATATAAATGCTACAACAAGAAGTCAATAAAAAAATTGGTATTGTAGTTTCACAAAAGATGTTTTAAGTAAATATATACGTTGGTATAAATAAATTTATTCATTTTGGTAGATATAGATATTTGTTGTTTTTTGTAAAGTAATGAAGCTAAAAAATTTGCAAATAAACTTATTAATAAATTTATGAGTTTAGTAGTAAAAAAAGATGAGCCAAATATTTTCAGTTAAAAATATAAAATTTTTATTATTGCCTCAAAATGAAATAAGTTATTTTTATCCATTTTTAAAAAGTTTTCAGGAGAAAATAGTAATATCTAGTTAATTCAAATTTATTAACCTAAACTTTTAAATTAACTTATAAAAATTACTATTAAACACATCTTAAAAGTGCTTACTAACACTAAAATTACCTTTTGGTATTTCACTTATGTATATAGCTGTATGGCCTGGGAATGTATATCCCTTGGGTGCTACTTGGGATGGCAAAGGTACTAACTTTGCTTTGTTTTCTGAAAATGCAACAAGTGTAGAACTTTGTTTATTTGATGCTGATAATGATGAAATTCGCTTGCCTTTAACAGAAAAAAATAATTTTGTTTGGCACGCTTATCTACCAGGAGTGGGGCCTGGACAACGCTATGGATTTAGAGTACATGGCCCTTGGGCCCCAGAACTTGGCCATCGATTTAACCCTAATAAACTACTAATTGATCCCTATGCTAAGGCAATTGATGGGGAAATTATCGATAATCCAGCTAATTTTGGCTACTCTTTAGATGCACCAGAACAAGACCTAGCTTTTTCTGATTTAGATAATGCCGAAATTATGCCAAAGTGTATTGTTGTCGATCAGTCTTTTGATTGGGGAGACGACAAACTACTTTCTATACCGTGGCACGAAACTATTATTTATGAAACTCACGTTAAAGGCTTTACTAAGTTACACCCAGAAATTCCAGAAGAATTACGTGGTACTTATGCAGGATTAGCACATCCAGCCGCAATTCAATATCTCCAACAACTAGGAATCACATCTGTGGAATTGATGCCTGTGCATCACTTTTTATCTTCTCCAGGATTTCTGGTGGATAAAGGACTCAAAAACTATTGGGGTTACGATTCCATTAATTATTTGACACCCTACTCCGGTTACAGTGCTAGTGGCTCACTCGGACAACAAGTTACCGAGTTTAAGCAGATGGTTAAGGACTTACACGCTGCTGGCATTGAAGTAATTTTAGATGTAGTTTATAACCACACTGGCGAAGGCAATCATTTAGGGCCAACATTATCACTGCGAGGCATCGATAATGCCGTGTACTATCGCTTGGTCAAAGATAATTCCCGTTACTACATGGACTTCACAGGCTGCGGCAACTCTCTAAATGTGCGTCATGCTCAAGTTTTGAAGTTAATCATGGATAGCTTGCGCTATTGGGTAACAGAAATGCATGTTGATGGCTTTCGATTTGATTTAGCTTCGGCATTAGCGCGAGAACTATATGAAGTAGATAATCTCGCAGCTTTTTTTGATATTATTCATCAAGATCCAGTTCTGGCAGATGTGAAGCTGATTGCTGAACCTTGGGATTTGGGAGAAGGCGGTTATCAAGTTGGCAATTTTCCTTTACGTTGGTCTGAATGGAATGGCAGATATCGTGATACTGTCCGGGATTTTTGGCGTGGTGAGGATGATAGCCTGGGGCAATTTGCTTATTGTTTTACCGGTAGCCCTGACCTTTACCAAGCAAACGGGCGTAATCCCAGTGCTAGTATTAATTTCATCACTGCCCATGATGGCTTTACGCTCAATGATTTGGTCAGCTACAACGAAAAGCATAATCAGGCTAACGGCGAAGATAGCCGGGATGGGGAAAGCCATAACCGTTCTTGGAATTGCGGTGTAGAAGGAGAAACCGATGACCCAGACGTAATCCGCTTAAGGGAACGTCAGCGACGCAACTTTTTAGCAACTTTAATGCTGTCTCAAGGCGTACCCATGCTACTAGCAGGAGATGAAATTGGTTGCACCCAGAAGGGTAATAACAATGCTTACTGCCAAGATAATGAAATTTCCTGGCGTGATTGGAGTTTACAAAAATCTAATTCTGAACTACTAGATTTTAGCCGCGAACTGATTGATTTTCGTCATAAGCATCCAGTATTTAGACGGCGTAAGTGGTTTCAAGGTCGTCCTATTCACGGTTTTGGTATCAATGATATTGGTTGGTTTAATGCCGATGGTAGCGAAATGACTGAAAAGCAGTGGCTAGTTAGTTATGCCAAAGCTATGGAAATTTTCTTGAATGGCGAGGGCATTCTTACTCCTGGCCCCCGTGGTGAACGGATTATTGATGAAAGCTTTTTGCTATTTTTTAATGCTCACTACGAAACGCTTGAGTTTGCTTTACCCAATGTTTTCCAAGATAGGGAATGGGAAATAGTTATTGACACCAATGAATCTCGCTTCCTTAGCCCAGGAAAATTGATTATGGGTGAGCAAACTGTACCAGTTACAGACCGTTCTATCATGGTGTTACGTCGTCTTGCTTAGTAGCAGAAAATATCAAGTGTTATAACGGTTCTTCCTTCGTTCTAGACAGAAACCGCCCACAACTGAAGTTCTTTGGCTTTTAGCTAAAGTCCGTTTTAACGAACTATAACCTTTTATCAGTCGTCTTTAGACGACTTTCGCCATTAGACTCAGAATGAATTCTGAGGCAGACTAGATGAGAATAAAATAATCTTGGATTTAGGACTGCTATATCAATATGTCTAGGAATGGTGGGTTTTGAAGAATATAGCGCCCTACTTTAGCCTCGCCATGCTTGTGCTGGAGTCTGAGGTGACTATGAAGCGATCGCTTCTGATAAATTTGGCGCTACGGTAGCCAACGGCGCAGTACACGACTATTGGTCTATCTTTTGAAAGTGTTGAAAGTGCTGCTAAGTCAGATGTAACAGCGTCTATCTGCGCTGCTGTCTCAATATGGCTTACCGCATACTCTATCTGACTTCGGGCATCTAGCACTAATGGCCGCGGCTTTGCAGAATCTAATAGTAATTGAGCTAATTCTTTGCTTGTAATTTCTTTAACATTAGGAAACTGCAATTTAATTAGGAGTTTGATAAAGTTAAATGTAAGTAATTGCACTTGTAAAAATACTTTTTTGTTTTTATAGATAGTTTAAGTTTGATTGTATCACGAGTATAATTTGGAATAATTTTCAGGTTCTAAATGTTTTACATAGATCCCTGTAATTTTCAATCATCCATTAGGATGAAATTCTATATTCAAATTTCATTCTAAATTAAGTTTAAAAAAAGTGGATGAACGATAATTTACTGGCTTTAAGGTGTTTAATAAAGTTATTACCGAAAGTCTAGTAGAAGCAAAAACATGAAAGGTTTAAAGAAGTTATCTTCAATAGCGCTATTGCTATGTGCCTTTGTGTATCCGCCCTCATTAGCTGAAGCAAAGGATATTTCTTTAAGTAATGCTCGCAATGAACAAAGCGCTGCACCGGAGGCTAACTTAGTTGGAGATAAAACTAGAGAGTTTTTAATTGCTCAACGGCGGCCAGGACGATACCGAATGATTCGACGGCGGCAGATCATCCAACGTCGGCAGCCCTTTGGACGATACCAAAATATTCGACGACGCCAGCCTTTCGGACGATACCAAAATATTCGACGCCGACAGGAGTTTAGACAACGACAGATTATCCAACGACGGCAGCCTTACGGACGATACCAGATTATCCGCCGTCGTTATTAATGAGGACTGATGCAACTAAACTAATGGTTAGTGGTTGAACCACTAACCACTAACTATGGTTAAGTTCTAATGAGCTGCTACTACCTCTCCTTCAAGGCGAACTAGTCGGTCTGCTAAAAGTTTCTCAAGGTCTTCTAGTGCCTTGGTGAAACCTTTGATCCCCTCATCTAGTTTGTCGGTTGCCATGCGGTCGGCGGCATGCATCTTGTCATAAGTAGCTTTGTCAATGGATATCTTTTCGATTTCCAAGTTTGCTGCCTTAGCAGGGTCGAGTTTGCGTGGCAGTTCTCCAACAGTTGCTTGCAATTCAGCCAAAAGGGATGGCGAAATAGTTAGCAAATCACTACCTGCAAGTTCAGTAATTTCACCAATGTTACGGAAGCTAGCTCCCATAACTTCGGTTTTATAGCCGAATTTCTTGTAGTAGTTGTAGATTTTGGTAACGGACAAAACTCCGGGATCTTCGGTTGCTGGGTAGCTATCGCGTCCGGTATCTTTTTTGTACCAGTCGAGAATCCGGCCAACGAAGGGAGAAATTAGGGTAATGCCGGCTTCTGCACAGGCGATCGCTTGGTGAAGACCAAACAACAAGGTAAGGTTACAGTGAATACCTTCTTTTTCGAGAATTTCCGCAGCGCGAATACCTTCCCAAGTACTGGCGATTTTAATTAAAACGCGATCGCGCCCAATTCCAGCAGCTTTATACTGGGCAATTAATTCCCGTGCTTTAGTTACGGTAGCTTCGGTATCGTAAGACAAGCGAGCATCCACTTCCGTAGACACGCGACCGGGAATGATTTGCAAAATCTTTAATCCAAAAGCGACTGCCAAACGGTCAAAAGCTAGAGAAACTATCTGTGCTTGGGTGGCTCCGGCTCCAGCATCTTTCTTCGCTTGGAGTAGAGTTTGATCAACAATTCCCTGATATTCTGGCATCTGCGCCGCAGCAGTTATCAGCGAAGGATTGGTGGTGGCGTCTTGGGGTTTGAACTTTTCAATTGCCTGGATATCCCCTGTATCTGCGACTACAACAGTCACTTGTCGCAATTGTTCCAGTAAATTCTTAGACATAAAATACTCCGTGATGAATGTTACAGGATTTACTTATTCCCCACCAAATTAGTGCTGAGTGCTGAGTGCTGAGTTCTGAGTGAGAAGTTAAAAGTTCTTTATTTCCTTGTCTCCTTAGTCCCTAGCCCCCAATCACCAGTCCCCAGTCTCCAGTTCCTTCAATTCTGATTCTGGCAATTTTTCTTAATCATTGCCCAATTTTGCTTACTATCTTCAGCCACAGCCCTATTCTAAGTGCCTTATGCAGAAATTGGCTGTCCAATGGAATGCACTTTGATTAAACTAGTTGTTCCTGATTTACCAATTGGAACACCAGAGGTAATTACTACTTTATCGCCCTTATTCGCTAAACCCATGTCTACAACTGTGTTCACCACATTGGTAAACATCTCTTCGGCATTGTGGACTGGTGGGATCAGCAAAGCTTCCACACCCCAAGAAAGCGCTAGTTGACGATAAGCGGTGATGTCAGAGGTGAGGGCAATAATGGGAGAAGTCGGGCGATATTTAGACACCATTCTCGCCGTACTTCCTGAAGTCGTGTTACAGAGAATTGCTCGTGAGCCTGTTTCATAAGCGATGCGACACACGGATTCGGCTACAGATTCAGTAACGCTAAGACTACCTGCCTCATGACACCAAGCATGTTTGCTACCCTCATCTAGAGCCTGTTCTGTCCGCACGGCGATGTTGTGCATCATCTCGACGGCGGCGATGGGATATTGTCCGACAGCTGTTTCACCAGAAAGCATTACCGCATCCGTACCATCTAAGATAGAGTTGGCAACATCGGTTGCTTCGGCGCGGGTGGGATCGGGGGCGCTAATCATCGACTCTAGCATTTGGGTGGCTGTAATCACCGGCTTGCCAGCACGATTGCAACGGCGAATTATATCTTTTTGAATTAGGGGGACTTCGTGAATTGGCACTTCTACCCCTAAATCGCCACGAGCAATCATAATCGCGTCCGCAACATTCAGAATGGAGTCAAAATTCTCTACTGCTTCTGCTCTTTCGATTTTGGCAATTAAGCGGATGGAAGCACCAGCTGCTTCAATCATTCGCTTGGCGGGTTCTAAGTCTTGTGGCGATCGCACAAAGGACACCGCCACCCAGTCTACACCTAACTGAATCCCAAAGCGCAGATCCAGCAAGTCTTTTTCAGTAATTGAACTAACAGGTAAAGGAGTTTGTGGTAGGTTTACTCCCTTGTGTGTAGAAATTAACCCGCCAATTTTTACTTGGGCGCGAATGCGATCGGCATCACGAGCAGTAACAATCAACTTGACGCGACCATCATTAATCAAAATCGGTTCACCTGGTCGCACCATTGCGAACAAAGTCGGCAATGGTAAAGGTAGTTCGTCGATACTTTCACCCTTTTCTTGCAAAACAAAGGTGACTTCAGTACCAGCTTCTAAATTTAACCCTTCCGATGGTAAAGTTCCCAAACGAATCTTCGGGCCACACAGGTCTTGCATAATTGCGATCGGCTTTTGCTGCTCACTACTAATTTGTCTGAGATAGTGAGCAGTTTGGGCGTGGAATTCATAAGCGCCGTGAGAAAAATTCAGCCGCGCCACATTCATTCCAGCTTTTACCAAGGCTTGCAGCTTTTCGGGTGCAGATGTAGCTGGGCCAACAGTACAAATGATTTTGGTTCGACGCATAGGGATTAGGGGTTGAGGAGTAACCTGCAAATTTGGATGGTGTGAGCGTAGGCGTAGCCCGTCGTAGACATCGCCCAAGCCATGCAAATTAACATGTGCTTTATATCACCGATTTCCTAAGTAAAAATATTAAATGGCGTTTTGTTTTCGCGGTATTTACCATTTGACCCAAATCCCAAATTGAGTACTGGAGATTGGGGAGTGGGGAATAGGGAGTGGAGCAAGGAAGAAGTTGCAGCAAGTCTTTCCTTTCTGTCCTCCATGCCCAATGCCCTATGCCCAATTCCCAATTTTTAATCAAACCACAGCAGCTGTCGGTGCGAGTTTTTCCTTATGTGACATAGACAACATCAGGTCAATCACGCGATTCGAGTAGCCCCACTCGTTGTCATACCAGGCAATTACTTTAAAGAAGTTAGAATTCAACTCAATCCCAGCACCTGCGTCGAAGATACTAGAATGGGTATCACCTTGAAAATCTGTGGAAACTACTTCTTCATCTGTGTAACCCAAAATACCTGCCAGAGAACCTCTGGCAGCTTCCTTCATGGCAGCACAGATTTCTTTGTAACTGGTGGCTTTGGCAGTTTTGAAAGTTAAATCAACTACAGAGACATCAGGAGTCGGAACTCGTAATGCCATACCAGTTAACTTGCCCTTCAATTCTGGTAAAACCAACGCTACAGCTTTAGCTGCGCCTGTGGAGGAAGGAATAATATTCTGGCTTGCACCTCGACCACCCCGCCAGTCTTTCTTACTGGGCCCGTCTACAGTTGGTTGGGTAGCAGTCATGGCATGAACTGTAGTCATTAACCCTTCAGTTAACCCAAAGTTGTCATTGATGACCTTAGCTATGGGAGCTAGACAGTTTGTAGTGCAGCTAGCATTGGAGACAATAATATCCTTGCTGGGATCAAATAGGTGATGATTGACACCCATTAACAGGGTGGTAACTCTATCTGGATCTTTGGTGGGAGCGGAAATTACTACTCGCTTTGCACCTGCTTTCAGGTGGTTTGCGGCTCCTTCGTGGTCAGTGAAAAGTCCGGTAGCTTCCACTACATAATCTGCACCTAATTTTCCCCAAGGTAACTCTGCTGGGTTCCTCACCGACACGCAAGGAATGAAGTGCCCGTCAATGAGGATACCATCTTCCTTGGCTTCAACTTTGTGCTTTAATTTGCCGTGGGTTGAGTCGTACTTTAATAGGTAAGCGAGGTTATCTGGTGGTACTAGATCGTTGATACCTATAAATTCAATGTTGGGGTTATCGATGCCAGCGCGAAGCACAAGTCGCCCGATTCGACCGAAGCCATTGATACCAACCTTCAATTTAGTCAAGATTAAACCTACCCTTGTGGAAAGTTGAACAAAAGGAGAAAGTTAAAAGTCAAAATAGATTGCCTTTTACTCTTTACTCTATGATCGTGACAGTCTCAGTCAGCTAAGGCATATTTGCTTGGCATATTTTAATGATTGGGGCATTGGGGATTGGGCATGGGGCATGGGGCATTGGGCATGGGGATTAGATAGTTTGCCTTTGCAATCCACGATTTGTTAGGAGGTAAACAGCAAAAGTACCTACCCAGTGACTAGATGCATAATGTTCACTGACAATATCTGCTAATCCATGCTGACGATGCACAAGGGCAGTAGAGCGGAGTGTTTCGATGCGGCGATCGCTATTTGCCAATCCAGATATGATACCCTCAAGCATCCAAGCACGACTAAGATTAAGACCATAAAAGTGAGCTTGCATATAATCTTGAGGATTATCTACACCGGGTGGTTGTAACCAATTTACTGAATTCTCAATCGGTATTTGTGGAAGAAAATCCGTCAGCCAGTCACCGAAAGCTGTTGTTGGCAGAACTCGCCGCATCAGGTCTGCTTCAGCAAGACCAGGAGAGAGAAAATCGTAGCCAAGCGGTTCAAATTGTAAGGAATAATTGCGATCGCTAAGATAAAATTGCCGTGCCTTATTCTCTACTAACTGAATAAACTCAGCATTTTCGGTAATCCGTGCCCAATCTAGCATCAAACCAAGTGCAAAAGCTGTTTGGCTATGCATCCCTGTGCGATTTGGGAGTTTCAGTCCGTCAATCCAGCGCTGTAAGTTACCTGCAATCAACTTTTCTAGCGGTTCCAATATAATCCGCCATTGTTTCGCTTGAGGATGATTCCACTCGTGAAGTTCCGCAGCCAGTTGCACAAACCATGCCACACCATAAGGAAATTCAAAAAACGGTAGCCGTTGAAAATGGCCAATTTCTCCTTGAATCTTCTCAGGTGTTAGGCTTTGCTCAAGTGCTTGCTTTGAGGCTGCATTGAAAGAGGCTTCAGGAAAGTGACGCATCAGACGTACCAGCAACCAGTGACCATGTACGGCTGAATGCCAATCTAAGCAGCCATAAAATGCAGGAGTCAATTGACGCGGTGGTTTTATATCCTCGTCGCTATCAGCCCAATACAGACCACTGTTAGGATATTCCCGCCCGATACAATCCAGCACCAATTGAGCAAATTGTGCCGCAGTCGTTTCATTAATCTCTAAATTATCGGATGGCATGGTAGCCCCTTTGGGGAAGTCAAAAGTCAAAAGTGAATAATTTTGAACCCCATAAATAAATTTAGGGGCTTTTTCGGCGCGGATAGCTCGGTAAAAGCGTAGCGTTTTTAATGCAGACGAACGCATTAATATTGCAGGGCGATGCATTGGCATTGCAGGGCGATGCATTAACATTGCATCTCGATGCATTGGCATTGCAGGGCGATGCATTAACATTGCATCTCGATGCATTGGCATTGCAGGGCGACGCATTAACATTGCATCTCGATGCATTGGCATTGCAAGGTATTGCTAAATTTAATTCGCTAAATTCTAGCAAGTCAAAGCAAGGAGTTGGAGTGTTGGTAACATCTGGTTTTTCACCGCCAGAGCGAAAAATGCCTGTGCGATCGCTGCTACAAATAAGAGTAGGGTGATTTCCCCTTCGTCCTCCCGGCACTAACAGTAACTAGATGCGAACTAGTAACAGAGCCATTGTCGATGGCTCTGTTTAAGGCAGGATTGGTGGAAACACCTGGGGCTTTTTCAGCCAAAGCGTCTTCGGTCTAACTGAGCGGCGAGCAATGCTAGAAATCACTATTAGATTAATTTAAGGCTTGGATTCTGCCGAAAATACCCATATCGTTCAGATTCTCATAACAGGGTTGATCTTTTGTTGCTAGCTCCTATTTAATTGTTTACTCGTTAGTCCAATCCTTTCCCAATAAAAAGCAACTTTTAACCTATTACTCCAGAAAGCGGGTGTAGTATTGTTAAATGAAAGCTATGCTTAGTTTCAGCTTTCAGATACCGTTCTTGTAAGGGTTGCCACTTCTGCCACGACTGGTAGCGATTTTCAGTTAACAAAGCAGCAAGGGTAGGGAGTTCAGTCTCAATTTCTGACTTGAAGACATCTGTAAGCCAGTCAGTTAAGACAGCACTATCTTGCATCGTACCCAAAATTTCTTGGATATTTTTCACTTCTGTAAGATAAGCTGTGTAAGACTCGCCATATAAGTCAGTAAATAACTCCATCTGGTAGCGTAGACGTTTTGCTTCTTTTCGCAAACTGTGAATAATTTCACCTTCTGTTGTCAATTGTTTTTCTATCTTTTCTGGTTTCCAATTCTTCTGGATTATCACTTCTGATTCTACAAATTCAGTGCCAACTAGCCAAGCCGGATGCAGTAAAAAATTACTCACTTCTGGTAAGAGTAAATCTGGTAGTACCTGCTGAATAGTAAAAGATGCCAAAGGTTGATAACTAGGTTTCTCTAACCACTTATCTAATGCATCTTTTAGAGACTTGTAAGATTCATCTTTTAACGTTTTTTGTACGCTTGATTCTACATCTTCACGTTGTTTAGCTAAAGCTTTGAAAGCTGTTTTTAGAGATTCTTGCTCTTTGCTGGGTAAGTTTGGTTTGTAATTGTTTTCCAAACTTTCTTTAAGTACGTCTAAATCTCTCAGACTACCAAGACGACGGGCTATTTTACCAATATTTTTATCGTTAACTGGTTTTGGCAGATCCACTGCTAGCCCAAAGCTAGTTACAGTTGTTCGTAAGCGACGCATTCCCACTCGCATCTGGTGCAACGCTTCTGGATCTTCATCTTTCTTTACTGATTTTTCCCACTTCAAGGTTTTCTTAAAGTGCTTTTCAATCGCTTGGTAGGCGTAGTCCCCTAGAGTTTTTACCGTGGTTTGTGTGGCTAGTTTCATAATTGATCTTAAATGAGATTACCTCATGAGGTTATTGAATAATAACATTAGTTAAAAATTTGTATCTAGTTTTTATATTTTTTATTCAATCAGTATTATCAAGTATGCTAATAAGCATTAATACTTGCATCCTCTTTAAGAAATATCCAATATCTATCAAAGGACTAAAGAGCAGATTTATCCTAACGATTTCATATATACGATAGCTTTTACAAATATTTAACATGATATTAAATTATCTATTATGATAACATCATTAATCTTTTTGAAATCAAAAAATGTCAAACTCAAATTTGCTCAATCAAGTTTTCTTAACTTTTGTAGATAACTTTAAAGAACATAGAGAAGACTTATCTGCGCTGCTCTTAACACACGATAAATATTTATGGTTGGGGTCAGATGAAACCTCAACTATTGAACGTCTCTCTTTGGTTGATACTGATAAGTTTACAGATCATCAACAATTTAGGGTAGCAGAATTTATCAATTTACCTGCGCCAGAAGACCAAGAAATTGATATAGAAGGACTTGCTTACACAGATTAAGTTATAAACGCAAAAAACCAAAACCTGATAAAACCGATGCACAAAACTTTAAAAGGCTGACCAAAAGACCTCTTGCAAAAGTGCTTTTTGCAAGAGGGGAAAAAGGGTAAAGGTTAAAGGGGAAGGGGACAATACAGAATTTTTTCCCCTTCCCCCTTTACCTTTTCCCGACTTATGCAAGAAGTCTAAAGTTTATGACTCTCCAGCAACAACTAGACTGGTGGGTGATAGTGGTGTAATAGCGGATGTGTTTAAGCTGGGATAATATGAATTTTGGATTTTAGATTTTGGATTTTGGATTGTTAAAGGTTAGTGGAGATTGCTTGTACAGGACAAGTGGGGATACACTGTTCACAGACGATACAACGCGATCGCGTGAATGTGAGTTTGTATGTCTCTGGGTGGAGGGTGAGGGCTTCAGTAGGACAAACCCCAGTACACAAGCCACAGTGGACACACACATCCTCGTCGATCGCAATTTCGCCTAAGGTATGAGAAACATTAACATGGCGCGATCGCATCCACTCAATCGCCGCATCTAATTGATCGATATCTCCCGATAGTTCTACTACCAGTTTGCCAATTTGATTTGGAGCAACTTGGGCACGGATAATATTAGCGGCAACGTTAAACTCTTTGGCCAGTACGTAAGTGACTGGCATTTGTACGGCGCGTTTTGGGAAGGTAAGAGTTACTCGTTTTTTCACAGGTTTAACAGAGGATTTTTTCTGTTGTAGCGTATTGAGAGTTTTATGGCTTGAAAGATCATTACTCAGTTAGAGGATGTAACTAGTAGGGAATGGTGTGGTTTAATTACTTCAAAAGCACTGTAATTAATTTTGCAATTTAAGTTTATTGCTTGTTATCTGTTGTATCCATTTTAACTTGGAAAGCTTTTAACATGAAAATTTTAGTTGTAGAGGATGACGAGTTAAATGCATACTCACTCACCGCCGTTTTGACTAACCAAAACTATGCGGTTGAAGTTGCCACTGATGGAGATGCAGCTTGGGATCTTATTCAAACTTACGATTATGATTTAATCCTCCTGGATGTAATGTTACCCAAACTGGATGGCATTAGTCTTTGCCGTCAAATCCGGTCTAGTGGTCTGCAAATGCCAATATTATTATTGACAGGGCGCGATAGTAGCCATGATAAAGCAATCGGGTTAGATGCAGGGGCAGATGACTATGTAGTTAAACCCTTTAATCAAGAGGAGTTAGTTGCTCGGATTAGGGCGCTGTTGCGTCGCAAAGTTGTAAGCTCACAACCTGTGCTGGAGTATGCTCAGTTGCGGCTAGACCCTAGTAGCTGTGAAGTGACTTATGCTGGCAAGCTGCTGCCACTTACTCCAAAAGAGTTTGCTCTGTTAGAACTATTCTTGCGGAATAATCACCGGGTGTTTAGCTGCGACATGATTTTAGAACATCTTTGGTCTTATGAAGATACTCCACAAGAAGAAGCTGTTCGCACTCATATCAAAGGGTTACGACACAAACTCAAAGCTGTAGGAGCGCCCAATGATTTGGTTGAAACAGTTTATGGTATCGGCTATCGTCTGAAACAACTGGGGGAGGGAATAGGGAGTAGGGAGCAGGGAGTAGGGAATTATGCAAAATCCCCGGTTCCAAATCTGAAATCACAGCAGCAAGCACTAATGGCAGTTGCGGAAATTTGGCAACGATTTCAAGGACGGGTAGATGAGCAGGTAAAGGTAATAGAGCAAGCGATCGCAACTTTAAATCAAAATAGTTTAAATCTCGAATTGCTCTCACTTGCAGCCAAAGAGGCGCATACTTTAGCAGGATCTTTAGGTACTTTTGGGTTGCCTCTTGGCTCAAAATTGGCACGCAATATCGAATTGCTACTGAGTTCTGGTAAAAGGTTGAGTAAATCTGAAATTAGCAACCTTGAAAGTTGGGTAAAGTTATTGCGTCGGGAAATTGAAGGTAACGACACAGCAGCAATATCTCGCTCACGAACACCACAGGTATTAAAAACAGTAACTCAATCGCCGCAAAATGGCCCCCACGCAGAAACTAAAATATTGGTTGTAGATGATGATCCGCAAATTCAAGCATTGTTACAAACCTTACTTAGTCCTTGGGGATTCAAAGCGATCGCTCTTGAAGACCCGCTTCATTTCTGGAGTACTTTAGAAGAAGTTGCGCCAGATATGCTAATTCTAGATGTGGAATTACCCTATAAAAATGGTATAGAACTTTGCCAATTGGTACGCAACGATTCGCGCTGGGGTGAGTTACCTATCTTATTCCTCACTGTACATAGCGATGCGAATATGGTAAATCAGGTGTTTAGCGTTGGTGCTGATGACTTTGTAAGCAAGCCAATTGTCGGGCCAGAACTAGTTACCCGAATCGTCAATCGCCTAGAACGAATAAAATTGCGGCAACGTATGGTGCAGGGGGGCAGGGGAGTAAGGAGAGCAGGGGGAGTAAGGAGAGCAGGGGGAGATAGAGAAGTAAATTCTTCCTCATCTTCCTCATCTTCCTCATCTCCCTCATCTCCCTCATCTCCCTCATCTCTAAATTTACAAGCTATCAACGAACTGGAACTGAGAGTAGCAGAGCGCACTGCTGAGTTAATTAACGTGAATCGACAGTTACAGTCACAACTAGATGAACGTCAGCGAACACAGGAAGAACTACGATTTTCTGAAGCCCGATTTGCGCGGATTTTAGATATTGCTGATGATGCAATTATTTCCATCAACGGATTCCAAACCATCACCTTGTTTAATCAAGGAGCAGAGAAAATTTTCGGCTACTCTGCCCAGGAAGTGATTGGCCAGGGTCTTAATTTACTCTTACCGCAGCGCTTTTTACAAATGCATCGTCAACATGTGGTTGACTTTGGTCAATCTCCCAATATTGCCCGCAGAATGGGAGAACGGCGTGAAATCTATGGTCGTCGCAAAGATGGCACTGAATTTCCAGCAGAGGCTTCCATCTCTAAAATTGATATGGGCAAGGAAATATTTTATACAGTTATATTGCGAGATGTCACAGAGCGTAAGCAAATTGAACGGATGAAAGATGAATTCGTCTCTGTTGTTAGTCATGAACTCCGCACTCCTTTAACCTCAATTCATGGCTCTCTAGGAATGCTAACCAGTGGTTTGCTACCGACAGACTCAGAGCAGGGAAAACGTTTGCTGCAAATTGCTACTGAAAGCACCGAACGTCTGGTACGCTTAATCAACGACATCCTAGACATCGAGCGGATCGAGTCGGGTAAAGCGAAAATGGAACCAGAAATCTGCAATATCGTTGATCTGATTACTCAAGCAGTAAATGTCATGCAGCCTCTAGCTGACAAAGCTGGAGTGACGCTATCCATTTCTGCCTTATCCGGTCAAGTATTGGCAGATTGCGATCGCATTGTCCAAACTTTGACCAATCTACTGAGTAATGCCATTAAGTTTTCGTCTGCTGGATCTACGGTTTGGTTGGGGGTGCAACAACAAAAGAATGAAGTTGTGTTGACAGTCAAAGACACCGGACGCGGTATCCCATCTGACAAACTTGAGAGTATCTTTGAGCGCTTTCAACAAGTTGACTCCTCAGATTCACGCAACCATGATGGTACTGGTTTAGGTTTGGCAATTTGTAAGAGCATTATGCAACAGCACGGCGGACGCATCTGGGCTGAAAGTGTATTAGGCGAAGGTAGCACTTTTTATGTCACTCTACCTTTGTTTGGGACTTTTCAAAATGCTGATTTAGAAGATTCCAACATTCCTTTAATTTATAGTCGTTATGAGCAAACTACAAATAGCCAATTAAGTCCAGATACAGAATTTTTGACTAAAGAGCGTGTGACTAACGAAGAATTTGAACAACGCATGATGGAGTTACTTCAGCGAATTACCCTAAACCAACAAGAGGATGGCAGTAATGACAACAAAGCAAATTCTAGTGGTTGATAACGAGCAGTATATTCAAGAAGTTGCTAAGATTTGCTTGGAAACAGTTGCAGGCTGGAAAGTTGAGACAGCGAGTTCTGGTCAAGAGGGCATAGTAAAAGCCGAGACTTACCAACCAGATGCAATTTTACTAGATGTGATGATGCCAGGGATGGATGGTATCGCTACCTTTGAAAAGTTACAAGCTAATCCGTTAACCAAAACTATTCCGGTGATTTTGTTAACTGCCAAAATCCAGGCTTCCGATCGCCGTCGCTATACCCAGATGGGAATGATCAGTGCGATCGCTAAACCATTCAATCCTCTAGAATTAGCCACTGAAGTAGCAAGAGTGCTGGGTTGGAGTCTAGAGTAAGCTAAATTCCCCTTTATCATCTATTAACCTCTTTCCCAACACAGAAATTAGGTAAAAAAGTCGGCGTTGCTGAATTGAAGTATGAATCTGGATGTAGAGACGTAGCACTGCTACGTCTCTACAAGGATTTTAGTATTATGCAAAATCATTTTCATACAAGGAATCAGCAATGCCAAAAAGTCTTACTGAAAACATCAAATTCCATGACTTTTACCAACTACCCAATTCCGCCGGAAAAACCGGGCTAAAGCTGATTCTTCTAAGGATAGATAAATTGGGCGTCCGTGGGGACAGGTGCGAGGGTTGCGAGTGCGTTGCCAATTATCTAAAAGTGTCTGCATTTCTTGTTGGTTCATGGGTGTACCATTACGAATAGCACTGCGACAGGCAACGGCTACTTGGGCTGTTTGTAAGTCGCCTCCCCAACTAAGTTCTAAAATTGCTTCTGCACAATCGTCTCGCTGCTGCAAAGGTGCAGGGATGTTTCGCACTACCCAAAGTTGTTCGCCAAAGGGTTCTATTTCTAAACCGATGCGTTGCAGTTGCGATACTTGCGCTGGTGACAATTGATAAAGAATGATTGGCGGTTCGACGGGGACAAGTTGCCAATCATTACACAATTGCTCATACAAAACTCGCTCATGGGCAATGTGCTGTTCCACTAACCACATACCACCTGGATGTTCCGCCACAATATAGGTGTTGCTAACTTGAGCAACAGCTTTTAAAGAGTTAGGAG
The DNA here is from genome assembly GCF_003113895.1 of Nostoc commune NIES-4072. Classification (NCBI taxonomy): domain Bacteria; kingdom Bacillati; phylum Cyanobacteriota; class Cyanophyceae; order Nostocales; family Nostocaceae; genus Nostoc; species Nostoc commune. The sequence continues at coordinate 4,286,700 of NZ_BDUD01000001.1, read as the reverse complement.
AGACGCGATTAATCGCGTCTGTACAAGGGTTGGGATTTTCGTTAGGATTTTGAGAATTGAAATTGTAGCTGCCTTTTGCTTCTGCGGCTTTGAGTAATTTACTAACTCGTGTTGTGTGGATAGCTTCTTTGAGATTGCTAGAAGAGATGCTGAGTGCTTGGTTAATTGCTTGGGTAATTTGCTCTTGCCAATAAATGATTTCGTTGAGGTAAATTTCTGTTTTTGCTGGATTGCGATTCCAGTTAATTTGATCGGGGGAAATAGCAAGATGTAAGAAACAAATTGGATAGCGATCGCGTGGTAATGTTCTGTGAAATGCTGATAATATTGTTTGCTCTAGTTCCGGTGTCTTAATCATGCGTCTGTTGATAGCTACACGTACCCAATCTGGACGATGACGATGACAGCGATCGGGTAATCCTACCACTAAAGTGAGTGAGGAGTGGGGAGAGACGCGATTGATCGCGTCTGTACAGGAGTTAGGAGTAGAGACGCTATTGATCGCGTCTGTACAGGAGTTAGGAGTAGAGACGCGATTAATCGCGTCTGTACAAGAGTTGGGAGGGTTGGGTATTTCGAGTTTGACTTCTTGTAAATCACCTTGTCGCACTTGCGGTAAAATCTGCGGTAGCAGTTGCCCAGTTGTCGCGGCTGGAGAGATAGTGAACCATTGACGATCATTTTGCCAAATCTGCCAGGTGACGTGGGGATGACACAGGGCGATTTGGTGAATTGTGGCTTGCACGGCTTTCATTTGCTGTGCTGCTGTGGGCAATCCCTGACGACGAGATGAACAATTACCGAAAAGATGAGAAACTGTCACCACTGTACCAGGTGCGATCGCAGTTACTTCAACTTGCACAACTTCCCCGCCATTGCCATAGCTAATTCGCCATCCTAATTTTCCACTCACAGGACGACTCAAAATTTCTAAATCTGCCAGAGTGGTTAAGCTATGTAACGCCTCACCACGAAATCCTAAACTGTTAATTTTCCATAAATCGGCACTAGAGCGAATTTTACTAGTGCTATGAGCTGTCGCTGCTTGTTGCAAATCATCTAGGTTCATTCCACAACCATTATCTGCAACACGAATTCGCCATTGCTGCGGCCATAAAGAAACCACAATGCGCGTTGCACCTGCGTCTAGGGAATTTTCTACCAATTCCCGCACCACGGACGCGAAACAGTCTATTACCTCACCAGCTGTAATGAGATATACGACTTCTGTTGGTAGAGCTTGAATAGTAGATGCCATAAATTATAGTTTATAGCTTCTGGGTGCAAGGTAAGTAGAGGAGATAAGAAGGCGAATTCACGAGAAATTTTTATTAATTGTAAAGAAAACTCAATTAAACGGGGATTTTTGATAAATTGCTTGTGAGGTGATAAGCCAAAAAACTTATGAGTAATAATTCAGTTGCTAATGTCCATGAGTTAAAGACCCGCCTGCAATGGGGTCAACCAGGTTTTACAATTGTTGATGTGCGCGTAGGCGCAGCCCGCCGTTAGGCATCGCCACACCTACAATAACGGTCGGATCAGTGGAGCAATACCCATCCCATTAAATGATTTGGCATCTAGAGCCAAATCTGCTCTACATAAAGAACGCCATATTTATATTTATGGCGACAGTGACGAACAATCAACCCAGGCTGCACAAATTCTCAGAGGAGAAGGGTTTGTTGAGGTATAGGACTTACGCACACTCTACGAATTCTCGGCGCTCTTGGCGTCTTGGCGGTTCGAGAAATTAAGCTTTTTAGCAATTTTTGCGTAAGTCCTAAGGTAGTGGAAATCCAAGGTGGTCTTGCAGCTTGGATTTCAGTCGGTGGTGCTACAGAAGGTGTTGCCGCTTAAGCTTAACCCAGGTATATCAATCCAAGTCTATATATTGCATAATTGCTGCTTTTTTGTACTGCACATTAGACTTGTAGAAAAAATCTAACTTAGCGAAAAGGAAACCACAGATAAACACCGATAAATTATCTGCGTGCGTCTGTGGTTTAATCCCTAAACAATTGACTTTTGCAAGATATCTACTGTGCATTACAGCTTTCTTTACAGCATGAAAAAAACACCTGAATGCAACATTAACTAACATTAAATTATCTGACTTTCTGCTTAGGGAACTCCAAAAAATAAATTATCCAATTTCTGGAATTCAGTACGACTTTCCCTCGCCCTACCTCCTGCCTCTAGGTGTAGTTAATTATTATCCCTTGTTGCCAAAACTTTAGGTAGTTCAGGTTTCAGTAAGCCATTCAACAGAGATGCGGGACGTTGACTGTAAGGCCAAGCAAAAGCATGACGGAAAGCTGCATCCTGACAAGCTTGTAGTTGTGCAAAACTGATAATGTTGTAAGTCAAGAGATTCTCATACTCAAACGGTAGACGCACATTGTGCAATCCAGCATTATCAGTACAGATAGCAATATCTACCCCAGCTTCAAAACAACGGTCAAAAACTAATTTGAGTTGACGGATATCCTGCAAAGTACCAGTTTTCAGGTAAGTTGTGGGGCAAACCTCTAAACACTGTCCGCGTTTAGCTACATCATTAAGTAACTCTGGATACAGTAGCGGAATTTGGATGCCGTGACCGATTCGCATGAGATAGGGTAACAGTTCAGGGTAACAGCCAGCAGTGGTTTCATATAGATGTCCGGTAGTGTTAACGCCCTGCGATCGCGCATAATCATATAAGCTAATCCATTCTTCTAAGCGATCGGCATAATAGCTATCACCCCCCGCTACATCTACTGCACAGACATATTGCTTATTTTGCGCTGCCAAATCAACAATCGCCTTGTTCACCTCATAAGGTAAACGCGTGTGCATACAAAGAATTTGGCTAGTAACAATCGGATATTCTGGTTGGTGGCTAGCAAGCCCTACTACTTGCACAATTTCTGCCATCTTGTCAATTCTTTCTGATTGACTCAGATGCTCAGGTGTCCGCAAATAGGGAGTGTAGCGCAGCTCCAGATAAGCCAAATTTTCAAAAATATAAGCACCCCGCACCAACCGATAGATAAAGTAAGGCAAAGTCTCAACAGTTTGCACACTTTCTACCAGGGTGTGTAATTCTAGATACTCATCCAGGGTGTTGCGTGGACGGGTGTAAAAATCTTCAAATTGTGAATAGTCAGCAAAACGGGAAATCAACTCTGAAGAATGTCGCTCAAAATATCGCCATAGAACTCTTGGTACGACCGAGCCGCCCAGATGTCTATGTAATTCAGCATATAAAGCCATAGTGGTATTTTTATGTAAAAATTTCATCGATTGTAACAAAAACATAGAAGGAAAAAATCTAGACTCGAAAAAATTAGCTCCAGAGAAATTAAAGCGGAGGTTTCCCGCCATCTGGATTTTTCAGATGAGGCTTCCGGCCTAGAAACTGCGCGAAGGTCGGGATTTTATCCTTATTTTGTGAAAATCTAGCATTTAGATAGTGTTTTGAGGATAAATAAACTTGACATTATCAAGATTAAATTGATACAATGAAAAACTTTAATTTTTGTGTTATACTTAAAGAAACATTGCTATTGTTAAGGAAAGTGAAATATAACAATATATTTTTCTTTAACGAAGCAAATTCCTGGCAAGGTTGGTATTAATTGAAAATTCAAGCGTTGGAAGTCAAGGCTGGCGATCGCATTATTGCTTACTGCAATAACAAAATGCAAACCTGCAAGGTAAAACGCATTTTAGATCCCGGTCAAGCTAATATCACACTATCAGTATTTACCTCTGAGAATTATCGGGGTTGCTCAGTTTCATCTATAGTGCGCTTTCAGAGCAACGCCTTAGTTGATTTAGTAAGTTGAAAATCAAGTAAACATTCAATCTCAAAAATATCTCTAACTATTGTCCAGCCTCAAGCTGGATATAGTTATTATTAAAGATGCGATGGCTGGTTTGGGCTACGCCTACGCACATACAAATTTGTTAATTTTAGCTGGATAATTTTCCAGAAAAACGCCCTCACACTATCAGCAGTGTAGGCGGAAGTTTTTGAGAAAACTGATACTATGCTCATAAGCCACCAAGAAATGAGAGAACTAGGCACAAAGTGATTAGAATTGTGCTTAGTTTCTAGGGCGTGTCAAATTTTAATTGATGAATAAGCAAGTTCGTAGTGAGTTAGTGCAGTCTTCTTCCAAAGGGAGACTACGTTTGCTCTACAAAATTTAGAATAAGATGAGGTTTACTAATTATTTGGCAATGGAAGTTTTAAAACTTACAACTAAAATCGATGAATCAGGATATTTAAATCTTAATATTCCAACGCAGTTAGCGGCGGTTGAAGTGGACATTGTAGTTGTTTTGAATCCAGTTTCGTCAGAGGAAAAGCAACAACCTAGTTATGATTTCTCTGATTTGGTGGGGCGATTAAGTTGGAGGGGAGATGCGGTAGCAATGCAGAGGAATCTACGCGATGAATGGTAATCGCTACGTGTTGGATACGAATGCGATAGTAGCTTTGCTTCAAGGAAATTCTCAACTTATTCAATTACTCCAAGGTGCTGATTGGATTGGAGTTTCAGTTATTAGCAAAATTGAATTTCTCGCGTTTTCAGGGCTAAGTCAAGAGGATCGTCAGCTTTTTGAGCAGTTTTTGCAACGAGTTGAGGTTGTCAATTTAGTAGCGAGTGATGCTGTTTTGATTAAGAAAATCATTGAAATTCGCCAGCAATATCGGTTGAAACTACCAGATGCAATTATTGCAGCAATGGCGATCCAAAATTCAGCAAGTTTGGTAACTGCCGATCAAGAGTTTGCGAAGGTAACAATTTTAACACTAATTAATTGGTAGCTCTACCTTTTCTTTACAGTGCGTAGGCGTAGCCCGTCGTAGACATCGCACCTAAAAATGGAAATTACAAAAAGTAAAAAAAGTCAAATAAAAATTCTGAAGCCTAATCGCCGTAATGCTGAAGCGATAAGCAACAGAAAGCTTAGGTTATTTTTTTCGATTTAAGAGCGATAGCGATACCTATGGTAAGCTTCTCTACGAGACGCTTTGCGTAGCATGCTTCCACGGAGTGGTACGCTAACGCATTACTAAGATCACCCTATAATTGATGGCTTTTGTTAGTTCTTTTTCACATCACGAGCCATATTGAGGAAGTAGTCGTCAATTTTGGCATTAGGACGACGGCGGGTAGTAGTGGCGGAAATTTTCGGAGTGTTATCCTGATTCGTTTCAATTTGCTCTTTTGCAGAAGCTTGTTTTATACCTTGCTGCTGATCAGATTCCAAGAAATAACCAGAGCTATTGAATCCAAACAAGTTGGCAAAAAAACCAAAGAAATTTCCGAACAAATTGGAAATACTTTGGAATAAAACACCAAACAAGCCTTGAATCCGAATAAACAAGTTCCGAACAGTTTGAGTTAGACGAAACATAACAGCATCCTCTATGATTGTCTATTATCATTGTGACTTAATTCCAATAAGAGGAATGGTACTATGCAAAAAATCTACCAGGCATAGGTGTGATACCATTTTGGATTTTGGATTTTGGATTGGAAACCGCTTAGTGTATGTGGGTTTTCTCTGTCCATCTGTCACAATCATTTTTAAAACTGGTATGAGAGCAGCAAAAATATATTACAGGTTACATTTGAAACATTTATACTTGGCACTACTAACCCGATAACTGCGTCAACTATCTTGCAGCTAAATTACTGTATCAGTTTTCCTGGTGCAGCAATTTAATGTTGATATGGAATGAAGCATAACCAATTAACCTCATTTAGTAAGCAGAAGTAATGGCAACTCAGTTCTGGGAAAAAAGCATAGAAATTAATGCTACTTTAACTAACTTACTATTTAAGCTTGTGCGTAGAGGCTTACTCTTATGTCGCAGCAAGCTACGCAAAGCGTCTGGTATTGCGCCTAGTCGCCTCATTCATCAAGGTTGGTGGCTTTTAAAGAAGCGTCTGCTGCCATTATTATGTCTAATATCATTCGTTGCGGCATTACTACTCAACACTTTTGCCCCTGCTGTTGCCCAACTACCTCCTCAACCTCGTCAAGAAATTCGGGGAGTGTGGCTGAGTGGTAACGATTTTAGCGTTTTCAGAAATCGCTCAAAGGTACAAGCAGCCATGAGCCAACTGCGGCAGTTAAACTTTAACACTGTTTATCCAGTAGTGTGGAACGATGGCTATACACATTACCCCAGTGCCATCATGCAAAAAATGGGTATTCCCTTCTTCTTCAAGGGAACAGATGGACAAGATGTGATTGCAGACATTATCAGCCAAGCCCGCAGAGAAGGGCTACTAGCAATACCCTGGTTTGAATTTGGTTTCATGGTTCCCCTCAGTTCGGAACTTGCATCCCAGCATCCAGATTGGCTGACACAAAAGCGAGATGGAACTCAAACTTCAATTAGTGCTGCGGGTGAAGTAGCGTGGTTGAATCCGTTTCACCCGGAAGTGCAAAAGTTTATCACTGAACTCGTGATGGAAGTCATTACTCAATACGATGCTGATGGCGTTCAATTTGACGACCATACGAGTTTACCTGTGGATTTTGGTTACGATAAATACACAATTAGTCTATACACCCAAGAAACTGGCAATCCTCCCCCGCCTAATCCTCAAGCCCAAGCATGGATAAAATGGCGGGCAGATAAAATCAGCACATTCATGGTAGACCTCTACCAAACTGTGAAAGCTAGAAAACCGAATGCTATTTTCTCAGTTGCTCCTAATTATTATGATTTCGCCTATAAGCTACAACTGCAAGACTGGCTCAACTGGGTACGGTTGGGTATTGTTGATGAGTTGGTTATGCAAGTATACCGTAATGATTTAGAAAGTTTTATCGCTCAAATTAACCGCCCAGAAATTTTAGAAACAAAACAAGTCATCCCAACTGGTATCGGTATTATGGCGGGGTTACGAAATCGCCCAGTTGCCTTACCACAAATCCAATCCCAGGTAGAAGCAACGCAACAACGCGGTTTAGGTATCGGCTTTTTCTATTACGAAAGCCTTTGGGATATCGCGCCTGAACCAGCAGCGCAACGACAGTCAGCATTTGCAACTCTTTTCCCCAATTCAGCGTTACGCGACATCTCTCAAAATACACCCCGCAAGCCAAGTTTTAATACCATATCCCTACCTTTATACACAAAACCTTCCCTCGGTCAACGTGTTCGTGGCTATTTTTTGGAAATGGCGATCGCAGGTGGTAAACCAAGGCGTATCTTATTAGATACAGGGTCAGCAGGGCTGCGAGTTCCCAAAGAGTTTTTAGGCAATGCCCCTATTCGCAGCACGGGACAAAATATCAAGGAGGTATTAAGTGATGGTACTATCCTGGAGGGAGAATTAGTTTATACTAATATCCGATTTGGTTTGCTTCCCGCCGCAGAACCCGTTCCGGTACAGATTGTTACTAGTCGCCAATGTACTGCTCAAAAGCCTAATTGTTCAGCAAAGAGTGGTGTGCCATTTTCTGGTATTATCGGTGTTAACTATTTTGAAAAGTCACTTCTCTATAATCCGTTGAGAAAATTACCAGGCAATCTGAGTAACGGATTTATCGTAGTTGGCAATGGTGGTAGTAACAACAATGGCAGCCTAATTCTCGGTTTAACTGCTGACAATCAAGCAGGTTTCAAAATGGCTCCTTGGAGTAAACAACCTGAAATTAATGGTGTACCCGGTAACAGATGGGACTCTCGACTGAGCAAAGTTTGTTTAACTCTTGCTGGAAGTGCTGCTAAAAATTCTTGTAATGGTACAATGGTCACTGATACTGGAACTATTAATGCTTTGACTGAATTCAAGTCAGCTTCCACAGCAGGTAAACTCAAACCAGGAATATTGCGCTCAACAAATGCTTTGAAAGTAGCAATTAATGGCATTTTTGATTACAGCGTGACACCAGGAACCCGCGACGGATTTAATCGCTGGAATTTAAGTATCTCGCCACAGGCAGAACTTCCTATATTTGTAAATACTGGCATCGCATTTTTTGATAAATACGATGTCCTCTTTGACCAAGTTAATGGAAGACAGGGTTTTCGCACTCGCCGTCAAGAGGGAAATAAAGATTTGCTTCCTCAGAAATAATGATACAGACTAATGTTGTGTATCAAGCGAAGTTCGAGAGGTTTAAACAGGTTATTATAATTTCTGCCCTGCGTAAATTGATCGCACTTCGCCATTACGGCGGATAACAGCTTCACCATTACTCACATCGACTAATGTCCAACCGCTTTCGCCGATACTTTCACCCATATTGATGCGGCGAGTCACGCCATCAATTTTAAATAAAGCGGCAGATTTGTTGCCTAACTCGAGTAATCCTTCTAAGGTATTACTCGGAGCATCTGCGATCGCAACTGCCGGATATACTTGTTCTTGGGTAATAGTTGGTTCTGACTCTGGCGCAAGGGCTGCGCGTAATGGAACTACTGGTAATGCAGGCAGAGGGCTGGGTGTTTGCCGCACGGTAATCGGTGCAGTTTTCGCAGCTACAGGTTTAAGTTCGGCTCTTACAGCCGCAGCTAACATGTTGACAGTTACAGGTTTGGCAGCTTGTCGCACCGTATTCAGGGCACTTTTCACAACATTCGGTTGAGATTCTTGTAACGCACTCGCAACTCGTGGTAAAAGTGTAGGACTACCAGGAATAGCCGGTAGTGCGTAGCGCATTGGCGACGGCGCTTGATAAACGGGAACATAGATGCGCTCAACAACGCTTCCAGAACGGTTGGGGGCTGGTGGTGTGTTGTTAGCTAGAAGTGGCAGTGATGGTAAATTAGCAGTTGTTTGCCTGTTATTAAGGGCTATTTGGTTAGTATTTGCCTGATTGGAAAATCCACGTATGGTAGATTTTTGATTGGGTGTTGTTTCTTGCTTATCTATAACTGCCAGCGATTGGAGCATGTAGTCAACTAAATCTGCCTCAATTTCTACTTTTGTTGGCAATTGTGACTGCGGTTGCGGCCCTAGAACAGCTGGCTGGGTCAAGTTGGTATTGAAAGGATATACGACTCCAGACTGTACCAAGTAAATAGTACCAGCGATCGCCACGCCTAAAGTTGTTCCCACCATCAGCAGTTTGCCCAAATTATGACTACTTTTCTGACGCTTTCTACTAACTCTTTTTACGGCGGCGGTGTCAAATACAAAGGTACTCAAGTGTTTGTGGTTATCTTGAGTAACTGACTGCAATGGTTGGTTTACTGTGTTTGGTAAGATAATCGGTGGCATCGTCATAACAGTTTGCACCACATTTTCTGGAGGTGACTGGCGTTGAGCTTGGGGAGAAACTCCAGCAACAAACTGGTTCGATTTCTTCTGCCTACTGTGCCTAACGGTTTGAGAAAGCAGATTACTACTAACATCCAGAATCGAGTCGATATCGGCAAAGAGTTCATCCATTAAACCATCAGCATAGTTTTCTATCGACCAAGGCTCGTTGGCGATTAAGTCTTCTGATGGTTCCGGTACTATGAGACGGGTGCTGGCTTCTTGTAACATAGACTTTCTATCTTTGTTGCTAGGACGAGGAAACGCCGCGCCTACTGCCTGGGAATTAGGATTACAGATAAAATATCCAATCTGCCGTCTGATTGAGACGAGTTGGTTAAGCGTTGGTATTAAAGTCAACTTTAATCTGGGGATTGGTTGATGATGCCACTACTATATAGTTATGTCATCTATCATACCAATCTCCCTCACTACTACTATACTCAGTCTTTATCAAGTTTGTGTTAAGCTAATGCTGGAAACTCCGGCTGGCTCTTGGTTCTACGTAATTCTAAATATAATAATAATGCGTTAACATCGGCTGGGTTTACACCACCAATACGTGCAGCTTGACCAAGAGTGAGTGGTTTTACGTGAGTTAGCTTTTCCCGTGCTTCTTTGGATAGGGTATCAATTGTTTTGTAATCCAAATCCGCAGGTAACTGGCGGTGCGCTTGGCGGGCAATTTGGTCAATCTGATTTTGTTGTCTAGCGAGATAGCCAGAATACTTGATGTCAATTTCTGCGCCTTCTTTCTCAGCGCGGTTGAGGTTGGCGTTTCCAAGGGCGAACCTGTCGAGGTCAACGTAATGGAATCCGGGACGGCGCAGCAAGTCGTTGAGGGTAATTGAACCTTTAATTAATTGCTGAGTATTAGATGCGATCGCTATTCCTATTTCATCATGTTCTTTGACTCGTGTGGCTTGCAATCTTTGCTTTTCTGTGGTAATATTTGCTTGCTTTTGGGTAAATAAATCCCAACGGCGATCGTCAATTAAACCAATTTCCCGTCCCAAGGGTGTCAAGCGTTGGTCGGCATTGTCAGAACGCAATATCAATCGGTACTCAGACCTACTGGTGAGCATCCGGTAAGGTTCGCGCAGGTCTTTTGTACACAAGTCATCAACTAGCGTCCCAATGTAACTTTGCTCGCGGGCAAAGACAATCATTTCCTGAGAGCGAACAAATCGGGCGGCGTTAATTCCCGCCACTAGCCCTTGAGCTGCGGCTTCTTCATAACCTGTGGTGCCGTTAATCTGCCCAGCACAAAACAATCCAGCAATCTTCTTAGTCATCAGTGTGGGGTAACACTGAGTTGCTGGTAAATAGTCATATTCCACAGCATAGGCCGGACGCAGCATCACACATTTTTCCAAACCTGGGAGAGTCCGTAACATTTGCAGTTGCAAATTTTCTGGCAACCCTGTAGAAAACCCTTGGATATAAAGTTCAGGTATATCCCTTCCTTCTGGTTCAATAAATATTTGGTGGCTTTCCTTATCGGCAAAGCGGACAATTTTATCTTCAATACTGGGACAATAACGCGGCCCTTTTGCTTCCACCCAACCGCCATAAACTGGCGACAGGTGCAAATTTTCTTGAATTAGGCGATGGGTTTCGGCAGTTGTGCGGGTAATGTAGCAAGGCATTTGTTCCCGTTTTACCCATGCCTCTGGGTCAAAGCTAAACCAGCGTATATCTTCATCCCCTGGCTGGATGAGCATTTTACTATAATCTACCGATCGCTTGTCTACCCGGGCTGGAGTTCCTGTTTTAAGTCTTCCAGTTTCAAATCCCAGGCGATTTAGGGTTTGTGTCAATCCTTCAGCCGCAAATTCCCCAGCGCGTCCGGCTGGCATTGATTTGTTACCAACCCAAATTTTACCTCCCAAGAAAGTGCCAGTTGTCAAAATGACTGCTTTACACTGGAACCCGACACCAAAATAAGTTTCAACGCCAATAACTTCACCGTTAGCGCCCAGCACTAAGTCTGTTGTCATACTTTCGCGGATTGTCAAGTTTTCTTGGTTCTCGACAATATTCTTCATCACTGCTGCATATTCGCGCTTGTCTGTCTGAGCGCGTAATGCCCAAACAGCAGGCCCCCGTGAAGAGTTGAGGATACGTTTTTGTAGGTAGGTGCGGTCTGCTACTTTACCAATTTCTCCGCCGAGTGCATCTACCTCATGAGTCAACTGAGATTTCGCCGGGCCACCCACTGCTGGATTACAAGGTTGCCAAGCGATTCTATCCAAGTTGAGCGTCAATAGCAGGGTACGACAACCGAGGCGTGCAGAGGCGAGAGCTGCTTCGCAACCGGAGTGACCTGCACCGACGACTATGACATCAAAAGCGTCTTGGAATTCAACGGAATTGTGCATGGTCATACTTACAGGATCAGCAAGCTGAGAGTTCTTTTCAATTTTAACTGTTCCAGTGGTTTCAGGGATGTAACTTTCTGATAAAAAAGTTATCAAATTTACTAGTACTAAATTAAAGACAAGTTTCTTTTTTTTACTTGAGCAAGAAGTCAAAAATATAATGTTTTTAAAATTTGTGACAACTTTCCGGATTGTTTATCACAAGTATTGTTCACATATTTAACCATTAGCACTTATGTCATTTATTGCTGGTAAATATTAGATATGTGAACCTATAGTTTCATTTCAATAAAGAATTTTTGTTTTTATTTTATTAGTAATAAATGTTTTACAGAAGTTTATTAATTGTATTTTTAAATCAATTTAGCAACTAGTTACAAATGAAGCTCACCATTACGAAGAGAAAAAATATTACTAGAGATATCAAAAAGGCAACTTTCATCAGTATAGTTATTTTGATGATTTTTGTAATAGTAGCTAGTAATGAGATTACCCATCACAAAGTTGCTATAACCGCTCAACCATCAAACGGATGCTTGAGTACTGATTCGTTACCTTGTACAGATATCTTTAAAAAGACGACATCAGAACCGTTTGTTCCCGATCCAAAATTAAATGCTCAACAGCGTTTCTTATCTGCGATCGCTAGAAAATTACTCACAGTTCCCCAGCCTGGTACTTATGAATATATTTTGCTGCGAGCTTATGGCGCAGTCTTTGTAAATCAAAATGTCGAAATTAAACTACCGCAAAAAAATATTTTTGCTAATGAGCAAGAAACCCAAGAGTTTCAAGGTACTTTAATAATGGCTCATGTTAATGGCACTAGGGATTGCTATTTACAAAAATCGGCGGCTGATGCTTTAAATAAAGCGCGAATCCAGCAACAGATACCACTAAAATCTGGTTATGGTTCTGGTGATTGTACTCGCACTTTTAATACGAATTTAAGATTTTGGCACAAATATGCTAATAATCAAATTTTGGCAAAAGTTCAACAGGGCAAAGAAACAAAAGTTCTCGGTTTAGTTGCACCTCCTGGAACTTCACAGCATCTTTGGGGATTAGCAATTGATTTACGCGTAAGTAGTAAAGAACAAAGAAAAGCTCTTAATCAAAATGGTTGGTTTCAAACTGTACAAAATGATGTTCCACATTGGACTTATGTAGGTTTAACTGAAGATAATTTACCTCTGTTTGGTTTTAAGAAACAAGTTGTCCAGGGCATTACTTATTGGATTACGCCACTTTAATTGTTAGATAGCATGAAAACTTGGGAATACTAAACTTAAATGTATATTGTCAGGGATTTAGCTATGCCAAACGAAGCTGCTAACCAAGAGCAAGACTTCCTGATCGAATTATTAAAAGCAACTTATCAAAATCAGGAAGTATATCCAATTCTGCAACAGAACTTAAATAAACTCAATGGTGATTTAGCTTTAAAGTTGCGAAAAAGGGTGAGCGATCGCTTTGCTAAAGAACCTGCCATTGCTATTAATTTAGCTAGAGTCATTATCAAACTGAGTACCATTATTCAAGAGTTTGAACAAGGGAACCTTGCAAGTAATTTGGAAATTGCAATCGCAGGTTATGAAACAGTTTTGCAAGTGTGTACCCGTGAAGCTTCCCCAAAAGAATGGGATGTCGTCCAGCAAGCTTTGATAACAGCCTATCAGCAACGTCAGCTAATTGTCTCCAGAACCATTGGAGAACTTCGGGAGCAGACTATTCAAACCCAGACTCAAATCAATACATTAACTGAGCAATTACAAGAAGAATTGCAACAAGCAAAGCTGCAAGTTAATGACTTAAAAACAACAATTACACAGTTAAAACAGGAAGAAGGAAATTCTGAATCAAAAATAAATCTAACATCTTTAATAGCTGAGTTTAAAGAGTTAAAGCAACGTCAGAGTCGTGTAGAGCAGTTTACTACAATTAACATTTCGCCTAAAACTGAGCAGTTTAACACAGCTATTTTTTATGATATTGAAAACTTAACAATGGGTAGAAACAACCCTAACTTAAATTTTTCTCTAAAAGAAATTCAAACAAATTTGGAAAACACTACCCTAGTTAATAAAATAGCTATCCAATGCGCTTATGCTGACTGGAGTGATTCTCGATTAAAGCCACTCAAGAATGAGATTCAAGAACTTGGCATCGAAGCAATTCAAATTTTTGATTATAGTCACAAACGGAATGCAGCAGATATGCAACTAGCCATTGATATCATGGAATTAGCCCAAAGTCGTCCTACGCTGCAAGTTTTCGTTATTGTATCAGGTGATGGTGCATTTGCCGCTTTAGCTAAAAAGCTTCATGAATATGGAAAGACTGTAATTGGATGTGCTTATGAAGTACAAATTAATCGTATTTTCAAGTCTGTTTGTGATTGCTTTATAACTATACCTGCTCCCCAACCAAAAAGAAAGGAGATTCCAATTAATGAAGTAATTAGCGAGAGTCCATTAAATGATGATATTTTAGTAGTAACTAATAAAGTTTTGCAGGATTTAAAGAATAATTTTGAGCAATTAAGTCAGCTTAAAGAAGGTGGTATTATTCTGCCTAAAATTCACACAATCTTGAAAGATAATATCCCAAATTTTGAACAAGAAAGAGAAAAACATGGTTATAGGTTGTTGAAAAATTTGTTAAAGAAAGTCATTGAAGGAACAGATATTTGTCTATCGAGTGACAACAATAAATTAATTTTGAGAGAAACCTTAACTTTAGGCTCTAATGGCTCATCAAATAGAACTTTAAATGGTAGTAGCCCTTATTTAAGGTCTAGAGTGCTTACTACAAACTCCGTTAACCTATCATAATCGCGTTTAGCTCCGTTCTTCAACTCTTATAAAAGTAGGTTTACAAGAGTTGAAGAAAGATTATCCTAACGACTGTTATTCATTCACAATTGCAAAGCCTTCATACTGAACGGGTTGTGATGCCAAAGCATTTGGTAAAGTAACGTTACCAATTAAGGTGGCAGTTGCAAAGCCAGCGCCATTAGTACCTGTGGCACTACCTAAACCTAGACCTGATGCAGTAAGTTCATCTTGATAGCCTGTGATCTCATAGACAGCACCAGTTTCCAGCCAACCGATCAATCTTTGAGATCCACTGTTAGTAAATGACAAATCAGAATCTGCGTTGACATTCAAAGGTTGCCCTGAAGAATTTCTCAGAGCAATCGGCGCAGATAGCTCACCAGTGAGCAGATCGACTTTGTAAAGATTGTTTCCATTTCCATCACTGGTACGGAAATCACTAGCAAAAGCACGAGTATTACCAGGATTGAGATTGTCGATAGCTAATCCATCGGCAAATTTTCCAGGGTTGGTAGGTTGAGTTCCTTGTATTTGTGCAGCAGTAGTAGGTGCGCCAAAAGCGTCTACAAGGCTAATAGTTCCAGGATTAGCTGTAGTAATTTTATAAAGTGAGCTTCCTACTTGTTCTCCACCAAGATTAGCAGTTTTATTTCCTGAAATGTTGTACAGAGCATTTTGTTGACCACTAAAGCCAGCACCTGACTCAAATCCAAAACGCACTAGGTTAGATGGTGTACGAGTTGGTGAAACCTGGGCTGGAGCAAAAGGCTGATCTACATTATTAACGACAATAACAGGACCTGGATCATTTGGAAGATCAGTAGCCCGTGCTTCGTTAACCGCACTTACCCTATTGGTAGCGGGGTTAGTTGCCAAACCTTCTAGATCTGCGTTAGTAACAGTACCTGCAATATTGACTGTACCTACTAGTGTGGGAGTAATAGGTGAAGTTGTAGGTGCGGAAGGGATCAAAAAGCGGTAAACGTCAAGTTGCTTGCCATTATTAGGGTTTTGATCGCGATCTTCTCCAATGGTATAGCCGTAAAGAGCCATGAGAATTTTCTCCTTATTGAAACCTGTTAAATTTTTAGGAACATTCCAAATATGCAGCATTCCAAATGTGCAAATTGCTATCTGACTAAAAGTCTTTAACGACATCAGCAAAGCTAATCTTTGCAGACTAGAGTTTAAAGCTAATCCACGTTGTTTTACCTTGCTTATATAGCCTATAAGCTTGCAAAATTGAAATACTACTAAACCTTTGACTATAAACAGGCTAGGACAACTTAACTCAATACTGTTATAGTTAATATTTACTCAATCAATAAAGAGAAAAGAGCCTTTAATTTGCCGATTAAAAGTCAAAATTTAAGGTTAAAAACTGTATTTGGAATTATCTTAATAAGACTATATTTGAGGAATGTTAAGATTTCATAATATTTCGGTTAAATTTAATAGTTACTAATTTATTTTATTTACTGATGCAAGCATAACTAGACTGTTTTAATAGCTATTAAACGATTTAATTTTCGCAGGCGATCGCTATTGGTATTAAGACTTATACATTGGCAGTAACTACCAAAGATAGATGTTTTAAAAACACATCTGTCTTAGGGCTAACTTATTAATTATCCCTACAGCGTGGGTGTATTTATCATGAATAAATGACTAATAAAAGCCTGAAAAAACCTATTTTGATAAATGGTTACCATGATTAATTTCTACAGTGCGTAAGTCTTAGCCCTATTCACTTGAAAGTACGTTTAACAAAAAGAATAAAAAAGTTAAAAGGCAAAGATAAAAAGAAAATCTCATCTCTTTACCTTTGCCCTTTAACCAATTCTGCAAGAACTCTGGCGTAGTTATTGAGGAGCTAAGTAAGTTGGCATAATAAAACCAAACTGTGTAAAGAAAAGTAAACAAGGCTCAAACTCTCTTTCTCTCTGCCCCCTGCCCCTGCCTTATCCCAACGATAATTATTTACCCCGACCTACTTAACAGAAATTAATGCTTAACATTTTACTGGCGATGCCCACGGCGGCAAGCTACGCAATCTGATTTACTTTTATAATGTTTTATTTATAAAAAACCTTTGCGCCTTGATACTTCTGATCCTAATCTATGGGAGATAGTCGAACAAAGCTACCTTGAAGCAGCTCTGGATGAGTCTAACGGCAGTAGCTATTTTACCCTGAGCGTTAGCCCCTGGCTTATTTTCCAGACTGCACAGTTATTTTTGGCCTGCTGCATTAGTATGTCAAAATAAAAATACCCGATACATCAAGGTGAGCGATCGCTCCAAAAGCTAGATTAAAGGATTGACCTGAGCAATGGCAGACCCAACCAATCACAATCAAGCGGGAGAAGTAGCTCCCAGCACAGTTGACCAGCAAGCTCCCAGTGTGGCCCAAGAACACGCTCCTAGTACAGACTCACCCGAAGCAACAGACCTTCCTACTGCTAACACGCCAGATCCTAAAGCTGCAAACCCCGAAGATAACCCTAATGCTGCTAAACCAGCTGCTGCATCACCCAAGCGAGAAAAACCCGCCGCCGCCGCAGCAACCGGAGAGAAACCCGCAGCCGCAGCTAAAGCCGCCAAAAAGGAAAAAGCCCCATCTGTTGAAGATAAGCCATTTGTAGAGTTTATCGAGCAAGACTACTTGCCTGCTTTACAAAAAGCGATCGCTCAACAAGGCGTGAAAGATTTACAGGTGTCTTTTGCCAAGCAAAAAGTGCCAATCACTGGCTTTGAATCTGCCGAAGAATGCTGGCAAATTACCGGTAGTTGGAAAGAAACAGGTTTGCGTCAGTTTAATCTGTATTTCCCAGAAGAAGATATTCAAGGCAAAAAGGGATTTTCTTGTAATGAAGGCAAAAAACCTAGTACTCTTGAGTCATTCTTAATCGATGAGCGCAAAATTACCCTCGATTTGTTGGTATATGGCTTAGTTCAGCGCTTGGGTGGTCAAAAGTGGTTAGGTATAAATTAGTCATTGGTCATTAGTCATTAGTCATTGTTTTTTTTAACAAAGGACAAATGACAATTTAAAGTTCGTGGAAATGGTAGATAACGGCTCCAGTATTAGGGTCGTTATCTATTTTTACATAACCTGATTTGTACATCTCATTGAGAGTAGCTTCCACTTCAGCAAAGCTAGCTCCAGTGAACTTTACGCCTTGAGTGACAGTTAAAATACCATCTTTGCTCTCCGCTGCTTCGATCAGTTTAACCATCAGTTGGTTACCTGTTGGGTGGTGGACTTGAGAAGCAACCACTGCTTGATTCAACGGCACACCGAAGGGAGATACGCCTGCTTTTAGTCTTAACTTGTGTTCGTAGTTGTTAACCATATCGGTGATAAAGAACAAATCCACGATCTGCCCTATACCAAACACACCACCAGTCAACAGCCACAACAAACCAGTCCCGATCTTGCCATTGTAGAAACGGTGCAATCCTCCCACCCCGATAAATCCGACTGCACACAAGATGTAAGAGACAAGAAGTCGGTCTTTATGCTGATTGTTTTCAAGATTCATCTTGCTTTTCAACCCTTTGGATTTGCTCTTGTTGTCTAAGATGGGTTTTCCATATTGTAGTAAAAACTACAGAAAATTACTGAGATAGCAATGCTTTAAGATTACAATAGGTGCGTGCTATTCCACTTACTTGAAACAGTGCTAATCACTGAACTACGTTTATTTGACTACTAATCCGCGATTCTTGGTTCCGTAAACATTGAATGATTGTTGCAACTCTTAATCTTTTGCTTGCAAATTTCTAACCCGCACCTTGGTAGACTGAACTTTATACAATTGGATTATTCTGGGCTGTCAGGCCTTGCCAGAGCTTTAACCTTGGCTTTCTGGTCTACTTAAGATAATAAAGACGAAAGAGCAATCAAGACATGGTAGATTCCCTCAAAAAACCAGGCTTTGAAGAAATCCGGCCAGGGATTAAAGTCCCGGCAAAAGAAACCCTGTTAACACCTCGGTTTTATACTACCGATTTTGATGAAATGGCGCGGATGGATATTTCCGTCAATGAAGACGAGTTACAAGCCATTCTCGAAGAGTTCCGCACCGACTACAACCGCCATCACTTTGTTCGGGATGCCGAGTTTGACCAATCCTGGGATCATATTGACGGGGAAACTCGCCGATTGTTCGTTGAGTTTCTAGAACGTTCTTGTACGGCAGAGTTTTCCGGCTTTTTGCTGTATAAAGAACTGGGTCGTCGCTTGAAAGACAAAAGCCCCGTCTTGGCAGAATGTTTTAACCTGATGTCACGGGATGAAGCACGTCACGCTGGCTTTTTGAACAAAGCTTTGTCGGACTTTAATCTGTCCCTAGATTTAGGGTTTTTGACTAAGAGCCGCAGTTATACCTTCTTTAAACCGAAATTCATCTTCTACGCTACTTATCTTTCTGAAAAGATTGGTTATTGGCGCTATATCACCATTTATCGCCATTTAGAAGCACATCCCGAAGACCGGGTTTATCCAATCTTCCGGTTCTTTGAGAACTGGTGTCAGGATGAAAACCGTCACGGCGATTTCTTTGATGCGATTATGAAATCCCAACCGCAAATATTGAATGATTGGAAAGCCAGGCTGTGGAGTCGGTTCTTCCTGTTGTCGGTGTTTGCGACAATGTATCTCAATGACATCCAACGCAAGGACTTTTATGCCACCCTTGGATTGGATGCGCGAGAATACGACATCCATGTAATTAAGAAGACTAACGAAAACGCAGGTCGAGTGTTCCCCCTGATGCTAGATGTAGAAAATCCAGAGTTTTATCAACGGTTGGATACTTGTATAAGCAATAACGAGAAGTTGGGTGCGATCGCTAACTCCAGCACTCCTAAATTCTTGCAATTCTTCCAAAAACTGCCGCTTTACATCTCTAATGGCTGGCAGTTATTACGCTTGTACCTAATGAAACCGATTGATACTGTTTCTGCTCAAGGGGCAGTTCGTTAAGTTAGAACAGGTTTGCAAAAGCTTTAGTGGTTCTGCTGATTGCAGAGCCACTTTTTTTGTTCTAAATATTATAGGTAAACACTGATATCAATACTACTCGGTTAAGAAGATTTGTAGGTTGGGTTGAACTTTAGTGAAACCCAACAAAACCCTGGAAATGTTGGGTTACCCTGCGGGATCTTGCTACGTTCCTCAACCCAATCTACACATTTTTATTTTTTAGCCAAAACCTACGCAGTATTGACACTGATATTTATCTGTATTCATTTGTGATTGTCTAGTTTCAACGAAAAGGCAGGAGAAAGAGATCAGCCCCAACTCTTGGAGACACACTCGCGTTCGGGGAAGTTAATTCCCCCTGCCCCCTGCGCCATGCCCCCTGCCTCTTTTTCAACACCTGTAGGACTTACGCACACTCTACGAATTCTCGGCGCTCTTGGCGTCTTGGCGGTTCGAGAAATTAAGCTTTTTAGCAATTTTTGCGTAAGTCCTAACCTGGAAATTAAACGATTAAGCTTGTTGTATCTCTGGACGGCCATCTTCAACCACAAATGAAGCGCGTTTACTAATTGTGCCAAATGGGGTTGTGACATTTGACATAACTAAATAATCTGACTTCCAGGTTGTAGGAGTCAGCGCACAGCGAACATATCCCCGTTGACCGTTGAAAAACTTAATGTGTGGGTTATCTGGTAAGTAAGCTTCAACGGTGGGATTAGTATCTGCTCCATCGCCACCGGAGGTAATTGAAGAACAGACGAATTCACTACCAACGGTGGCGGATTCTGGCTTATCAAAGTTAGCCTTCAAGTTCATCGCCCAGTGGGAATGCACATCACCTGCCAAGGATACTGGATTAGAAGGGCGGCGCTGTCCAAGGAAAGCCATGAGGCGATCGCGCGAAGCCACATAACCATCCCATTTATCCATGCTGTAAGTTCCGCCTGCTCCTGGTGTCATGTCTCTTTGAGCGATCGGAACCTGCTGTGCCAAAATATTCCACTTGGACTGTGAATTATTTAAACCATCATATAGCCAATTCTCCTGCACCTTACCGGTAATCGTTGCATTCGGATCTAAGTTTTCTGGGCAACGTTCTTTAGTACCATCACCACAGGGCTGATCGGTGCGATATTGGCGGGTATCTAGGACATGGAAGGTAGCTAAGTTACCAAAGGAGAGCCGACGGAAAAGTTGCATATCGGGGCCAAAAGGACGCGAGAAGGGGCGCAGTGGCATGTGTTCGTAGTAAGCTTGATAAGCAACAGCCCGACGTTGGAGGAAAATTGCTCGATTCTGATCTGGTTCAGTATCAATTTCTGAGATGTCGTTGGCGTAATTGTTTTCTACTTCGTGATCATCCCAGGTAACAATCCAAGGAAACGCTGCATGAGCTGCTTGGAGATTGGTATCGGTTTTATAGAGGGCGTGACGGTTGCGGTAATCTTCTAAGGTGAAAATTTCTGAACTATTGTGTTGTCTGGGGCCATTGTTTGAGATTCCCCCTTCATAGATGTAATCACCAACATGCACTACTAAATCGAGGTCGTCCTGTGCTAGATATTTGTAGGCGGTATAAAATCCCTGCTGATAATTTTGGCAGGAGACTAGAGCAAAGTTAAATTTACTCAAATAGCTATTTGCTAGAGGCGCTGTCCGAGTACGACCAATAGGACTAGCGTCTTGTCCAACAAGAAAACGATACCAGTACCAAGTATCAGATTGGAGTCCTTCTACCACAACTCTAACTGAATGAGCTAGTTCTGGAGTTGCAAGTACCGTACCTCTGGAGACAATGCGCCTCATGTCGGGATCAGTTGCTACTTCCCAGCGAATTGGCACATTAACAAGTGGCATTCCACCTCCGTTTAAGGGTTCAGGAGCCAGACGAGTCCACAGCACTACACTGCTAGGATAGGGTTCACCCGACGCTACACCCAAAGTGAAAGGATAATTAGAAAATCTGCTTCTAGCGTAGACGCGTAGCGGCTTGTCGGCAGACATCGCTCTTTGAGAAGAAAATTGGTTAGCGATCGCTAAACCAGACAATGCTCCTGCTCCGATAATTAAGTTCCGTCGTTTCATTCGACTGTGCAGGAACTGCTCAAAATTCCGGTAATCTACCATTGTTTACTCCTGGCTAACAGGTAACTTAAAACACAGCAACAGCTAACACAAAGAAGACAGGGAATCGTAGACAAACTTCGTAAACAATTCTCTTACCATCAGGTTTTAATTCTCAATTTTTATCTTGCTATCATTGTGTTAGATGTTCTTTTGCCACATAAAAGCCTACTAATAAGAGATTAATCCTTGGCAAAGAAAGTGTTAATATCAACTTAATCAAGGTTAGACTTTAACCTTTTTCTTCATCATCCAGCCAAGGCTAAAAGCAAAAAGAGCGCCAATTAAAGGTGTAGATTCAGGCACTTGTGTATACGAAACTTTACCTGATATGAGTTCAGCATCTGGAGAAGTTCTAGAGAAAGCTGTAAAATCCTCACCGATGATTTCGTAACTAATAGAACTGGAAGGATTAGATTTATCATTGAATAAATAATCTAATCCGAAATACGTTTGTCCTGTTGAAGATGTGGTTGGAAATACAACAGGAAACTCTGGATATTTGGTATCATCTTGTTCAGTGTAAACAGTATCACCGTCAAATTGGAAAGAGAGTGATTTAATGGCTGCTACTGGATTAGCTTCATTACTAAAAGTTGAGTCATCAAAGCTAAAAAAGCCATTTCCCTTATTTACCGGACTATCAACTGTGAAAGCGTAATTAATAATTGCAGCAGATACAGATTTTCCATCTACAGTCCCAAGGGCTAAAGTAACACTAGTAGCAGCAAGCACTAATTGGGGAACCAATTTCATCTCAGTTTTCCTCACTATAAACTTCTGTAACCAATGCACACTGCAAAGTATAGAAATAGTTAGTTTCTAACTTCCTTCTTTCCCAAACTAGTATTTATCACAGATTAGAATAGCGATCTAAATCAATGATTTTTGCCTTTTCAAGAAAAAGAAATAAGTCTTCAATTGCTTGAAGACATCACATTTTAAAATCAGGAGTTTAAGCAAACTTTAATTAGAGGTAAAAATAAAATCAATTGTCGAGATTGTAGAGTATCAAAATTTGCGATCGCCTATGACAGGCGGGTAGGCGATCGCATTCTATTCTATGAATTTTTTCGCGTTAAACCAGAATCATGTCCCGCAAGGAACAAAGTTATTTCTTAATAAATAAATATAGCCAAAAATCTTTAGTCTACTTCAGTAGACTTTAACTATTAGCCAAAGAACTTTAGTTCCAGGCGGGTGAGGAAGCCAACGTAATGAAAAACAATCTTTTATTGATATACAAAATTTTGACCAATTATTCCTTGATGGTACAAGCCCCTAAATTTATTTATGGATAGATAAATTTTAAACTTTGCTTGGTTCAAGCCCCCGGATTTATCCGTGGGCTTTAATTGCGAATTGCGAATTGCGAATTGCGAATTGTGCTGACTGTTGACTTCCGCCTTTCGGCACTAATTTTTTATTGTTCTAACATTTGGAAGAATCGGGTAAAGTAATCTGGAAAAGTTTTCGCTGTACAGCCAGGATCTTTAATTACAATCCCTGGAACCTTCAAGCCAGTGACAGCAAAAGCCATCGCCATTCGATGATCGTGATAAGTTTCAATTGCCGCCGGGGTAACGGGGCCAGGCTCAATTTTCAGTTGATCTGGAAATTCTTCAACCTGGACTCCTAGCCGACGCAACTCTGTTACCACAGCTTTAATCCGATCGGTTTCCTTGTATCGAATATGTTCCACATTCCGAATGGTAATCGTTGAACTGGCAAAAGGCGCGATCGCTCCTAATGTTTGCACCAAATCTGATATATCATTCATATCAATATCGATGCCTTGCAATTGCTTCGGCCCCGTCACTTCGGTATAATCATCCGAATCTTTAATTTGACAACCCATCTGTTCTAAAACATTTAGCCAGAGAATATCACCCTGACAGGATTGTTTGGTCAAATGTTTAACGCGCACCCGTCCACCCGTGACGGCGGCGGCGGCAAAAAAGTAAGAAGCATTTGACGCATCGGGTTCTACTGTGTAATGTCGAGCTTGGTAACGTTGACCTGCTTTAATCTGAAATTGATTATCGCCGATTTGAATTACCTCCACGCCAAAATCTGCCATCAGACGACAGGTCATTTTGACGTAAGATTGAGAAACTAATGTCCCCTCAACCTCAATGTTCGTATCTTGTTGAGCATAAGGGGCAATCATCAGCAATGCCGAAAGTTGCTGACTTGTTTGGTTGGCTTTCAACCGAAAATTTCCGCCAGTGAATCCTTGGCTATAGACGGTGTAGGGCATAAACCCAGAGTTTCCCTCAAAGTTAACGGTTGCTCCACCCGTTTGCAGCACCGTCAACAAGTCGCCCATCGGTCGTTCTCGCATCCTGGGAACGCCATCTAGGCGATATTCGCCGTTCCCCAGAGCTACCAGCGCCGAGATAAATCGTGCTGCTGTACCTGCCAAACCCACAAATAAATCTGCCTGTTTCGCTGGAATGTCGCCTCCTCTCCCCGCCACTCGGATTTGTGCCAGATCAGGATTTAGCGTAATCGGAATGCCCAATTGTTCTACGCATTTGGCAAAATACTCGCTATCTTCACTAAATAAAGCATTTTCTAAAAGGGAGTCACCTTGTGCCAAAGCTGCGACAAGCAACGCCCGATTAGTAAGACTTTTAGAACCAGGAATTTCTACCGTGGCATCCACTGGCCGATTTAGAGCAGGAATTGCAATGGTATCCACGTTAAACCTCTACGTAGGCGGTTAGCTACAACTTTATATATTGATATATTGCCATATTCTGAGCAAAAGGGGCAGGGAAAGACATTCTATACTCCCAATTACCAGGTAATTTGTTATGAATTCAAGTCTGATTTTATTTTAGGTATCGATGATTTACAGACACAGGCATTGATAAATCGATACGTATTAAGTGTATATACAGAGAATTAAAAGTATAAACCTGTAGAACTATCAGACCTCTTCTGAAAAAATTTGGACGAGTATGTATTGTCTCTGATGCCAAATTGATTGCACATTAAATAACTTTAATAAAGTTAATTTTATACGCTACTTTTCGGTCTTCCTAGAAGTAAGCGTTTCTTCTTCCATCTTAATGCCAGGAGTTTATACACGTAAAATTACTGAACAACAAGTCAATTCAACACCAAATATATTTTAATGATAAAAATTGAACTATGTCTATTAAACGCATAATTGAAGGTCTAAATGAGTTTCATGACAACTACTTTGTTACACATCGAGAGTTGTTTGAACAACTCTCCCAAGCTCAAAACCCAGAAGTATTATTTATAACTTGCTCTGACTCGCGTATCGATCCGTGTTTAATTACTCAAAGTCAACCAGGAGAATTATTTGTTATCCGTAATATTGGTAATATAATTCCTGCTTATGGAATGCTGAATAACAGTGAAGGAGCAGGTATAGAATATGCTGTCCAAGCTTTAGATATTAAAGTTATTGTCATCTGTGGTCATTCCAATTGTGGAGCAATGAGAGGGCTATTACAAATAGGTAGTCTTGCTCAACAAATGCCTTTAGTTTATGACTGGTTAAAGCATTACGGTGAAGCTACTCGCCGCCTTGTCTTAGACAACTATAAGGATTGCCCCAGTGATAAACTGTTAAAAATTGCAATTGAGCAAAATGTATTAACTCAAATAGAAAACCTAGAAACATACCCAATAATTCGCTCTAAAATACATAGTAATCAGCTTACCCTTCATGCCTGGATTTATGAAATAGAAAGTGGTGAAGTCTTTGCTTATGATGCAAGCGTTAGTAAGTTTAAAATTTTACAAAATCGTCCCTTTCCTGTACCTAATCTCCTGACCCGATTACCATCAGAATGATGAATCTAGGCTGGGTGAGATTAAGACTCAATATTGAAATGGTAACAAAGAGAGGTGTATATAACTACAGTCAACCGAAAAAGTAGGTAGTCGAGATTTTTTAAAAAAGTAACAATTGTTGCTGATAGAAGCAGGCGATCGCGGTAATATTTTGAACTTAAGCCTGAACCAACTCCTATAACTCCTTAATAATTTGTAATTCGTAATTTATGGCATTAAGCAACTAAATTGAGTTATGAAGATAAAAATATGATTCTTTCTAAAACTGAAATTCAATTACATCCCAAGGACAAATGACGAACATAGATAGATTTCAAAGACTAGTAGAACTTGCAAACGATCATGGAATTATTTGTCAGCCAACACCAGAAGAATGCTTAATTGCATCCTTGCCTGGAGACGATGATTTCTTATTAGCTTTTACTTGGTCTGGTACAATTGAGGGAGAGCCACCAGAGCATGAATTAATTGCAATTAGTGTACAAGATATAGTCAAAGAAGTTACCGTTGCAGCTTGGCAGATTCCTTTTTATTTATTCGGAAACGTTTTAAGGCAAGCTCAGATGCTTGTCGCTGCCCACAAAGATTTTGTTAAGCTAAACCACATCTAGTTTGCATATCTAAAATTTATATAACTCTTGTGGGGTGGGCATCTTGCCCGCCGTAATTATGCAATTTAAATGTGGAACAGCTTAGTTAGCAGACAAGCCCCGGCTAAAAACTACTATCCCTGTCAACTTTGGCAGGGATTTTTATTTGAACTACTACTGTTTCTAAGATACAAGGTTGGGTTGAAGGTAGTGAAACCCAACAAAGAGAAAGAAAATGTTGGGTTACTCTGCGGGATTTTGCTAGGTTCCTCAAACGCCACTTGCTACCCTGCGGGAACGCCAAAGGCGTAGCTTGCTTCCCCGTAGGGGCAATACGGTTCGGTTAAAGGGCAAAGGGAAAAGGGGAAAGGTTTTCAATACATCCTTTACCCTTTACCCCTTACCCTTTCCCCAGACCACAAGGAAAGTGAAAAATGCTTATCCGAACCGTATTGCCCGTAGGGGTACAAGTCGGCAAGAGCCGCCCAACGCAGTGGCTCCCCAACCTACCCCGGAGTGCTTTTTTGGGCAAAACCTACGCAGTATTGAGATAAAACTAACTTGGGCATCGAAAATGATAAAAAATACTTTCAATAATTTACCTGAACTTCATATTTTGACTAAATTCAATAAGCAAAATCTGCAATTGCTTTCTCAAAAGCTGCTTTTTGTTTCTCAAAAGCTGCTTTTAATGTCACATTTCAGTATATTCTGCAAACAAAAGCTGCTTTTACTGTCTCAAAAGCAGCTTTTAATGTCACATTTCAGTATATTCTGCAAGCAAAAGCTGCTTTTAATGTCACATTTGGGCATATTCTGCAAGCAAAAGCTGCTTTTAATGTCTCATTTGGGTATATTTAGCAAATAAAAGCAGCTTTTACCGTCTCATTTGGCTATATTCAGCAAGCAAAAGCAACTTTTACTCTCTCATTTTGGCATATTCAGTAAGTAGAAGGATTTTTAACTGTCTGCTACTCATTTCATAATCAAAACGATAGCCTAAGAGAATCCAGCAACTTACACATTGCATCATGCTACCTAAACCCAAAAAGCACTGGACACCTTCAAATTGGGCAAGTTGGAAGCCATTTGGTATTGGCGAACAGTATCCTAATAATTACTGGGAGGTATTTCGGGCAATCTGGCTATCTCGTGACAAACTACCTTATACGTGGAATATCCTAAATAAAGGTGTCTGCGATGGTTGCGCTCTTGGAACAACCGGAATGAAGGATTGGACTTTAGATGGCATCCATCTTTGCAATGTCCGGTTGCGGTTGTTGCGGATGAATACTATGCCAGCTTTTGACCCTGTGCTATTGGAAGATGTTTCGCAGTTACAAAAGCAAAAAAGTGCCCAATTACGCGACTTGGGAAGACTCCCGTACCCGATGATTCGTCAACTAGGAGAAAAAGGCTTTCGCCGTGTGAGTTGGGATGAAGCTTTAGGAGTAATTAGCGATCGCATCCGTTCCACTACACCAGACCGTCTAAGTTTCTATGTTACCAGTCGCGGTACTGTCAACGAAACTTATTATGCTACCCAAAAAGCTGTGCGAGCAATGGGAAGCAATAATATTGATAATGCTGCCCGCATTTGCCATTCTCCCAGTACAGCAGGACTGAAAGCTGCTTTGGGTGCAGGGGCTACTACTTGTTCTTATAAAGACTGGATTGGTACTGATTTATTAGTCTTCATTGGCTCTAACGTTGCCAATAATCAGCCTGTTACCGTCAAGTATCTCCATTATGCTAAAAAAGCTGGCACAAAGATTGTAGTTATTAATACTTACCGCGAACCAGGAATGGAACGCTACTGGGTTCCCTCAATTGTAGAAAGTGCCGTTTTCGGTACAAAGTTTGCCGAAGATTTCTTCTTAATCAACATGGGCGGGGATATAGCATTTTTAAATGGCACTATTAAACATATAATTGCTAACAATTGGGTAGACCAGTCATTTATAAATTTATATACAGATGGCTTTGCCCAACTCAAAGCATCGTTAGAAAATCAATCTTGGGAAGAATTAGAGCGGCTTTCTGGAACATCCCGCGATGAAATGTACGCCTTTGCCAAAATGGTCAAAGAAGCGAATAAAGCCGTATTTGTTTGGAGTATGGGCATTACTCAACATGAATGCGGCGAAGATAATGTGCGAAGTATCATTAACTTAGCTCTCACTAAAGGTTTTGTCGGTCGGGAAGGCTGCGGTTTAATGCCAATTCGCGGTCACTCTGGGGTACAGGGTGGTGCAGAGATGGGATGTTACGCGACAGTATTTCCTGGTGGTAAACCTATCACCCCAGAAAATGCTGCCCAATTGAGTCAGCATTGGGGCTTTGATGTGCCAGTAAGTAAAGGTTTAATTGCTCCAGAAATGATTAATGCCGCACATCAGGGGCAATTAGATGTGTTGGTTTCTGTAGGCGGGAATTTTTTAGAAGTGCTACCAGAACCGGATTATGTGGAAGCGGCGCTGAAGAAAATATCGTTGCGGGTACATATAGATATTGTTCTCTCCAGCCAGATGTTGGTAGAACCTGCTGATACTGTGGTGCTTTTACCTGCGACAACTCGCTACGAAATACCAGGGGGAGTCACAGAAACTAACACCGAACGCCGGGTAATTTTCAGTCCAGAGATTCCGGGGCCGCGCATTGGAGAAGCGCGTCCTGAGTGGGAAGTGTTTTTAGAGTTGGCAAAGCGGGTAAAACCAGATTTGGCAGATAAGCTGGCTTTTGCTGACACAGCTGCTATCCGTCAAGAAATTGCTCAAGTTGTGCCCCAATATGCTGGTATTCAACACTTACAGCAAGCTGGCGATCAGTTTCAATATGGTGGCTCACATTTATGCTTTGGCTGGAATTTCCCTACAGCAGATGGTAAAGCACATTTTGGCGTATTATTGCCACGCCAAAGAGAATTACCAGAGGGTTATTTTTTAGTAGCAACGCGCCGAGGCAAACAATTTAATAGTATGGTGCAGGAACGCAAGGATGCAATTACTGGGGCAATGCGAGAGGCGGTGCTAATGAATGCTGCTGATGCGGCACTGTTGGGTTTAAAAGATAGCGATCGCGTCCTTCTTAAGAATGATTTAGGCGAGTTGTTCTGTCAAGTCTACATTGCGCCAATTCAGTCAGGAAACTTACAAGTACATTGGCCAGAAGGGAATGTGCTACTAGATAAAAGTAAGCGATCGCTTGAAGGTGTACCTGATTATAATGCGATCGTGCGGTTGGAAAAAATCTGAATCAAGTTTAATTTTCCCAACTTCGCAAAATTTACATCAAGACTACCGCAAAGATACTCATCTTTGCGGTAGTTCTAACTTAAAGACTATTAAAGTAGAGCAAAACAGCCAGATTTAGTTTAATTTGCTACTTTCAGTTATCCCCAATTCTAGAAAGTATTGAGAGTTGTTAGACTTAACTAACCGAATGCTTGCACCACACTCAACATAAAATTAACGCGTTGCTCAAACTCTAGCTTTTTGATCAATGCCACAAATTCATCCGTTTCATCAGGAAGTTGATAGTCGGATGGTACTTGGATGACGCTTCCATTGTCCATTCCTTGTGCCAGCAGCAACCAAACGTCTAATTTAGCATTAGGACTTAGACTATTATAGGTTTGGTTTGTACCATTGATAATGTCGCGTTGTGCTTGCAGTTGCTCTTCTTTAGACAACTCTTGGATTTGGTCGAACAGTGCTTTAGCTATAGCTTGAACGCTTTCAGGAGGTGCTGGATTTAGCTGCTCTTTAAGATCCAAGTAACCGAACCAAAGTAGGGCTAGCTGAGTATCTACATCAAATTGACACTCCCCATGCCTGAAGGCAGGGGATTCCAGCGTCACTGACGCTCCTTGCTTTTACTGGACTTGCGTCCAACAGAAGTAGAGGGAACATCTCGACTGGCGTTACTTCCCGGATGCCCTCCGGTAGCGTTTGCACGACCTAAAATTACTTTGGCAGCATTCACATCACGTTGTTCAACGTGACCACAATGCAAGCAAGAATGAGTTCTAGTACTAAGTGATTTCTGAACTCTAGCACCACAGTTACTACATTCTTGACTGGTGAAATGAGGGGGGACAGCAATTATTTCCCGACCTAATTTCTCTCCAAAGTATTCAAGCCACTGGCGGAAGTTGTACCAAGACGCATCAGAAATACTCTTGGCAAGTTTGTGGTTTCTCACCAACCCACTAACATTTAAATCTTCCAAGACAACCTTAGCGTTAGCTAGGCATAAGTTACGCGCCAATTTTTTGGCGTGTTCATTCCTTCGTCGAGTTACTTTCAAATGTTTACGAGCATAAACACCACGAGCTTTCCTTCTACCAGATGACCCCTTTTTCTTTTTATAAATTTTACGCTGAACCCGTTTGATATCTTTCTCAGCTTTACGCAAGTATCGCGGGTTTTCTTCATGCTTGCCGAAAGAATCAGAGTAGAAGTATTCCAATCCCACATCAATACCAATAACAGAATTAGTTAATGGTGCTTCCTGCTTGTTATCAACTTTTACGCAAAACTGCACATAATACCCATCTGCACGACGAACGATCCTAACTCTTTTGATTAGCTCAACAGGATAAGTATGGATATCCCACTTGCCCAATAATTTGAGTTCACCAATACCTTTCTTGTCAGTGAATGTTATTCGTCGTTTTGTTGGGTGTAATTTCCAAGACTGTTGTTTGTATTCAACAGAGCGACTATGTTTTTTAAATCTTGGATAGCCCTTCAATCCTTGCTTTTTAGTTTTGCAGTTGTCGTAGAAACGCTTGATAGCACGTTCTACATTCTCAACAGATGCTTGGCAAGCATGACTGCTCAAATCTCTCACGAATTCATATTCTGCTCTTAATTGAGTGTTGTATTGGTACAATTCTTTCTTGCCAATACCACGATTATCTATCCAATATCTAAGCACTTTATTTCTGACAAACTGACTTGTGCGAATAGCTTCATCTATAGCTTTTGCTTGTGGTTTTTTGACAACTGCTTTGTACTCCATTACTAACACTCTTAAATCACCTCCTTGATATACAGCATTACCTGAAATACTATATAGTTACAGGCTATATAATGTCAACAAGGTTCCATGCAAAAGTTTAAATCAAACAACAATGTTGTTTATTCGTGTAAATATCATGTTATTTTTTGCCCTAAATACAGAAGGCCAGTGCTTGTGAATGCAATCGCCTCTCGACTGAAAGAGTTGCTTGCTCAAATAGCAATTGACATTAAAGTTGAAATTATAGAGATGGAAATAATGCCAGATCATGTACATTTACTAGTAGAAGTTGACCCGCAATTTGGAATACACCGTGTTGTGAAGAGATTCAAAGGTGCGACTTCTAGGTATTTGCGATTAGAATTTCCAGAGTTGAAAAGTAGATTACCTACTTTGTGGACTAATTCTTATTTTGTTTCGACAGTGGGAGGCGCACCACTGGAAGCGGTGAAAATGTACATCCAAAACCAAAAAGAAACTTGACGGCGATAGCGTAGCGGTAGCGAGTCATCGAGCGTCTTGAAATCGCCAACGGCTAACCCCCATAAATGAATTTAGGGGCTAGCCCGCCGTTGCTACTTTGGTCTTGAAAAGTTTTTAAAGCTGGTTTTGTTGCTTCATCGGCTGTGTAAGTCATAAAAAACTCCAACTAAGTTAAGGTTATTTTGATTTCCTCAGTTATTTACTGAGAAACTTTGCTTTCAGTACTTCATATAACTTAACGAACAAATGTAGATAGATAACCCCACTTAGGGTAGGTATAACACTCATTACATAAGACAGATATAGATAACCCAAGTTGCTAGTTACAAAAATGTCTGCTTCGATGTATGGAAAGCAAAGATAAATGTTAAAACTTGAAGTAGCGTCTGTGACAGTAAGCGATCGCTTGAAGGGGTTCCTGATTATAATGCATATAGTACGCTTAGAAAAGCAAACCTAATATTAAGGCTTTCCGACTGCTACGCTCAACTTAACATCACTCCAAAACTTGCAGCCATGTCTGTCGCCAAAGATTTTGAAACCCCAGAAGATGTTATATTTCCACCAGGGGATTTAGAAAGTAACGAACCACCATTGGAAACATACCTACATTTGCAGCAAATGCTGCTATTAATAAAATGTATTGATTGGTGGTGGCGAGACCACAATGGCTTTAATGACTACTTTGCTGCGGGGAATATTAGCATTCATTACAGTCCACGCCAGCGTAAATCCGAAGACTTTCGGGGGCCAGATTTCTTTGTTGTTTTA
This sequence comes from Nostoc commune NIES-4072, assembly GCF_003113895.1. NCBI lineage: Bacteria > Bacillati > Cyanobacteriota > Cyanophyceae > Nostocales > Nostocaceae > Nostoc > Nostoc commune. The sequence goes on along the minus strand of NZ_BDUD01000001.1, from coordinate 4,254,383 downwards.
AATACTGAACGCAAACCCCGTGATAGTTGGGTTGTTTGGGAAGAAGACGGCAAATATCCGAATTTGATTATAGAACTGCTTTCAAAATCAACCGCAGCGATTGACAAGGGCTTAAAAAAACAAATTTATCAAGATATCTTTCGCACTCCTGAATATTTCTGGTTTGACCCCAAGAATCTAGAATTTGCTGGGTTTATTTTGGTGGGAGGTACGTATCAACCTATAGAACCCAACCCACAAGGATTGTTGTGGAGTCAGCAGCTAAGTTTGTACTTGGGCGTTCATGAAAATCAATTACGCTATTTCAATGCGGAAGGACAGGTAATACCTACACCTGAAGAAATTGCCCAGTGGGAAGCGGAACACGCCCAACAAGAAAGACAACGTGCTGAACGTCTAGCAGCAAAACTGCGAGAATTGGGTGTTGACCCAGATACGATTTAAGTTTTGCTGGATTGCATTAGGGTTGCATTTTGCGGTAACAGTTAAATTAAGCTGAAACCTACAAGCATAATTACAAATAATTACTATCATTTATTTTCAACAACCTCTAGACCTGTTCTAGCGATTGATTTAATATCAACATTCTGATTATTTAACAGCACTACTATAGTGGTATTTTGATTTGGGAGATATGCAAGTAATGTTGCGAAGCCATAAGCTATACCAGTATGCCCAATTGCTTTTGCCAAAGGAGATGAAAACCTTTCTACACCCAACCCATAGCTATAGCCTTCGCCATTATCTTTAAATTTCAACATTTCTTTCATCATCTTCGGGGAGAGTAAGGTTTTTTTGACAAATAACGCTTTAGAGAACTTTGCTAAATCCTCTGCTGTTGAAACCAATCCACCATCTCCTAAACCATTGCCATCATTGACTTGGGCATAGCTATCTAGCTTACCATCCTTATTGCGATCGCCATAACCTGTAGCTACTTCTCCAATTGTCGGTTCGCGTAATTCCGTAAAGGTATGTTTTAATCCTAATGGTTTTAAAATCTGACTGCGAATTGCTTGTGCAAGAGTTCCTCTAGTGATATTTTCAACAATCAGTTCCAAAAGAATGTAGTTGCAATCAGTATAAATAAATTTTTCTCCAGGATTTGCCTTCGGTTGCTCTTGGTACATATACTTAATAGCTTCTCTAGCTGTCCAAGGCTGTGAGCGACTTCTTTTAGCTGTAGCTTGAATAAACTCTTTTGTATCTAAGTATTCAGCAACACCACTGGTATGGTTGAGTAGTTGACGAACTGTAATTTTGTCGCTGTTGACAATATGAGGACTGATATCTCTTGGTAAGTAGGTTGCGATCGCCTGGTCTAATTCTATCTTCCCTTGCTCCACTAACTTCAGCACAACCACCGCCATAAAAGTTTTGCTCATACTGGCAATAGAAAAGCCATCTGTGGGTTTCATCCGGGTTTTAGTTGACAAGCTATTCACACCAGATGCTCCCAACCAAGAGCCTTTAGGTGTATTAATATACATGACTGCACCAGGTATTTTCTGTTCTACAACTATCTCATTTAAAAGTTTCTGTAGTTGAGAACTTTTTCCTACGGTAGAGGTAGATATGACTTGTTTAGCAAGAGATTTTCCAATTATTCTCTGACTAATGTTATTAGCCACTAAGTATCCTGTAAAACCAAGGGAAATCACAAAGACTATTGCAAATAAAATTTTTCTGAAAGCCAAAAATCTTAGGTTCATTTTACTTAACTAAACAGAAACCGCACAAAGTGGTTGGTGAGCATCAACCTGACACCTGATATACAAATAGCATTACTTTGTTCCCAGATTAGTATCAAAATTTCAATTCACCAACTCTCGTAACTATGAAAATGCCAACGAAAAGCAAGACTAAAGCCACTGTTTGGGTAGTAGAAAATGGTAAAATGCGATCGCGTTTAGACCAACTCACCACCGAAGAACCTTTAGAAATTCGCCTTGCCCCTTTCCAGAAGACGGTAGCTGTAACCATGCGGACACCAGGAGCAGATTTTGAACTAGCTGCTGGTTTCCTCTACAGTGAAGGAGTCGTTAGCCACAGAGAAGATATTCGGCGTATCAGTTACTGTGTGGATGAATTGGTAGATGGTGAACAACACCATAACATTGTAAATGTAGAACTACGAGATGGTTTGATTCCAGACTTACAGCCTTTGGAGCGTCATTTCTACACTAGTAGCGCCTGTGGAGTGTGTGGTAAAGCTAGCCTTGAAGCTTTGCGTCTGCGGGGATGTCCAGTGATTCCTTCTGGCCCAACAGTAACACCTGAGATCATTTACAGTCTACCTGATAAGCTCCGGGCTGCTCAAGGTATCTTTACAGCTACAGGAGGTTTGCACGCTGCGGCTACCTTCAATGCTCAAGGACAACTGTTAAACCTGCGCGAAGATGTTGGACGACACAATGCTTTGGATAAATTGATTGGTACAGCTTTGCTCAGTGACGAGTTGCCTTTAAATAATTGTATTGTTTTAGTAAGCGGACGCTCTAGTTTTGAGATTTTGCAAAAATCTACAACTGCTGGAGTTCCCATTGTCTGTTCTGTTTCCGCTCCCAGTAGTTTGGCGGTGTCTGTCGCCAAAGAATTCGGAATTACCTTGATTGGATTCCTGCGCGGAGAAAGGTTTAATATTTACACTGGTTTGCAAAGAATAAAAGCTACTTAAGAAAACGGTTTTAACAAAGTTTAAGGATTTAATTCCCCTGCCTAACGACGGCTGCACATTTTGATGCCTAATTAAAATTATCGTTACAAAACGTAATTACGAATTGCGTTAGCAAGGAACGAGCGTCATTGCGAATTGCGAATTGTTTAATTACCTTCTAGCAAAGTCCAGAAGTAGCCATCTGGCGCAACAAATGAAAAACTCATCTCGCCAAACTCATTACTAATGATATCTGTAACTTTTTGTACAGTACTTGCTTTGATGCGATCGCAATACTCTTGTATTCCCTTTACCCGATAGGTATATAAAGACATACCCAAGCTACCTGGTTGGGCAGCCTCAAAGCGCGATTCTAGATTTATCTCTTCTGGGAATCGAATGATATAAAGTCTACCACTGCGTGCGGCCATCAGGTCAGACTTAGAAGAACGGGGATCATCAAAGGCCGTAACAATAAACTTTTCACCAGGATTAAGGTCAAAAATATCTTTACCTGCTGGTGAAGATTCATAGCTAGTTTCGACATCATCACGTACACGCAGCAAACCCAAAACTTCTTCATAAAACTTCAGCGTTTCTTTGCTGTCATCTTGAACTATGATTCCCAGGTGGGTAAACTGACTAGTCTTGAGAGCAGCATTAAGGTTAACTTGTCCGTAATGCGGTAGTGTATAGCCAAACCGTTGAAATAAAACCTGTCGAGCTAAGGGTTGGAGTAGCAGCATTTCTCGTACACCAACTGCTGGCTCAATAAAAGGACGGCTTTTCCTCTCTTTGTTGTAGATGACTTCCCAATAAGGGATAGAGTATCTAATAGGCAAACCTGCCGCTTTAGCATTTTCTATATGATTTAAAATATTTAAAACATCTGCCGTTAAGCTTGTCGCCCAGCGATTTCCCTTAATTTTCATCGACGCTGTTCCCAAGCCTTCATGGGTAGGATTTTGCCAAATCATCAGCCGAATCAAACCATGATCTGAATTTTGGTGGTAGAGGCGGATTGAGCGTAAAGATGAATTCACTCCATATAATTGATTGGCTACATCTGCGGTTAATTCACCGATTTCACCAATGCGATAGCCAAATTGCTCCCAATACTGAATTGCAGAAATTGCTTCTGGAACGCCAATACAGACTTCATAGATACCTGCAATTGCGGTTTGTTGTTCTTGAGTCATAGCAATTTTGTATTTTAGATTTTAGATTGGTTCAAAATAAATAAAGCTTGTCGCTGGCTTATAGCAGAAAGTCGATTCCTGTTAGAGAGGATTCGTCTTTGGAGGAAAACTTTTCGATTTACTAAAATTATGTAGAAATTGGAGTTCAGATGTGCTTAAATCGCGCCATTGACCCAATTGTAGGTCATCTAATTGTAGGTGGGCTATGCTAACCCTAACCAGTCGCAAAGTCGGAAACCCTACAGCCGCAGTCATACGCCGTACTTGGCGGTTTTTTCCCTCTGTCAAAGTCATTTCCAGCCAAGCTGTCGGTACATTTTTGCGAAATCTAATCGGCGGATTGCGTTCAGGTAGCTGTGGTTCTTGTGGTAACAGCCTAACTTCTGCTGGTTGAGTGCGGTAATCTTGAATTTCCACACCTGTTTGCAACCTTTTTATCGCATCTGCATCTGGAATTCGCTCTACCTGTACCCAGTAAGTACGTTTATGGCCAAAACGCGGATGGGCGAGACGATGTTGCAATTGTCCATCATTCGTTAATAGGAGCAACCCTTCACTATCCCAGTCTAAACGTCCCACAGGATACACATCAGGTACATCAATATAATCTTTCAGGGTGCTATGTGTGGGAGCATCTTTTGTAAACTGGCACAGAACGCCATAGGGTTTGTAAAAAATAATATATCGGTAATGATTTGTCATTTGTCATTTGTCATTTGTCATTGGGCATTAATCAATAATTCTTCTTCCCCTGCCCCCTGCCCCCTGCCCCCTCTCAATATTTCTGGGTTAAGCCCAAAATCAGGTAGATTAACAGTTATTCGATAATACCTTTTTAGGACTTACGCACACTCTACGAATTCTCGGCGCTCTTGGCGTCTTGGCGGTTCGAGAAATTAAGCTTTTTAGCAATTTTTGCGTAAGTCCTACTTTTATGCGGAACATTACGCGTAGCTTGCTTCCCTTGAACCAAGGATTAAATGTCTAATGAACTCTTAACTAATAAAATTCTGTTTTCTCCATATCTCATGCTCTATGACCAACTACTTTCGCTCTAATGTAGATGCAATGGCTAGCTACATTCCCGGTGAGCAGCCTCAACGCGGTACAAAGATAATTAAACTCAACAGTAACGAGAACCCCTATCCTCCTTCGCCTGCGGCGTTAGCTGTGCTGCAAAATATTGATGGCGAGTGGTTGCGGCGGTATCCAGAACCTTTCGGGGACGAGTTCCGGCAAGCTGCAAGTAAAGTTTTGGGTGTTCCTAGCGATTGGATAATTGTGGGAAATGGCAGTGATGAATTGTTGAGTGTGGTGATTCGAGCCTGTGCAGAACCTGGAAAGAAAGTAGTTTATCCGATGCCAACTTATGTGCTATATCGCACATTAACAGAAATGCAAGCTGCGGAAATTATTGAGATTCCTTACAGCCAGGATTACAGTTTACCTTTAGAAGAATTGGTTGCGGCCAATGGATCTGTAACATTCATTGCGTCGCCTAATAGTCCATCGGGGCATGTGGTAGCAACAAATGATCTGCGAAAATTAGCCAGCCAGTTATCGGGAGTTTTAGTGATTGACGAAGCATACATAGATTTTACCGAAGAGAATGCATTGGCTTTGGTAAAGGACTACGAAAACGTCATTGTAATTCGCACACTTTCTAAAGGCTACTCGTTGGCTGGATTACGGCTGGGATTTGGGGTGGCAAATCCCAAGCTGTTGCAGGGATTGTTTAAGGTGAAAGATAGCTATAACATAGATGCGATCGCTTGTGCAATTGGCACGGCTGCGATTACCGATCAAGCTTATAAAAATGCTTGTGTGGCAAAGATTAAAGCATCGCGGAATCAGTTAGCAACAGACTTAAAGCAATTAGGTTTTCACCTTTGGGATTCGCAAGCTAACTTTTTGCTGGTACAGCCCAGAGAAGGAAATGCAGAATATCTGTATCAAAAACTGAAGGAACGGGGAATTTTAATCCGCTACTTCAAGCAGCCTGGATTAGATGATAAATTACGCATTACTGTTGGCACAGATGAACAAAATCAGGCTTTAGTGGAAGCATTAATTTATTTGTTAGAGGCAGGGGGCAGGGGGCAGGAGGCAGGGGAGTAGGGGAAAAATTGTAGCGATTGTCAAGTGCGATCGCATTTGTTATATCGGCGATCGCATTTGTTATATCAGCGAACTCATTTGTTATATCAGCGAACTCATTTGTTATATCAGCGAACTCATTTGTTATATCAGCGAACTCATTTGTTATATCGGCGAACTCATTTGTTATATCAGCGAACTCATTTGTTATATCGGCGATCGCATTTGTTATATCGGCGATCGCATTTGTTATATCGGCGATCGCATTTGTTATATCAGCGAACTCATTTGTTATATCAGCGAACTCATTTGTTATATCGGCGAACTCATTTGTTATATCGGCGAACTCATTTGTTATTTCGGCGTACCCATTTGTTATATCGGCGAACCCATTTGTTATTTCGGCGAACCCATTTGTTATTTCGGCGAACCCATTTGTTATTTCGGCGAACCCATTTGTTATTTCGGCGTACCCATTTGTTATTTCGGTGTACCCATTTGTTATTTCGGCGTGTCCATAACGCACCCTACGAAACTACTAGAAGAGTTGAAACCTATTCTGTGGTCAAATACAGTTCAGTTAAGCTTTTTTCTCTCCCCCTGCTCCCCCTGCCTGCCTTAACAGATAAATAAAAATTAGAACCTACACAACTCCCCCTGCGTTGCCTTAAGGGGGATAGAGATCATAAATTCAGCCCCTCGTCCTGAAACGGATACACACTCCAACTGTCCTCGATGCTTATTAGTCACAATCTGGTAACTAATAGATAGCCCTAAACCAGTGCCTTTACCAACAGGTTTGGTGGTAAAAAAGGGTGTGAAGAGTTTTTGCCGTACATTTTCGCTGATACCAGAACCGTTATCAGCAATGCGAATGACGGCAAAATCGCCTTCAACAGTAGTACGAATTGTAATGATACTTGGCTGACGTGCAATATCGGCATAAGTCCGATGTTTGTTAAATTCTTCCAAAGAGTCAATTGAATTAGCGATCAGATTCATAAATACCTGATTCAGTTGGCCAGGGTAGCACTCTACGGGTGGCAGGTTGCCGTACTCCTGTATTACCTGAATTCCCAGAGAGTCTGGTTCGGGTTTCAGCCGATTTTGCAAAATCATTAAGGTGCTATCAATGCCCTCATGAATATCAACGGCTTTAACTTCAGCTTCGTCTAAACGGGAAAAGTTTCGTAAAGATAACACAATTTGGCGAATGCGATCGGTTCCCCCTTTCATGGAAGCCAACAGCTTAGGTAAGTCTTCCATCAAAAAATCTAAGTCAACCGCATCTATCTCGTTCTGAACTTTAGGCGGTAAATTCTGGTTTTGCTGCTGATAAAGTTCTACTACACTCATCAAGTCTTTGACATAATTATTAACGTAAGTAAGGTTGCCGTAGATAAAGCTGACTGGGTTATTGATTTCGTGAGCAACCCCTGCTACCAACTGCCCCAAGCTAGACATTTTTTCGCTTTGCACCATCTGAGACTGGGTGAGCTTCAATTCATCGAGGGTGTGTTCTAGCTGTTTTGCTTTCTCACGCGCTTGTGTTTCTGAAATCTCTAACTCCTGGGAGTATATGTGCAAATTTGTGTAGAGCCGAGCATTTTCTATGGAGATGGAAACTTGCGAGGTTAACAAGTTCAGTACCTCTAATCGCTCTGCGGTAAAGACTCCGGTGGTGAGGTTATTTTCCAGGTAAAGAACTCCAGTTAGCTTACCCTGATGAGAGAAAGGCAAACACATAATTGATTTGGGTTGATTGGCAACAATATAGTTGTCACTCACAAAACGCTCTGTATGGCTAGCATCGTCTAAAACCAAATTTTCTTTTGTTCTTTCAACATAGTTAATCAGCAAAACTGGTAGTTTATGCTTTACTTGAAACAGACTCGACGATCGCACTGTCAGTTGATCTCGATCAATGCTTCCTTCGGCTTCAATTATCCACTGGTTCTCTCGTTTTACAAGTAGATAACCCATTTGGGCCCCAGCATTCTCGATTGCGATCGTCATCATCTTCTCCAGCAGAGGATTTAACTCCATCTCGCTTGAGAGTGCTTGGGATGCTTTAATCGCTGTACTGATATCTAGAGTTTGGGTTTTAGCTTCAGAAATATCCTGAATCTGCTTTGTAGCCCTACGCCGCTCAACTGTATCTCTAAAAATTTGCGAATATTGTTCGTCCAGTTGCCGAACTTTACCCGTAGCTTGCCACTTTAAATAGCCATAGCGGGCTTCTTTTAAATAAATTTTGGCAAAGTTTTTCCTATCCTTGGCTAAGTAAAATCGAAATGCCAGTTCGTTTGCTAAGGCTTCATTTTGTAAATAACCGTTTTCGGCAGCAGAAGCGATCGCCTTATCATACAGTTCCATTGCCTGATAATCTTGTTGATGAATCCGAGCCACTTCTGCTTGAATCAGCAGGAACTTGTGTTGATAATTGGTTGGACAGTGCATTGCCCATTGCTGGAATTTTTCTAAGTTGACGTTTAGTTTATCAAGATAAATGGCTTGAGTTTCGGTATCTGCCTCTGCATAAGCTCCTGCTAAGGCAATACTTTGGTGAAAATAGAAAACAGGATTAATAAAAATTCCTCGCGCTCCCCCTACATATTTTTCTGCATTGTCTGCATACTCAACAGCTTTGATAAATTCTCCATACCAGTTACAGAGTGCAAGTTTATAGATATAAACTACAAATGCACTCAACATATCCGAAGATGCCTGTGCAAACTCTAGCACTTGCTCTTCATCTGCCCAAGTTCCAACAAGTTCATCAATCTTTTCTGCTGGCTTAATTAGGTTAGCGATCGCTTCCATAGCCAGCAGATGGTAGTTCAACATATTTTTGTCAATCTTGCGGAGGCTAGGAATAAAATCTTCGGCTATTTCTGCGGTTTTTTCTAAAGATTCATTTCCAAATAATGATTGCCATAAAAAATTAACTGAACAATAACCAGACCATTGATAAGAACCTGTTTCTAAACCACTATTAAATCCTTTCAATAAATAAGGTTTACTCTCGCTAATATGGTCTTTGTAGTGACAAACTAAACCGCCCCACATATTCAAAATATTTGCTTCTAATTCCTTAGTTCTTAAAACTTCATGCAATCGTAAAGATAGCTTACCAAACTCATAACCTGAATCAACTTCACCATATTGAAACACCAGATTAAAAGCATAAAGCATATAGCCAAATACCGAAATTGGTGAGTTGCCATACTGAACTGAAAGTTGAGTTATATTCATCGATGTGATATGCAACGCTTTAGATCCTAAAAAGTAGGCAATAGGCCAGACTTCTTTTAAAATGCGTTGAGCCATTAACTTCTCTTCATCTTGCATTGGCGGTAGTTCTGCGAGACTAAAAGTTGAGCGATCGCCAATAACTTTTTTGGTTTGATTAAGTTTTTCCAATAGATATGCATCATCAGGATAAGCTGTAAACTCTAAGTCTAAAAGCTCTAAAGTATTTAACCCAATTTTATATGCGGAGTTTAAATCATTCTCCATCCGATAACACATAATTCGATATTCATTCACCCGACACATATCAAGAGTAGTTTTAACCTGGCTGAAAGTCTGCTCAAAAATCAGCAAGGCTTCCTCATATTTTCCATTTAAAAATTCCGCTTCTCCAGATTGTAAATATAAATTTAGGGTAAGTAAATAATTATCTTGCCAGCTATTTTCAGGTAGATAACTCATCCCTGTTTCTAGCAACTTGAGTGCAGTTACAAACGCCGAAGATGATTTTGCCCGTTGACCTGCTTTCAGGTTTAATTCTGCTAGTTCATATCTTTCTGCTGGTTCCACAATCAATGAACCGCCAGCATTGAAATGGTTGACAATATCAAAAAGATGTTCTTCTAATTGGGATTTTTCAGTATTATGTAATAGTAATTTACCTACCTTTAGGTGTACTTGTTTTTGCTGATCGATTGGTATTAAAGAATAAGCAGCTTGCTGAACGCGATCGTGTAAAAACTTATAATCAACTTGTACAGCAGTATTGCAGTATGTTGCCAATTCTGATTGATTCAACAATTGAGGAATTTTGTAAGTATCACTCAAAGGAAGAATTAATCCTGCCCGCAAAGCTTCCCATAAATCAACTGCTGTTGCCGATGTAGATTTTTCGTTTACTACAGCTAGGGTTTCTAAATTAAAACGGTTCCCAACACAAGCAGCTAATTGTAAAACTTGCTGCGTTTGTTCTGAGAACCTTTGAATTTTATTCACCATTAAATCGACAACATTATCGGTAATGGCTTGTTCCTGAATTTTGTTGAGATCCCACTGCCATAAACCTGAACGATAATCAAATATCAAAAGATTATCTTGATGTAGTACTTTTAGTAACTGAGTCAAGAAAAAAGGATTACCTTGGGTTTTTTGAAACAGTAAATCGGCTAAAGGTTCTGCCTGAGATGATTCGCAATTGAACGTGTCAGTAACTAGTTGAGTAATATGAGGTGTTGCTAATGGCTTCAAAAACAACTCTTCAACAGTAGCCCCAGATGCTTGAATTGCCTCTAGCATTAACATCAGTGGATGGGTGGGATTAACTTCGTTATCTCGGTAAGCCCCAATCAGTAAGAAATACTGACTTTCTGGGTCAGTCATCAGATTCTCGACTAGGTTGACAGAGGCAGCATCTGCCCATTGGAGGTCATCTAAAAACAGTACTAAGGGATGTTCCGCAGCAGTAAAGGCATGGATAAATTGCTTAAACACCCGATTAAAACGGTTTTGAGATTCAGCAACGCCCAACTGCGGTACAGGCGCTTGCTGCCCAATAATCAGTTCTACTTCCGGGATGACATCAATAATAACTTGACCGTTAGCTCCCAATGCTTGTAGTAATTTATTTTTCCAAACCTCAACTCTGGCTTGGCTTTCAGCTAACAGTTGTCGCATCAATTCTCGAAATGCTTGAATCAAAGAAGCATAAGGAATATCTCGTTTGAGTTGATCAAATTTGCCACCAATAAAGTAACCTCTTTGCCGGACAATCGGTTTGTGAACTTCGTTAACTAATGAGGATTTGCCGATACCAGAATATCCTCCTACCAACACAACTTCGCTAGAACCAAGGCTAACTTTTTCAAAGGCAGCCATTAAAGCCGCCACTTCTACTTCCCGACCGTAAAGTTTTTGAGCTATTTGGAATTGATGCGAAAAATCTTGCTGACCTAAAGTAAAAAGGTCAATGCTGCCTTTTGTTTGCAGTTGTATTGCTGCTTGTTCTAGGTCAGCCTTTAACCCGTAAGCACTCTGGTAGCGGTCTTCAGCAGTTTTGCTCAGAAGTTTCATAGCGATCGCAGAGATTACCAGTGGTACATTAGGATTAATCTCATGCGGAGCTACTGGAATTTTCGCAATGTGACAATGCACCAATTCCATTGGGTCTTGAGCATTCTGAAAGGGGAGCCGACCCGTGAGCATTTCGTAGAAAATGACACCTAATGAGTAAAAATCTGTGCGATAATCTAAGGTTCGGTTGATGCGTCCGGTTTGCTCTGGCGACATATAAGCCAGCGTTCCTTCTAGGAGGTTGAGGCTACTGATTTCTGGGCTTTCTTTTGACAGCAGCGAAGCGATGCTGAAGTCAATCAATTTTATTTTTTCGGTATTGGGGTTATAAAGAATGTTTTCCGGCTGAAGATCCTTATGAATAATGTGGTGGGTATGTAACTCTCCTAAAGTTTCAGTAATTTGACCGGCAATGTTGAGAAATTTTCTAAGTTCAAAGCCTGTATTAGATATCTGAACTTTTAAAGATTCTCCACCAAAATCTTCTAAAACCATTGCTAGACCATTACTGTAACCGTTGTCGTAACTGATTAATTCATAAGCTCTAATTACACCTGTAATGTTCAAGTTTTGGATAATTTCGTATTCGTGCTTAATCTGAGCAATCTCTTTGACAGTAGGATATTCTGCCTTGAGCAGTTTGATCACAACTGAATGCCCCTTAGCCTTGGAGTATGCTCGATAAATTACTGTGGCAGTAGTTTCATAAATTAAACTTGCAATACTATAATCCGGGATACGAGCAATTAATTTAAGCATTATTACTTGACTGAATGTTGTTTTATAATAGATTTTGATTGTTACTATAATAATTCCCGAAATTCAGGTTAAATTAACTCTTCAAATACTATTTCGCTAATTCTGCTCTAAGCCAGCCCTAGCGATTGGAAATCGCGGCTACACAGACAAAACCTGCCTTCGCAGGTTTGAAATACCTAATTTTGTGTTAGTCCGCGCAGGCGGACTTAGCCTGTATAGTAGCGAATTATATTCGCCCAAAACTTTTTAAACATCCTCTAAGACTTGCGCCTGTTTATCGTTTTTCAATTGCCACCAGATTCTGATTAACCAAAACACTTCTGTGCTTTCTTTTGCCAGTCGTCACAGCAAAAGGTTGGGAACAGTCAGTGGGTCGCCAATGGGGTCATCTTCACTTTAATAATGATACAAATACGTTGGTGGGGGCATGGCAATGCCACTAGGAGAAATGTGTATCAGGATTTTTGTGAATTGGTATTAGTAATAACCACCACTACCAAAATCTAAAAAGTTCCCTTATCAACGGATATATGGACAAGGATACTTGAACCAGGTAAAATGTATGGAGATGTTTTCAGGCATCGACTTTGAAATAGAAATATCTTCGCCAATTTTAAGGGCTTTAGCTAGTATATCTGAAGCTTTCTGCTGTTGTCCCAGTTGTGCATAATGATTAGCAACTTCAGCCAATACTCCAACTCGTTCAGGTTGATCTAGGATAGTAAACTGAGCAACGCTTAAGGCTTTGTCTAACAATTGTGAGGCTTTATCTTTTGTTTCTGTTCTAGTAGCCTTGTTAACAAGTTTTATTAAGGGTTTAGCGATACAATCTCCGCAAAAATCATCATCTATAGACTCAATACTTTTAAATGCTTGTTCATATTGCCCTGCTGACGCAGCTTTCATGGCAATTTGAGATAGTCCATTCATTTTGTCGGGGCGAACTTCATGAGGGTAATCGTTTCCAATAGATTTGATGTTCTTAATAGCTAGGTCATATTGAGATTGCTCTGCATCTTCAACCGCTACTGCAACTAATGCCCGAACTCTTTCAGGCGCCCCCAGCATTTTAGCAGCTTCCAAAGCTTGTTGATGAAGTCCCATCTCCTCGTATTTAACAGCAATTTGAGTGAATTGATCAGTTTTCCAAAAATTTTTATTAATTTTATTCTGTTGAAAGGCTTTATTTAATATTTGTAAGGCTTTATCTTTTTGACCTATTTTTGCGTAACCAATGGCGAGTTCGGGCAATATTGGTTTTGGTATATTATTAATCTGAATAAGCTGAACAGCCCCAAAAGTTCTGTCTAATATCTGTACAGCTTTATCTTGTTGTCCTATGTTTGCATAGCTAACAGCAATCTTGACTATGTTTTCAATTTGGTTGGGGATATACTTATCAGATTGGGTAAGCTGAAGAGATTGGTTTAATATTTGTTCAGATTTAGCTTTCTGTCCTAATTCTGTGTACTGACTAGCTACCTTAGCTAAAGCACTAACATTCTTAATTCTATTGGCAAGTTCAAAGGTTTGATCTAATAACGGCAAGGCTTGACTTCTAAGTTTTGTAGAAGTCGCCAACTCAGCAATCTTAGTTAATGCCTCTCCTGTCTTATCGGTATTCTCCTCAATCGAGCTAAGAAGTTGAAAAGCTTGGTCGTATAGCCCAGCTTGGGCAGTTTCAACAGCGACTTCAGCTATAGCACTGTCTCTGTTTTCAAAATATCCAATTGCTTTATTATCGAGCAACTGGGTAAGCTGAAGGGCTTGGTTGAAGCGACCTGCTTCGGCAGCCTTGACTGCTGCCTCATTTAGCTCCTGAGCAGCCCCACTTCCATGTTCAACACCTTCTTTGGCTATCTTAATAACTTGAAGAGCTTGAGCGGGTTGCCCAACTTCTGCATACTTGGCAGCTACTTTAAGCAGTGCAGAACTTCTTCGAGAAGAATAGGTATTGATCTCCTTAATCTCCTGGGCGTTCTTTAATGCTTGAGCTAATATTTTTGAGGATTTATCCTTTTGTCCCATCTGGGCATACGGAACAGCAACTATAGCCAATGTTCTGGCTTTAATTGACTTACCTTCATTTGGGTTATATAGTACATCGGGATACAAACAGATTTCGCCTAAGATATGATATACCGCTGCATATATTAAACCGATGGTCAAGAGTGATGCAATAATCGGTAAAAACTTTCGTTTCATGGCCAGTTGTATTGAGTCCTGAGACAGAAAAGTTACAGACTAACCATATAATAACTGTATATAGTAGCTGTTCTCTGTTAGGTGCAATACAGGGCTATTTCATTCTAGCGCTCTCCTAAGAAACCGCTCCAGACGCACAGGCAGCAGAGGGAGAGGAAAGAAGGATAATTCCCAATACGGTTCGGATAAGATCCCCCGTCTGCGGCGACCCCCTTTTTAAGGGGGTAATTAGAAGAAAAAGCCCCCCAATTTATCGGGGGGTTGGGGGGATCTTTGAGAGACAAACATGTTAACCAAACCGTATTGTCACGATCGCTATATATCGCTATATATTATGTGAAACTCAAAACACGATAATCGCCCACATACTAACTCCCAAAGCGATCGCTGCTAGGTGTTGCGCCATGAGCGATCGCACTGGTTGCTTGGCAATCTTTTGCGTTAATAGTATAGTCATTAACACGGAAAAAATTATTGTTGCACCTTGCAAAAAGGCAATGACAGCCGGATGAGCAACCAATATTGGTAATTGTTCACCACTCAGTCCAAGGGTAGCAAAGGTTACGGGTAAAATCCGTCCGCCTTCGCCTAAGCCTAAACGCAGATAGTGAGCTAAGTTTCCCCCTAACACTAATGGTAGGTAACCATAGGCAAGTTCTACAAATGATCGAGGCTTGCGGTTAAAGTTGAACACTTGCAACAAGCTATAAGCCCCAAAGGTAAATATTGCTGGGATGATTAACACTAGCAGCGATAATCCCAAGTGCTGCCAAAACTGAGTTAAATCCAGTTGTAACCTCAACCAAGATTGCAACTCTGGCAAGCGATGCAGATATATTCCACCCAACAACAAAAACAATAATGCTACTTCATAGGTGCGGGGTACATGAGTTGTCCACAGTTCAATACCAGGGGGACGCAAGTTGAACTCAACAGAACGATGAGGACAGGCTTTCAGGCACGTCATGCACAGTACGCAATCTCTGTTATCTTCTAATTGCGCTGGGTGGGAATATAAGGGACATCCATTAGTTTCCATCCCTTCGCCTTTTTGCGGCCCACCTTTATAGCACTGGTACGTAGTGCAACTGGCAGAACAAATACCTTGCTGTGCGCGAAGTTCCGTCATTGAGAGTTTGGCAAATAAACCATTCATCCCGCCGATGGGACAGAGATAACGACACCAAAATCGCCGCTCAAAAATCGCAGAGAAAATCATTGCCCCAGCCGTAATTAACAGCAGCAAACAAGCGCTAAGGTAGGCAGTATTTTCTAAATGCCAGAGTTCTTCCCATAAGAAAATTAGGGTAAATAGCCCAAAGAGAAACCATCCGCCCCATTTCTCAGCTTCCTCTCTAGGCCAGCGCTTGAGTTTTCGAGGCCACAGCCAGAGAGATAACTTTTGGGTAATTTCTCCGTAAATCATGAAGGGACAAACAGAACACCAAATACGTCCCAAAAAGGGAAAGAGAAATAAGAAGAAAGGCCACCACCAAGCCCAAAATAGATTTAATACGAAATTGCGATCGCGGGTTTGTGGCCCAATAAATAAGACTGCAACGATAATCGCAAAAGCCGTTGCAGTAAAACCATAGTTAATGCGATCGGGCCACCAAGGACTACGCAAAAATCGCCGCAAACGAGGATAGACATTTAACAGATTCACTCGAAATCGTTTTTTCTTCGTTTCGGCTGGCCAGAAAATTTCTTCTGTTAATTCATTAGCACCCTCCGCTTGCACGATCGCTCTTTCTACCAGATTTTTTAATTCCTTGAGATTGCCAGGAAAATCATAAGACTGGAGGCGACGTAAAGCTTCTGGGGTAATGTGCGGTTTCGGAACGCCTCTAGCCCGAATGTAGAGACTAGTATAATATTCAACCTGTGCCTGAACATCAGCTTTCCGCACCCGTAGCGGTGGTACTTTAATAATCTGACCAATACAGCGTTCAATTATGGGCTGAGTTTTTTCGGAAACAATCAGAATTCTGGCTTTACTAGGACGAGGTTCAGGTGTTGCTTCTTCTGAACGACTGACGGGGGTATATGTGCCAGTTTTGAGCAACTGCGTCACCGCAGGTAATAATTCTTCGGGCAATTCTTGGATGTTGTTGAGAACTAAAGTACCTTCTCCCAACCATTCCAACAGTCCTGGTTTACCGCCAGCGCGACCGAATAAATCTGCACCGCTTGTTTGCAGAATACCGCAATTTACTTTAATAATTGGTTCTCGCCGTTTTGGAGAACCAAAGTGGATGAGGGCTGCTATATTGTCTTTTTCTAACCCTGGTTCTCCGAAAATAACCACAGATTTACGGTCAGCCGCCGATAAACGAATTTGCTCGCGCAGTTTTACTGCATAGCGACTTGTACCGACAATTCCGCGTTGGGCTTTGGTAACTAAATATGGTCGCAAAGCAACAGATCGTTCTTGTTCATACCCAAGTGCAGATGTAGCCTGAGCTAATTCTTGAGCCAATTGACGCGAAAAAGCCTGAGCAATTTCGGGGTATTGGGTGGCTAATTCACGAAATTTGTCACCAGGTACAACCCATAAATGACAATCTGTCACCGTAGTAATTGTGAATGGAGTTAATTCATCCAAGAGCAATTCTTTGAGTTCAATCACTGCTCCGGGGAGGAATCCACAAGCTAAGGCTGGGTTGGTTTGATTGGTGCTATTGCTTTCGAGTTGACCTTCTACAAGAATATAAAGGGCTTCTGGAGGAGTGCCTTCGCTAACTAAGTCAGTTTCGGCTGGTATAACTTGTTCTTCAATTACTTGTGCGATCGCATTTAACACCTCAGATGAGAGAATTCCTAAACTCGTCCGTTCTTGTAGCCATGTAACCGTTTCTGGAGATGTCATCTTAAGTTCTCCGTGTAGGCTGCTGTATAAGAAGATTATCACTTGAAAGCCACATCGAAATATCTCCGTGTGGCGATGCATGACATCCACTAATAGAACCAAAAGTATAGGCAGCAGTCAACAAACTTAAGCCAAAAGCGATCGCCACTCCAGTAACTCCAACCCAAGGTACTGCACCAGAGATAACCGCAGTACCCACGCCCTCGCTCCAAAATTTGTAGTGATAGTATGCTTGCCTTTATAATTATTCTCGTTCCTTTACAATGAATATTTCTTTTTCTGAAAGTCCTACAGGGCTTATACTCTGATGCATTCTACTTTTAACTAGACTCGTTAATATTTAGATGCGTTTGCCCTGCTACGGATAGAGATCCCTGCTGCTGTTTTTGATTCCTTCTGATAGCCGCAGCAACTGACCCCGTTCTTAATTGGAGTATGTGCTGAGTCAGCTCGGATTGAGTCAGCAAATGCAATATGGCTGGAGTACAACAAGGACAAAACAATTGTTCAAGAGGAAGCATAACTATTACTGTCTCAGATTTGTATAGGACTCATATTTGATTTTTGAACAAAACTCAGTACACCTTTATTCCTTCTTCCCAGTCCGCTCGCACTCGATAACCATCATCCTAATATTGTGCGACGTTTCAACATTATTTCTTGATACCTAATAGTTCACCAAGTTTATTGGGTAAAATAAGGCGAAAAGGTACAGGATATACTTAAACTTTTCGCTTTACCTAACCTAATAACTTTCAAATTTAACCAAGTACAAATTACTACATCTAGCAATTAACAATCAATTTTAATCTTATTTGCTGTTTAACACTAGAGTTTTAGATATTGAAAAAATTTATGGAAATAATAAAAATAGTATTAAATTTATAATGAAAAACTGTGTTGTAACTAATGGATAGCAAGCTTGGATTGACGAGCGCTCGTTGAAGAAGCTCCTCTTTAAATCAAGTCGTGGCTTGCCACCATCTCAAAGACGAACACAAGGAAGGCATAACCCCCAGCGATAATTCCTTCTTAAGATAAATACTGGTTTCTTGATTATTGAGTATAAAACGTAACAATATACTGTTGGTTGCCTGATTGAAAAACTTGATCATAAATTAAATTTATCCAATTAAAAACTGCTGTAACTTGTCACAACTCATGTGCGGCTATTGTACATTAATATCGGGGAATTGATCGGGAGAAATTATGGCAATTTATCTAGACTCAGCGATCGCATCGGAAGCTGAAGTTGTTAAGCTTTGGGGATGGGTGAAAGGCATTACAACAAATCCCACGCTGTTGTCTCAAAGCGATACGCCACCAGAAACCACGCTCAAAAAATTGGTTGCCTTGACGGATGGCCCTTTATACTATCAACTTGTGGCATCTGATAAAGCTCTTATGCTAGCTGAAGGTAGAAAAGCTTTCGAGATTATTGGTTCACAAACAATTTTGAAGATTCCTGCAACACCGTTAGGTTTTGAAGTGGTGGCAAGTTTATCACCAGAAATTACCTGTTCAGTGACAGCAATTTACAGTGCAGCACAGGCAGCAGTAGCACGGGAAGCAGGAGCTAAAATTGCCATAGCTTATGTAAATCGAGCTACGCGGTTGTTAGGTGACGGTATTGCTTTGGTGCAGGATATGGCTAGTGTACTCAAAGGCAGTGATACGGAAATTTTAGCAGCTAGTATCAAATCTCCAGAAGAAGCAGCCGCTTCATTGCAAGCCGGAGCGGATCATTTGACTTTACCATTGGCAATGTTGCAAGCGATCGCAACTCACGAATTCTCACAGAAAACTGTTGAAGAATTCGCTAAAGGCGGTATTGGCTTAAGATAATTCTTAATTGGTAATTAAATATGAGTTTGTCAGATATTCCCAATCTTTGGGTTCCCTTAGCACTTTTAGGTTTGATTATTGTCGCTGCTGTATTTTTTAGCCGCAGCAGTTGATATTTAACTATAGGAATCCGGTTTGATTTATGAAAATATCCGTAGGATGTGTTAGCACAGAGAGTACGGCATCAAACCCTTGATAATAGTGCGTTACGAACTCCGTTCTAACACACTCTACAACACTCTACAATACTTAATTTCGTTCAAAAATCAAATAGTAATCCTATAGAACATTATATTTAGCAATTCCTGTCGATACATTTATTTGAGTCGTTTTTTCAGGAGCGATTCACTCAGGAAGCTGTCAAGCTCTATCAAGTGAAGTTGGTGAGTTATGATCCACTTCAGGAGGTGATTGTCGAATGCAAAGAGTAGAACAGTATCGCCAAAGCATCCGCCAAATATTAACGTCTCACACTACTTTTGATAGTGGCAATTCAGACATTGAGTCTCAGCTTGTGTTTGATACAGAACATAACCACTACCAGCTTTTAGAAGTTGGCTGGGAAAGATTTAAGCGAGTTTACAACTGTATCATCCATTTGGATATTAAAGATGGAAAGATTTGGATTCAGCGCAATATGACTGATGTAGACATTGCGCGAGAATTAGTAGAAATTGGCGTGTCGAAGGAGGATATTGTTCTGGGTTTACATCCGCCGTATAAGCGTCCGTATACAGGGTATGGAGTAGGTTAAGGGAAAGCAACCACAGCATATCAAGGATCACCCGCAGACAATCTTCATCAACGGTGGCTACTTGGTACGATAAAGTGCAGAGTGTCACAGCTTACTTTCAAGTAAATAAAAAAGGAATGCGTAAATGGGAAAAGGCAGATTAGAAGCATTCAGCGATGGGGTGATTGCCATTATCATCACCATTATGGTGCTGGAAATCAAAGTGCCGCATGGGTTCGATTTAGCTGCGCTGCGTCCCCTGATTCCAATATTTCTCAGCTATGTGCTAAGTTTTATCTTTCTTGGCATCTACTGGAACAATCACCATCATCTCTTACAAGCAGTTCGACACGTTAATGGGCGTATCCTTTGGGCGAATCTGCATTTGCTGTTTTGGTTGTCGCTAATCCCCTTCGTCACTGGCTGGATGGGTGAGAATAACTTTGCTGCTATGCCAGTTGCCCTTTATGGTACGGTATTGTTGCTGTCTGCATTGGCTTACTTTATCCTTACCCGCACCCTAATTTCTCATCATGGCAGCGATTCGACATTAGCGATCGCAGTGGGTCGAGATTTCAAAGGAAAAATATCGGTGGTATTGTATGCAGTGGCAATTCCACTTGCCTTTATAAACTCATGGCTTGCCTGTATACTATATGTTGTGGTTGCAGTTATGTGGCTCATCCCCGACCGCCGCATTGAAAATACTCTCACTTCCTAAATGTATTTGTCCAATATGCCATTGCATCGACTGGTAATGCCATTGCATCGACTGGTAATGCCATTGCATCGACTGGTAATGCTATTGCATCGACTGGTAATGCCATTGCATCGACTGGTAATGCCATTGCATCGACTGGTAATGCCATTGCATCGACTGGTAATGCCATTGCATCGACTGGTAATGCCATTGCATCGGCTAGCAAAAACAAACCTACCCTTTCTTTTCCTTTACCTGATCTAAAAACCCCACCCAATCAAACAGAGATATTTAATAGGATGGGATAAAGTTTTTTGTATTTTATGCAAATGAGAATTACCATAATCCCATGAGCGAATTTTAGGAGGAAAGCGTTAGACTTCTTTCACACAAGTGCAATACCTAAATACAAAAAATATCAGAATTGCAAAACCAGTTGCAGCATAAAATACGCTATTAATTCCGCCGAAACCAAAGGCATAGCCCATTAACAACGGCCCTAATGTTTGTCCTAATCCATAGAATGTCCCGTTTACCGATATGATCGTCGCTAAATATTCTTTTGGTGCTAAATCTGCTAAAAGAAGCAGCACCAATTCCCAATACGGTTCGGATAAGCATTTTTCACTTTCCTTGTGGTCTGGGGAAAGGGTAAGGGGTAAAGGGTAAAGGATGTATTGAAAACCAATACCTTTTCCCTTTGCCCTTTAACCGAACCGTATTGACTGCCGATGGACAGATGTTTGAGGTGGGAGAATGTCAGCAATTATTTACAATTCAGTCCATTTCAAAGGCATTTGTGTTTGGCTTGGCATTAGAGGATCATGGACGCGAGTATGTAAATAGCAAAGTCAGTGTTGAACCTACAGGGGAAGCATTTAACTCGATTGTGTTAGACGAGGCTACTAACCGTCCCTATAACCCGATGGTGAATGCAGGGGCGATCGCCACTGCGGATCTGATCAAAGGCAAAAACAGCACGGAACGCTTGAAACGACTACTGGAAACGATTCCACCGTTTACACGAATATTTTGCCCAGTGATCCATCTAGCTTCGTCGCTAGCCAGAAATGCTACTACGTCGGCGATTTCTTGCACATCTCCCAGTTTGCCAAACGCAGCCATTTGGGCTAAACGATCTATCTGTTCTTGTGTTTTGCCTTCTCGAAACAATTCTGTATCGGTGGGGCCAGGAGAAATAACATTAACTGCGATCGCTTTTGCACCCGCGTAATCACTATTGACAAAACTAGTTATATCTTAAACTATCATAGACGCATAGCGGCTACTCTAAGAGTTCTCCAACAGAGTACCTACAGGGTAAGAGCGATCGCTATAGTTAACGCTTTTGGGTGGGCATTGCAAAAAGACAAAATTGAAGACTTCTCCCTCATTCCCACTCCCCTTAATTAAGTTTCTGGAACGATCGCAACACCATCCCTGAGATTGAGCAACCCTGAAATAATAACTTTATCTTCTGGCTGCAAACCTTCAATAACTTGGTAATTATTATCTTTGATTTCGCCTAGCTTCACTCGCTTTTGCCGAGCTACTTGTTGAGATACACCTTGGGGAGATGTTTCTGTTTCAACTACATAAACAAAAGTGTCACCACCTATACGAGTCATTGCTGTTGTGGGGATTAAAATTCCGGGGCGCTGATTCCAGAATACTCTAGCCCTTACCAATTGATCTGCATGTAACTGACCATTAGGGTTGTCAAAAAGTGCTTTGATCAATATTCCTTGGGTTTCATTGCTAGCAGTAGGTGCAATGAAAAATACCCTACTTCTACCAAGCTTTTGACCTTGTGTGTTCATAACCTCCACTGGCATTCCCTTACGCAATTGAGGCCCTTGCTGTAATGGCACAGAGATATTGACTTCTAAAGGTCGATTTTGCGCGATATTAACTAATTGTGTAGAAGTATTAACTTTTGCACCTACTTTCACAGCGATTTTGCCAACTGTGCCACTAAAGGGAGCGGTAATTTTATCGGACTGGAGATTCCCTTGTTGATTGGGAATATTTATATTAGCTTGCTGCAAAGTTTTTTCAGCCTGCAATATGTTGGCTCGTTGTGCTTGAATTCTAGAATCAATTACATCAAGATTAGCCTTAGCATTGGCGAGGCGATCGCCAAACTGATTGCGAGTCTGTCGAGATACGGCTCCTTCCTGGGCTAGGGTGACAAACTTCTCGTAATTCTGCTGGTAAAATTGTACATTCGCAACGTAGGATGGTCGTTGTGCCTCCAGAGATTTGAGTGTAGCGCGGGCATTTTCCAGTTGCACTAAAAATCCTTGAGGCACAGCATTGCTTCCATTGGCACTTGCTTGTGACGTAGGATCTACTTGGAGAATTGCCGCTCCTTGTACGACTGGATCTCCGGGTTTAACAAATATCTGAGTAACTTGGCCCTGAATCCTCGGCTGGAGCGTGACTGAGCGCTGGGATTTTAGGCTAGCAATAAAATCTGAGCTTTCCTCAATAATGCCACTTTGTACTGTCGATATTTTGACTCTTACCCCTTGAGGTTGAGCATTAGTAGTTGAAGGTGCAGTTGAAGGTGCTGAATTTTGCGGACGCCAAAGTAGAGCTGCTCCGCCCCCTAACAATAGTAGTGCAGCTAAAACCCAAAGCCACCGCCGTTTTCCAGAAGGTGGCTCAAATGAGGTTTGTGGAGCTTTTTCTTCAAAATCGGTTTGAGGCTCAGGGGATGTCATGGCTTATGAGGAACTTAAGGAACAAATTAACTAGAATTAAATCAATATTTCATCTGTTGATATGGAAATTACTGATTTGGCATGAGGTTTTGTGGCAAATTATGTGTTCCCCCATCCAAATATACAGTTTTAATCATTCCGTCTAAATCTACCCAAAGGTGAATCCCTAATTTTCAATCCAGTTCTCATGGACAACGTTTGGTGATGGTGGCATACCCATGATTGCAGTGTAAAAAGTCGGCGATCTACCTGAGTCAATATATAAATTAATCATACAGTTAGTTGACCGTTGCTACGACCTGGAAATAAAAGCAAGCCTGTGTCAAAATTCTGAATTTCAAGACAACGAATAGGATAAAAATGTCTAGTAATAGTTACTATCTATTACTATAATTCGATTATTGAGGGATACAGGGGCATAGAAGAATTATTCAAGTAATGAAGCCAGAGGCAGGAAGAGTTGCATTTTATCAAAAGCAAATGCGGCATCTTCTTCTATCAAATAAGTTTCGCTAAATTGATTTTTTGAGCGTTGCGCTCTTAAATTATACCGTTGCTGGAATTAATATTTGCAACACTCCCATAAAAGACAATTCCCCACAGCGATGGCTGTGGGGAATTTTCACAAAGGGATGTGCGATTTTTGGCGCACTGTGGGGATAATTGGCTACTCTTCATGCTCAGAAGTATTTATCAATTACCGTAAACGCCGTATGTTGTCGGCGCTTGAGCGTTAATAGCGTGGGTTCACTAGCACTGTTTTCTATAGCAATCCTAAATGATTTGTGAGAAATCAAAAAGCTGAAAAGCTTATAAATAGGTACTTTTCATCACCGTATTTTCTTACAGTTCAATTCGGAATGCTATATGTTATTTTAGTTTCGTCAAAAATTCCCACTGATAACAGCGCTGTTAATCGATGTATTTATATTGAAAGCAGCTTCAGTGCTTTGGAGAGTGAAATTGGCGAATATCTCGTCGTTTCCGTTATCTTCATCCAGCGTTCCACGGCTCACGAATGCTTCAAAGGTGTAAGTCCCTTCTTTGATATTAAATTTAGTTGGATAGAAGAACAAGTCATCATTTCCTCCGTTGAATAAAGTCCCATCTTCTCCAACTAGTTTAGCTGAGAGTTGTACATTAAGCCCAAAAAAATCAACAATCCTGCTTTCAAAATCAGTGTAGTCAACACCGACTGTTGCAGTGACCTTAGGATCTGAGCCAGTAAGAAGATCGATACTCAGTGTGGGATTGTTTAACAGTGAACAGTGAACAGTAAACAGTTATCAGTGATCTATTTATCCCTGGGTTTAAGTCCCCCACCTCCAGGTGGAATGCGTTGGTGGCGGGTCTAAATCCCCCACCATACGCCTGATAACTGATAACTGATAACTGATAACTGATTTAAGCTTGCCATGTTTATTTCTTGAGTATTTACCTTTCTTTATTTAAGCGCGTGGGTGAGAAAAATTTTACTATGTTGCGAAAACTTAATTAGCGCTCTTTTATTACTCTCGTTAGATAATATTCAAAGCTTTGTTTCAGTTGAAAAAACAACACTTTGAACAACAATTCAAGGCCAGCATTTGTTTTCTCTCCCCAGAGTCATAAAAGCTTTTTAGAACGATTAGAGTTAAATTTCCCTACAAGGGAAGGGGCTGGGGGTTAGGTCTGTATTGCACTCAACAGAGAAGCGCTATATTTACAAAAGCTCATGGCTTTAACCTCTCACCGATGGTTATTTCAACTCACTGTAATAACTGTTCCTAAACTCTCATTCGCCAATCTATCCACTGCACACACGGCATAAGTTCCCGCTAGTTGAACGGTAGCGAAGGTTGTGCCAGCAGACAAAATTCGTTGAATTGTCCAAGTATCACCAGTTTGTCGATAAAGTGTCCAAGAACGAACTGGCTGATTATCACCAGGTTCCCAACTCAGTTTGCGGTTATTGACTTGTAGTTGAATAGGCGGAGGCGGCGGTGTTGTATCCTGCCAAGACAAAGTTGGCGGTAGTGCAGGTTTGTTATAAAGCAAACTTTGGAATTTATCAGCAATGCCCTGACTATTTTCAGTCAAAACACCGACATTAAAGAAGATATTCCCCAGCGACAAATTTCCAGCTTGGCTACGACTAATTTTCACCTGCTTTTCAATCTCATCACTCTCCCGACTCTTGTTGCTTGGTTCTGTCAAATTGTTACCAGCGTAAACGTGTCTTTGTTTTGTGTTTACCTCTGTCCACCACTTTAGCAACGCCGAATAACTTTGTTGTGGTTGGTCTGTGCGCCAGTAAAGTTGAGGCGCAATATAATCAATCCAGCCTTCTGCTAGCCATTTCTTCGAGTCAGCATACAGCACGTTGTAAGCATCCAACCCAGTAATACCAGTGGGTTGTCCGGGACGATAAATGCCAAAGGGACTAATACCAAATTTAACGTCAGGTTTAGTTGCTTTAATTCCCTGGTAGAGACGCTGTACCATTCTGTTAACATTGTCTCGTCGCCAGTCGCCAAGGCTGAGTGTCCCACCAGCTACTTTATATGCAGCGTAGGTTTTATTATCGGGGAAAGGTTGCCCCTCGATGGGATATGGATAAAAATAATCATCTAAGTGAATGCCATCAACATCGTAGCGTTTTACTACGTCGAGAATTACGTTGTAAGCTCTATCCTGAACTATTTTCAGTCCTGGGTCCATCCAACGTTGAGTTTTCCACAAATAAACGCTTTCTGGATTGGTAGCTGCTATGTGGGGACGGACTGTTTTAGCTGGGTCGGTGGAAGTACTAGCGCGGTAGGGGTTGAACCAAGCATGGAGTTCAATATTGCGCTTATGACATTCTGCGATCGCAAACGCTAAAGGATCATAAAATGGTTCTGGTGCTTGACCCTGAGTTCCTGTAATCCAAGCACTCCAAGGCTCTAATTTAGATTCATATAAAGCGTCTCCCTCCGGCCGCACCTGAAAGATGAGGGCATTAAAGTTTAGCGCTTGTAATTTACTAATAATCTCGCTGAGTTCAGCTTTTTGTTGGGCAACAGAAAGCCCTGCCTTGGAAGGCCAATTACTATTCCACACTGATGCTACCCACGCTCCCCGGAATTCCCGGCTATGACTTACCCTAACGCTACCGATAGGTGCAGGTGTTGGTGTGGGTATTGGTGTAGGTATTGGTGTGGGTGTTGGTGTGGGTATTGGCGTTGGTGCTGGCGGCTGCACTAGGTAACTAGAGGCAATTTTTTCTGCTTGACCTAAATACACTAAAGCTTGATAAATAATCACTGCCACATCTGCACGGGTGGCTGCAAGATTGGGATTGAGTAATTTGATATTTGGGAAACTAACCACTAATCCTGCGCTGGTGGCAATAGCTACCTGATTTCTACCATACTCAGGAATCTGAACAGAATCTTGATAAATTTGTGGAAGTTGCGAAAGGAGGTCAGCTTTTACTTTGGTAGCAATTTCTAAACCTCCTACCAAAGCAACTAAAACTTCTACTCTAGTAATTCGGTTAGTCCAACGGAAAGTTTTATCAGGAAACCCGCTAAGAAATGCTTTTTCGTAAGCTGCTTGAATGGCTGCTGCTGCCCAATAATTAGTGGGTACATCAACAAAGGGGACATACTGCCGCTTCTTGGAAACTGTCCCAAATGCGTTAGCGATAATGGCAGCAAATTCAGCGCGGGTAACAGAGTTATCGGGGCGATAAGTACCGTTAGGCAACCCATTGACAATACGACGTTGGGCTAAGGCTGTAATAAATAAACGTGCCCAATGGTTTTGAATATCCGAGAAGGGAGTAGCAATAGATACCATTGTTGAAAAGCAGCTAGCTGGTTTGGATTTTGATTTCCTTAGCTAATTTAGCAATATCAGAGCGATCGCTGCTGCAATGTCTTAGTAAACTGTCACTACTCATGATTGGTTAAACAGTGCTGGGTGCTGAGTTAGGAGTTATTCTTTCCCTGCTCCTCATTCCCTACTCCCCATTCCCCATCTCCTAAGTAGGATTCAAGCTAGAACGCCCATTCAATGACAGCATTACGCGGGAAACGCCAGTGAAAATAATGCTAACACCAACTAGTGTGCCAAGAAGCCAGGTCGCATTAAAGGGCCACTGGAACCAAATCATTGCGCCTAAGACTAGCGTAATAATGCCATCACCTAGTATCCACGTCCAATTCTCTTGGGGACGTAACTTAAATGCCAGAATTAACTCGAATGTACCTTCAGCTAGTAAAAAGCTGCCAAGCAACAGAGTTAGTGTGAGAATGCCTGTAGAAGGATAAACAAACAGCATTATACCGGTTGCAATATAAAGTCCGCTCAATAGAAGTTTCCAAATAAAACCTCCTTCGTGGCGGGTTTGAGTGGCATAAACTAGTTTTGTAAATCCGGCGAAAATCAAAATCACCGCAATCCAAGTTTCAGCAAATAAGGTCGAGAGACTAGGCGCTGCGATCGCAATAACCCCTAAAATACTTAGGATAACACCACTTATGAGTGACCCATTAACATCCTTCTTAATATCTCTAGAAACATCGCTTGTCATACAAATCTTTTCCCTCTTCTTAGACTAAACTCTACATTTAGGTTAGGGAATTTTTAGGTAACAGGGTATGAACCCTAAGATAGACTCATCAGTATTAACTTGATTGCGATCGTGACTAAAATTTATCACTATTGAGACACTAAACCAATCATCTGATGACGTAATCCTTATAAAAGTTCTGCAAGATTACTTAAGCGTTCATAAACAGCAATCAGACGATCACCTTCAAGTTCAACAGAAGTATTTGGATAATTCTGAATAGCTCCAAGCAGTGTAACTTCACCTTTTTGTTGAATAGATGTACTTAAAGCACTTCGCAACGCCTCCTGATTTAGTTGTCCTCCGGGAGGGTGAACTACTTCACCAATTTGATTAACCAGAACAGGCCCTGCCCAGCTAGACAATAAGTTATTTAAAAATGCAGCATCGGCTTTGATTGGGGCTTTAAGTGCCTTACGAGCTACTGCGGGGTCTTGTTGAGCCGCTTGTAAATAAGCTCTTAATGTCGGGGTAGTCTTGCCAGTTTCTGTAAACTGAGTTAATTCTTGAACAGATATTTGCCCCTGAAAAGCACCATACTTTAAAACAACTTGCTCGGCAGCATTAGCGTTAGTACTTGAGAGGAGAACAATAGCACTTACGCCTAAAGCTACTGTTTGAGTAAGTAAATTACCAAATTTATTATTGTTTAATCGATTGAAAAGTTGATAAATCTGCATTTTGTCTAACTTTCTAATGGTGAGAAGTGTACATAGGCATAAAATGCCCAAGCGTTAGATTATTTCACAAAATTCCTGCTACAGATAGATGTTAGGGACGTATAGCTATACGTCCCTATGGGCAATTTCTTCGTTGCCAAGATTTTTGGAAATGGTGTTATTAAGCCTTTTCGTTATGCGAAGCTAATGAGGTAGTATTGGCTTATCTTCGTCTAGGGTTGGTGCTGGTATACCCAAATGTTTTCTTGCAGATTCTTCAGCTAGCTTTCGGTCTTGCTCGTTATCGAACTGACTCTCATCTAACAAATGAGGGTTTTTTGCCGCTTCATCTCGGCTTGGTCGATAGCCATTTTTCCACTTGTACTTCAAGTCCATAATTTGAAAAGCAGATATACTGCAATTTGATTACCTTGTTGTTCATAGTAGGGGCTTAATCGAAGATGATACTCCTGCTATAGGTTGAAGAGACTCATTCAGAGGGTACAAATTTAACAGAATTTTTGAGTAAAAATACTCCAATGGATAGGGCTTGATAGATTAGCACACTGAAACAAGACATAAGTGGTTTGCAAGTATGATAAGTTTTAATTGTCAGGTATATTTGCTGATTACTTTATCAAAAAGCCTAATTGCTTTATCAAAATGCCTGTTTACTTTCTCAAAACACTTAAATGCTTTCTCAAGAGAAGCTTTTGCTTTATCAAAATGCCATTTGACTTATTCATTTTGGTATTTTCCGCAAGTAAAAGAAGCTTTTGCTTTCTCCAAATGCCATTTGACTTACTCATTTTGGTGTTTTCCGCAAGTAAAAGAAGCTTTTGCTTTCTCAAAATGCCATTTGACTTACTCATTTTAGTGTTTTCCGCAAGTAAAAGAAGCTTTTGCTTTCTCAAACCCCAGTTTGCTTACTCATTTTAGTGTTTTCCGCAAGTAAAAGAAGCTTTTGACTTTCTCCAAATGCTTTTTCAATAAATAAGTCGGCGAAAATAAATCAAACTACAAGATTGAACAAGACAGACAGGAGGAATACTGCCCGACGCTCGCGGACTTGCTCTAAGAGAAGCCATGCCGTAAAGCCTGCGGCATAGCTATGCTTAAGGCGCAGCCTTTAAAAGTTGGCTTTACGCTGCGCTATCAGCTTCTTGGCGCGACTAATCAGTGTGCATGGTTTAAGTCCCCCACCAACATCTCCAATTTGATGGGCTGGAAAAATTTATAAAATTTATGTCTAAAGAAATAAGCACACAATTCACCTTACTATGCCTAAGAGTTGTGTATGTACAGAACAGTCACTCTTAACCAATATATCTATAGATATAACTAAAAAAGCTAATTTTAGGATAACTCCATCTGTAGGCTCACGCAATTTAAACAAAAAAGGTTAATACTGAAAAGTAACTTTACCAGCATGAAATCTGATTGTAATCAAAAATTACAGTCTAGGAAAAGCAAATAGAGAAAAGAGTACAAACAATGGCAACTTCTACAGACCGCGATCAACAGATTCAAAAGCTGCACGAACTAATCAAAAATATTGATTATGGTATGTTTACCACAGTCGATGATGATGGCAGTTTGCATAGTTACCCCATGTCAAAAAGTGGTGAGATTAACTCTGAAGCCACACTCTGGTTCTTTACTTATGCTGGTTCACATAAGGTGACTGAAATTGAACACTATAAGCAGGTAAATATTAGTTTTTCGTCACCCGAACAGCAGCGATACGTTTCTATCTCAGGTTCAGCAGAACTCGTAAAAGACCGCAACAAGATGCGAGAGCTATGGAAGCCGGAACTTCAAACCTGGTTTCCTAAAGGACTGGACGAACCTGATATTGCTTTGCTTAAGGTGAATATTAACCAGGTTAATTATTGGGATAGTACATCGAGTTTCAAACCACAAACAATTAGTTTTTTGACATCATCACGGCTTTAATTGAAGAAGAATTCAGAAGTCAGAATTCAGGAGTCAGAATCAAGACGCTCGTTCCGACGCTCGTTCCTCGCTAACGCTAGGCTATCGCTATCGCTGGGGGATTCAAACCTATCACGCTCATTGAAAATTTAGTGAGAGTATTAAACCCTTTGATTCAGACGATCCTACGCCGCTAATGCTACGCTATCCGCTTTTTTACACAGAATTTAATTCTGAATTATGGCTACTGGCTTCTGAATTGTTTTTTGATAATTACTAATTCATAATTCGTAGTTTAAGTAAAAATTTAATTACTAATTATGAATTTTTTTCAAATATGTAATTGTTGGGTAAAATTGACAAAATAAGTATTTTTAATTACGATAAATCAATGGTAGAAAGAAATAATGATGAAGCTGCCCAAAAACATCTACCTTTAGAGGTAAAGCGGCGACATTTTTTAAAAGAAATAGGCTTTATTGGTGCAGGTACAGGGGCAATTTTTGCTGATCACATTCTCAATGCCAATCCCGAAGTAGAAGCGGCAGAGGTTCCAGCATCATCTACAACTCCAACCAACAGCACAAACACTGGTGAAATTCCTCTCCGTCCACTGGGAAAAACAGGGGTGAAAGTGTCAGCCATCGCACTTGGAGGTGCAACTTTAGGGCAAGCAAAAAGCAAGGAAGAGGCGATTCGCATCACCCACGAAGCTATTGACAATGGCATCACCTTCATGGATAACGCTTGGGAGTATAACAAGCATCGGAGTGAAGAGTGGATGGGAGAGGCGTTGCAAGGGCGACGAGACAAGGTTTTTTTGATGACTAAAGTTTGCACCCACGGACGCGATCGCAAAGTGGCCATGCAGCAACTTGAAGAATCTCTGCGTCGTGTAGTGACTCCCCAAGAAGCCATCGCGCTATGCCATGAGTTTACCGATCGCTACACTCGTCAGTGGTATTGATTCGCTGGAAGTACTGCGACAAAATTTAGCGATCGCCCGTGGTTTTCAACCGATGCAGGCAAAAGAAATGCAACCAAGCAGTTTGATGCCGATGAAGGCAGAATCCAACATGGCTTTCCACCTCAAAGCCAAGTGCCAACATGAGATGAGGGAAATGAGCGGACAAAGGGACAAGGGGACAAGTAAACCCAATGCCCCATGCCCCATATCCAAAATATAAGGAGAAACTTATTTATGGCGACAACTGCGGCTGAAGTTCTCATTGATACTATTTCCGACTGGGGTGTTGACACCATCTTTGGATTGCCTGGGGATGGCATAAACGGCATAATGGAAGCTTTGCGCCTGCGTCAAGATAAAATCCGTTTTATCCAAGTGCGGCATGAAGAAGCAGCAGCATTTATGGCTTGTGCCTATGCTAAATATACAGGTAAGTTGGGGGTTTGTCTTGCCACATCTGGGCCTGGTGGGCTGCATTTACTCAATGGTTTATATGATGCTAAACTTGATGGTCAACCAGTTTTAGCAATAACCGGACACCATTACCACGACCTGATCAACACCCACTCTCAGCAGGATGTTGATTTGGATAAGGTTTTTATGGATGTGACGGTTTACAATGCCCGTGTCATGGGGCCTACCCACGTCGAAAGTCTCGCAGACTTAGCTTGCCGTGCGGCGTTGAGCTACCGGGGTGTAGCACACATCAACTTCCCTATAGATTTTCAATCCCAAAATGCCCAGAAAAAGGGTTCGATGCGGAACGTCCCCCATCACACTTCTCATGTCTTTGCCCGTGGTGCGCGTCTACCAGTTGAGGATGATTTGCAACGTGCAGCAGAGATTCTCAATGCTGGTAAAAAAGTGGCAATCTTAGCAGGACGGGGAGCGTTAAAAGCGACTGATGAACTAGAACAACTTGCCGAAAAACTGGGCGCACCAATCGTTAAAGCATTACTAGGTAAAACATCCGTTCCCGATGACAGCCACTATACCACAGGCACAATTGGTTTAATTGGCACCAAGCCATCCCAAGATGTGATTGAAAATTGTGACACTCTGCTGATGGTTGGGACTTCTTTTCCATACATGGAGTATTTACCGAAACCCGGTCAAGCAAGAGGTGTGCAAATTGACATTGACCCATTTCGGATTGGTTTGCGCTACCCTGTTGAAGTTGGGCTGGTGGGGGATAGTCGCCGCACTTTGCAAGAACTGCTACCACTATTAAAACCTAATGCTGATCGCAGTTTTCTTGAACAAGCGCAGTCTAGCACGAAACAGTGGTGGCAATTAATGGAACAGCGCGGTACTAGGAACAATCAGCCGATGAAGCCGCAGGTGGTGGCTTGGGAGTTAGGCAAACGGCTATCTGATACAGCGATCCTCTCTGTTGATTCGGGTACGGTGACAGGTTGGTGGGCGCAGCAAATTCCAGCCAAACGCGGACAAATGCACTCAGTATCGGGAACATTAGCATCAATGGCCTGTGCATTACCTTATGCGATCGCAGCTCAAATAGCCTACCCCGATCGCCAATGTGTTGCTTTTGTTGGTGATGGCGGTTTCTCAATGCTGATGGCAGAGTTTGTTACCTGTGTGAAATATCGCTTACCCATCAAGATAGTGATTATCAAAAATGGCACATTGGGGCAGATTAAGTGGGAACAAATGGTATTTCTAGGCAATCCAGAGTATGGCTGTGAATTAGAATCAATCAACTTTGCAGCCTTTGCCCAAGCTTGTGGTGGTGTGGGGATGACAATTGAAGATCCAGCTGAATGCGGTGAAATTTTGGATCGGGCGCTTGCTACACCAGGGCCAGTAATTGTAGAAGCGATCGTTGACCCCTTGGAACCACCTTTACCTCCAAAAATCACCCTAGAACAAGCGACCAAGTTTGCCGAATCACTCGCTAAAGGCGAACCTAACCGCGAGAAAATTGCTCTGACAATCCTCTCAGATCAGGTACGACAGTTGATTTAAGCAGAAATTTGAAATTTAATCAATTAGGACTTACGCATCAAGTATGAAATGTACGGGCAATACCCTGCGGGAAGCCGCTTTGCGTCTACATCAATTGCCCCTACGAAAAATTAAATCTTTCACTGCCTTTTTGCGTAAGTCATATCAATATTACTCCATCAAGTAAGTAAACGAAATTTATGCCTTACCAAGAAATTGCAGACTTACCTGATTCAGTCAAAGAGCACTTACCCAAGCACGCCCAAGAAATTTTTCGGGCGGCATTTAACAATGCTCAAGAAGAATATGGTGAAGAAGAACGTGCTTTTCGTGTTGCTTGGAGCGCTGTGAAACGCGATTACGAAAAAGGCAACGATGGACAATGGCACAAAAAGCCAGAATAGCTCATACCATTCTGCATTTTAGATTGGCAAAGAGTTACATCGTATCCGATTAAAGACTTATCATTAAGACCGCAAGAGCAGGGAGAAAGAAGGTTTTCCGATTTTTGCACAGATGTGGTAACTTTCAATACTGCTTGGGTAAAGGATTTTTAACTCGGAATTGGCTTTCGGGAAAAGGTTACTAGGTTTAGGTTAAAGGTTTTTTCTTTCCCCTTTCCCCTTCCCTTTTCCCCAAAACCCAACAAGTATTGTGGTAACTTTAAGTAATTAGCAGGATATGATATTACTGGTAATTGTTTTTAGACCTTCATCTGTCGCAATCATTTTTCAAATTGATATCAGATTGTATTGAGCAGTTTTATTACTGCAAAAAAACTTTATTAAGTGAGGTCTTATGAATTACCTTGTTGCAGTTTTACCAGATCGAATACAAGCAGAAGCCGCCTACTCTGCTCTGGAAAAAGCAGGCTTGCCAACTTCACAAGTTAATATTTTGGGTGATGGTTATCTAAGTGCTGATGACTTTGGACTAATTGATCCAGACAAGCAAGCCCGCAAACAATCAAATCGGCTCTTGTGGTCGCTTGTAACCTTTGGATTTGTTGTAGGTTATGCCTTCAACCATTTCACAGAAGTTGAAATATTTCCCCAGTTTGCTCGATTTGGCAATGAATTTCTTGCTGGGATCTTAGGAGGTATAGGCGGTGTTTTGGGTGCTGGTTTAATCGGTCGAGGAGTCGGGTTAACAGCTAGTAGTGGCGATGCTTTACCTTATCGTAACCGTCTGAATGCTGGCAAATACTTAATTGCAGTTACCGGAAATGAGGATTTAATACGCGAAGCTACGCGCATACTGGGTCAATTTGAACCAGAAAATATTCAAGGCTATACAGATTATTCACAAAAGCGCAAACTTATGAGTAATTAAAAGGTGGAAGCGTCAAGTTTCTAAAAAAACTAATCTACATCGGGTTCAACCCCAAGCGATGTTTAACGATAAGCCGCTTCTCCACCAGAAATGGAGAGAGCCAAAGGTGAACCGATGAGTTGAGCAACTCGAAAGGCAGACGCGATCGCTCCTTCATGCAAGCCATCTCCAAGATAAGCTCCCGCATAGTAAGTATTGTTGTCTCCATTGGTAGCAACTACTTCATCTCGGTATTTAAAAGACTCAGTGGTGTACAACGGAGTGTAATGTTCTTGAGTGTGAATAATGCGAGCAGGATCAATTATCCTTTCTAGTTGAAACGATAAAAAATAATGCTGTGGCGATGAGATGCCGCAAAGCTGATTTAAGTAACTGTTATATCCCCATCGGCTATCTGTCTGAAAGAAATCAAATTCTGAGGGGTGGTGAATGTGATGATTATCATACATGGAAGTATCCGTATGAATTGTGGTGGTTGCATAATTGGCTTTCCAACCTGAGAAGCGTTTAAGTTCAGCATCGGTTGGGTCAGCTAACAGTGCTATCACTTGATCGGGTGGCGTGGCAAACACGACTTTATCAAACTCCTGGATTTCACCTGGCGATCGCTCGATTTTCACACAATCAGGGCTTCTGGAAATATTTGCAATCTTCACATTCAACAAAACTTCACCTTTAAATCGCTCCAAAATTTTTTCAATATAGCAATATACACCGCCTTTAATTCTGAGCCATTTGACTGAGAGGTAGTCGCGTAACATCGGAATTGCCATCTCTGCGGGAAAGTTATCAATGAGTTCAAACGGCATTGAGTAGCTATACATCGTCAGCAACTTTAGCCAGGTATTGCTTATACTTTGGTTATTCACATATCGAGACAGTGGCTGATCGTAATAATCTTCCATCTGGGCAGATCGCGTTTTTAGCCATAATCCAAGGGAACGGGCATGGAGGCTATCGAACCGCAGATGTTCAATGAAGCGTTGAATGCCTGTATAGTTGTTCTCAATCGTGACCTTCGAGAAAAAGGGATTGCCATCCTTGAGGAATAAAGCTGAACCGACACGGATGGGTTCTAGTTCCACCCCTAGCTCTTGCATAAGAGCCACAAAGTTGTGAAATACGGTAGGAAATTCTAACACTCCACTTTCCAACATTTCATTGCAATCAGATTGGGTAGGCTGAACATTCTTGTTGAGTGTCCGAATATGTCCCCCCAACATCGGCTGTCGTTCAAACACAGTGACATGATGCCCTTGTTTATCAAGCAGGTAAGCTGTAGCCATACCACTGCCTCCACCACCGATAACTGCTATTCTCATAACTGACCTCTCAGTTGTTGAATATGATTAATATGTGTGGTTGTCTGTTTAGCTATTGCCTAAAAGTACGTCACCAGATAATCTTTGATACAGCAATGCCCCAGTCCAGAATGTAGGAGCAAAGCCCGGATAGCCTGATGAAGCATTGCAGAAATAGAAATGGTTGAGTGAGGTTTCGTGATTTAAACGTCCCAGACCCATATTGCGCGGTGTGAGACTAGAACCGTAAGAATTCCCGTTAGGACACCAACAAAAACGTTCATTGGTGGTGGGGCTGCCCGTGATATGAAAAACTAAATGCTTTCTAAAGTTCGGCACATATTCTTTTTCTACAACATCTAAGATAGAGTCAAAGATTTCTTGCTTTTTCTGGTTGTAGGCTTTGCGATCGGCTTTGCCGTCCCGACGGGAATCGCTCTGCCGCAATTGTTTAAAGTAGTTGTAATTAGCAACGGTAAGGAATTCGACAATCTGGCAATCTTCTGGACAATCCCGACTTGCTTGTGTCAATAAACTGGGCGTTGTGATGGCAAAGCTGGGGTTGGAAAAATCATTGTGTTCATACATCTGAGCAAAGGCTTCATTCAAATCCTGATGACCAGTGTGGAAAAGATTCCACTCGCCAAATCCATAGTTTCGGAGGTCAAGGTCTTTGACGACGCAATAAGCCATGTAGTTAGATGCAGAATACTCATAGTTGAGTTTTCGGCGCACGGTTTTAGAGAAGTTTGACTCACCAATCATTTTGGCGGCTTTTTTGGGGTCAATGTTGCAAATCACAGTGTCGCCTGTAAATTCATGAGTTTGATGGGTAGTTAGATCCATCGCCTCAACTCCGGTGATTGTGCGATCTGTTAGTCTAAAATTTGTGACTTCATGGTTGAGCAATACCTCCCCTCCATTTGATTCAATCACTTTGACTAAGGAATTGATTACATGCTCAAAATGCTGGGTTGGGTAAAATGCACCGGCTTGATAACCCTTGAACAAAGCGACCCAGGCATAAAACGAGAGTTGATTCGGAGGTAGCAGAAAATCAGGCCATTGCAGAGCCAATAGGGTTTGGGCGGCTTGGGGTAGCTGAAACTTGTCGAATACATCCTGAAGTGTGCTGTTGAGATATTGCACCGTACAAACCACTTCACTCGTATGTTTGAGCAGTTCAATTGGCTTAACTGGAGGAGCGAGTCTTTTCAAACCTGCGCTCGTTTTTTCAACATCGTTAACAAATTGGCGAATGCGATCGCTATATGCAGGAAACAACCTTGATAATCGCTGGATTAGTTCTTCCGGTTCCGAAGGAATATCTAATGCATATCCTGGCATTCGCATGTGGTCAAAGCCATCCGGGTCGTACCGTTCAAAAGTCACTTCCCGATCCAAGCCCAGTTTCTTGAGTACCCGATTGACCGTTTGTCCTTCACCGCAATCCCAAACATAATGGAATTGGGCATTAAATGTATATTTTCTAGCCATCGTAAATGTGTGACCAAAGCCACCTGGATGCTCATGGGCTTCCAGGATTTGCACGGTCTTGCCAGAGTTTGCCATTAAAGCGCCAAAGACTAATGCTGATAAACCGCTACCGACAATGAGATAATCCGGTTTCATAGTATGATCCCTCGCTCGACGAGATATTCACAATTCGTCCGCTCTTTATGCTAATAGCCGTATTTCAAACAGGATGCGATTAAATTATGGCGATCGCATGTAGTTAATTCTTTAATACCACTTTAGAAGACGTTGATGCTTAAGTTCTCTTTCATCAGGAATAAACACTAGTTCATCAATAGGTGAACTTATAATAAAAAACATTGTGATGCCGCGATCTTCGGCATGAATTCCTCTTGATGCTGCCCGGAATTAGAGTAACTTCAGTAGAGACAAACGTACCGGAAATTTGGGGTTGCATTCCTAGAGCAACTAATTCTTCACAAGTGCAGCACAAGTTAACTGGGGTTGTATATTTGCGGGAGATTGTGTTGCAATTAATTCAACTTTGCCATTAGCGTTACGATGCCAGGAAGTAGCTTGGATAAGTATCTCTGGAGAGGGAGGAATTTGGGCTGTCACCTCACGAGTTTTGCGGTATGCTGAGATATCGCGGGTGTCAGACCAAGTGCGATCGCTCATTACTTGTTGATTTGGATTTTGCGGCACACCACCCCGACCCGTTGCGACAAAGCGGTTGCCTTGATTGCCCGCGCAACCTGTGACAATTTGCTGAGATGGATCGGTGACATTTGCTGGTAATTCGACTAAACCCGAATTTGGATCAACGCCAATGGTATTGACTTGAACCGTGCCGCTAACCCCAAATTGGGAACTGGCAGTGATGTCATTCTCTGGTGTCAGTTGGGGACGAAACTTTAGTCCGAAAAGCCCTTGTGTAGTGATTTGGATATTGCCCCCCCGACCTTTGACGGCATTAGCAATAATGTCACTATTTTCTAAACCTACAATGTTTGGAGCGTTGAGCGTGATATTACCACCATCACCTGCTTCCTTAGCTTCAACAGAAATTTTGCTGTTACCCCGCATTAATAACAGTTGTTGAGCATTGAGAACCAAGCTTCCTCCGTTTCCAGATTGTGTAGTTGCCGAAATTGTCCCGCGATTAGTCAGGAGAATCGAGTCAGCATAAACCTCGAAATTACCTGCATTGCCCGTACCCTCATTTTTCACCCCGATGTCACCTCGATCCATAACGCGCAATTGAGGCGTTATCAGGATTACCCCTCCCGCATTACCAGTGGGAAATTCCGGTAGCCCATAAGTTGCGCGGGTGACAGGATCAAGGCGTAGTGCATTAGAGCCAATTCTACTACTTAACATAGTATTTGGTGATGTACCGCTCACCTCGATAAAGTCTGAAGCCAAAATCTTTACATTGCCAGCATTTCCGATTGCGCCAGTCGAGGAGGTAACTAAACTTCCAGCTTGCACTTTTAATCGTGCAGTTGTGATGGTTAGATTTCCAGCATTTCCACTTCCTACTGTTGATGACGCCACAACGGTAGGGAGAAATGTGATGTTATTAATTCCAGAAACATTTATCGAGTCTGAGGCATCAATTTGGACATTACCACCATTACCAGTTCTAAGAGTAGTTGACCCAATGGTAGCGCCGTTAGCAACTGTAAGTTTTTGAGTTGAAAGGGTAACGTTTCCTCCCTTTCCAGAACCAGTCGAGCTTGTCAGAATCGATGTCATTACTGAAGGATTGACAGGATTAAATCCATTGGCTGAGATCGACTCGGCAGCGTTTACTATGATATTCCCACCCTGCCCCGAACTCAAGTTTTGAGATTTGATTTGCGCTCCATCCCGCAGCAATAGTTGTCCAGTTGAGATGGTAATGTCTCCAGCCTGCCCTATTCCGGTTGTGTAGCTTCCTAATTGGCTGCTTCTAGTTCCTGTTGGGTTTGTTCCTGCGAGGGTGAACGACCCAGTGGTATTAATTGTAATCCGATTCGATGAAAAGACACCTTGATTTTGACTGATAACAGCCGAACCTTCTAAAAAGCTGATATCTCTACCCTGCATTTGAATAATACTATTGCCAAACCCAAAGCCAGATACTTGTGCCTGTTGAGTCAACTGGATATCGCCCAGTCCCTCAGTATTAGAATAATCAAATGTCCACCCTTGGCTTGTGGGAGTTAGGCCAACTTGTCCTGACTGGACACTACCAAGTTGGATCGAGCCATTTACGGTTTTGAGAACGCCACCTGCTAAATCAATTCCATTTCCCAGCAAAGCAAGGGTCTTACCTGAACTTAGCTGCAAACCTAGCGGAGTTTGGGGGATGCTATTAATCGAGTTTTGTACTGCGATAGCGCCTGAGTTTTGCCCAAACTGTAAGCCAACTGGTACATTGATTGTCAACAGGGGTGCTACTGTAGTATTGGTAGCATTAAACTCCACCCCATCAGCAAATTTAATGCTATTTGCAGTTGTACCAACAAACGAGCCACCAATATTCAGTTGGGCATTGGGGCCAAAGACAATACCACTAGGATTAAGCAAAAATAAGCTAACCGGGTTGTTGTTGTTAATGGTTTGAATCACGCCATCAATGTGAGAAATACTACCTCCTGTAACCCGACTGAATATTGAGGATATATTAGGCGTGTTGATTAAATCAAAGATGGCTGAAGTACCGGTGGGAACAGTAAACTGCTGGAAACTGTGAAAGAGGTTACTGTTTGCAGCACTACCGTTAGTGATAGTGAAATTATTACCAGATTGGGAAACAGTGGTGTTGACAGTGCCATCTGCGCTGACTTGAGCGTTGGCAAAGCCGCACCAAAAGAGCATCCCACCTGTCAAAATTACATTAGCCAAATTCCAGCAAACAGAGACAGCTTTCATCGCTCAGTTCCCATCAATATATATATCAATAGGTTTCCCTAAATAGGATTGTGTATTAACAGTTTTAGTATCTTAGTGTAATTCTGTAAAAACAGAACTTGCCGCAGATATTGCGTTTACCTTACCTTGATCGGTTTGTGCTTGCGATCGCATTGTGGGAGAATGGGCCGCTAGATACCGCCGAGTAAAAAAATGCAGTCCCAATCCCGTCGGGAAAATCCTACTAAGAAAAAATAAGAGAAGTAATGAAGCTATATTACATCCCCACAACAAGAGCGGTACGCCCAAGGTGGCTTTTAGAAGAAATGGAAATTGCTTATGACTTAGTTCGAGTCAATATGAGCATGACCAAACAACCAGAATATAAAGAACTACATCCACACAGCAAAGTACCAGTTTTAGTAGATGGATCAGTGACAATTTTTGAGTCTGCTGCAATTTGTGCTTATCTTGCAGACAAATATATCGGTCTGGGATTTGCTCCACTGCCAGATAGCCCTGAGCGTGCTTATTATCATCAGTGGCTATTTTATGCGGCAGTTACCTTAGAACCACCTGTTGAGCATTATATGTTTAATGTTTTGCCAAATCTGCCAGAAAAACTGCTGCCGGGCTTTGTGAGGTTGGAAACTTCAAAACAAGAATCCCGACAATGGTTTGACAGAGTTGCTGAACCTCTTAGAGAAGTATTGGTTGGCAGAAATTATTTAGTAGCTAATAGGCTAACGGCTGCTGATATTATCACCGGAGGAGTTTTGCTTTGGGCTAAAAAGTTAGGAATGCTCTTAGATGATGATCCCCTCAGTGAATATATCAATGGCTTGATGCAGCGGCCTGCTTTTATACGTGCTGATGAAGATTTTTATGCCAAGATAGCTACAATGTAAAACTGTTCTGGCTTGCTTTAGAGAGCAAAAGAGAATCCTCGGAGGTTGGTTAGGAAATTAATAGTTAGTGTTGTTATTTATAAATTAGAATTTCTAGCAGGGGTCAAGGAATTTAGTAATTTTGTCTAGCTTTGCTCAACGTTCAGTATTCATCCGCCACTTTCTAAAACTTGCCTCTGTAAATGTTCTTTCAAATCTAATGGTTCCCTTGGCAGGACTAATAGATGTAATATTTTTAGGGCATTTAACGGAGATTCGTCATTTAGCAGGTGTGGCACTAGCAACAATTTTATTCAATTATATTTATTGGACATTCGGTTTCTTACGCATGGGTACAACTGGAATGGTTGCCCAGGCGATCGGGCGTAAAGATAACCAATCGGCAGTAATAATTGGTTTACAGCATGGAATTTTAGCACTGATATTAGGACTCACCATCCTGATATTTCAACAACCTTTACAAATATTTGGGTTTGCGATTCTCAGTGCTACACCAGAAGTTAAAAGTTCTGGTGTTGATTTCTATAATGCCTTAGTATGGGGTGCCCCAGCAACACTGATTAACTTTGTCTTAATTGGTTGGTTTCTTGGACAAGCACAAAGTAGTAAAGTGTTGTTGCTTTCAGCTATTAGTAATTGTGCAAATGTACTACTTGATTATCTATTTATTGTTCAGTGGGGATGGGCAAGTAGAGGAGCTGGGTTAGCGACAGCCACTAGTCAATATCTCATGCTAATGGTAGGGATTTTGCTATATTGTCAAACAATTTCATTTAAACAAATACAAGCTTTAATTGGGGAACTATTTGACCTATCTGCTTTAAAATCAGCTTTCATGCTGAATGGAGAAATTATTATTCGGACTTTCGCTTTAATTTCGACAATGGCAATGTTTAGCAACCTCAGTTCTATGTTAGGAACTGAAATTCTGGCGGCCAATACCCTGCTGATGCAAGTGGTGAGCTTGGCAGCATATTTCATTGATGGCTTGGCATTCGCTACTGAGAGCTTGGCTGGAATTTTTCAAGGTAGTGGAAATATTACTTCTTTAAAACAACTGTTGCAAACTTCTGTAATCAGTAGCTTGGTTATAGGATTAATGTTTGCTACTGCATTTATTTTTGCCCCAGAATCATTGTTAAGATTGCTGACCAATCATACTGAAATTATTAATAATTTACGCTCTTATATTCCTTGGTTGTTACCAGTTTTAGGTTTTGGCTCAGTCGCTTATGCGCTAGACGGTTATTTTCTAGGGTTGACTCAAGGTTATATACTTCGCCAAGCTATGCTTACAGCTACTGTAATCGGTTTTATTCCATCAGCAATTACAGCTTGGTATTTTCATAATAGTCATTTACTATGGCTATCAATGTCTTTATTTATGGCAGCAAGAACAATAACTTTGGCATTGTACGTACCAAAATCATTTTGTAAAAGACAGTAAGTTGATTGACAAGGATTGAGGTGTAGAGGTAGCCCTTCCTAGACATTAGATGCGTTGGGTAAGGAAATCTGGGGATAGAGCAGCGATCGCTTCGCTCTAAAAGCGGAGCATAGAATCCTAAGATTGCCAACAGCCCTCTGATGTGAGCTATTGGAGTCAGAAGTGGCATACTTGGTGTTAAAGTGCCAAGATTTCATTATCTAAGCAAATTGTTAAAAAACCCAGTATTGAGGGAAAACTTAAAATAAGGAACTATGAACTAAGCTAATCGTCATTCATTTTTCCAGGCTGATTCGCTTGTAGTAAGCGGCTCTAGCCCTGGTGTTATGCAACTTAAATGCTCATTAGCTTATCAAGGCTGGAATATGGGTGCAGGAATATCAACGTTAGGAGGAGTAAAGGTGTGAAATGGTTTTGGGATATAAGTTTTTATGGAATTTTTTGGCTTTGGAACCTAACATTTTTAATGTTAGTTTACGTGGGGATATTGCCATACGTAGGTGTGCCATTATTTCAGGCAACCTTAACAGGTGATATTCCAACTGAATTTTCCTTGACTCTAGTTACTTTAATTGCCATTCCCACAATTTGCAGTATTATTGGTGGCTGGAGGTTTATTAAACAACCTTTACAGCTAATTCGCCTATTTTATGGTGTAGAAGCACCACTATTTGTGTTGTGTTTGTTGCGGTTATTTGTGATTCGAGAACTGACATCAGCTAGTAGCCAAATTCTGATAACAACGGGCGTATGTATCGCTGCTTTTACTGGAGAATTATTTTGGGGTTATGCTTCCCGGCGCAAAAGTAGTTTGCAATGGATACAAATGTTAGCCCATACATTAATGCTGATATTTGGTATTTATGCAGGTGCAGTGTTGTTATTTTATGCCTTGCCTTTAGCGGTATTTCTGTTGCAAGCATTCATCAAGTTTGCATGGGTACAGCCATTATGGGATGTACTATATCACTCAGCTTTTGTGGGGGGTTTATTACTACTTCTAACTTGGCTAGCTATTCTTGGTTTTAGTGCCACATTGTTTATTGCAATGCCATCGGTGTTAACAGCAATGTATGTACATTCAGGAGCAAAAATTTTAAGAGTTTTTGCTTCAGAACATGGTAAAAATAAAACATTTGCTGGCGTTGGTGCAGTTTTTGTGGCGTTTGCAGTTACTTTTGTATCTTTACAACAACAACCCCAAGTATTAGCTTTTTCACTCTTAGCTAATACACCTAAAAATGATAGCGATCGCCAAACACTCGTAGCCAAGTCAGAACAAATCCGTACAGGATTAGTTAACGCTTATTTATCTTCTTACCGCTACCTTAGCAGCAAGCAAGAAAATAACCACATCAGGGCTATGTATGAGCATGTATTAGGCTTAGATAAATCGGCTGCTGATGGATTGCAAGCAACTTATAACTTTCTGATGTCGCCATTTTTATATAATGGTTCTGACAAAGATCCTGCTAAGGCAGAGAAACTTTACGCCGATTTTTTTG
Source organism: Nostoc commune NIES-4072 (assembly GCF_003113895.1). Lineage (NCBI taxonomy): Bacteria > Bacillati > Cyanobacteriota > Cyanophyceae > Nostocales > Nostocaceae > Nostoc > Nostoc commune. Next base: position 4,210,282 of record NZ_BDUD01000001.1, on the reverse strand, counting down.
ATACACCTCTACAAAAAGCAGAAAAAACAGCAGTTAGTCACGCAGTACAATCTACTTTTAACGAACAAGAAGTTAAAGCAGGTTTATTAAATATTAACGAAAAAAAGGTTTTATTGGTATCACAACAAGTCACAGTTAAAGAACATGGTGATTGGGCTGATGTGGAATTATACGAAGTTTATAAAAACCAAACACCAGAAGTTCAGGAAGTTTTTTATTCCTTTTCTTTACCAGAAAGCGCTGTAATTACTGGCTTATACTTAGGAGATACTAATAAATTAGACCAACGTTTCCGTTTTGTTGTCTCTCCTCGTGGTGCTGCCCAGAAAGTTTATAATTCTCAAGTTAGACGTTCACGACCTATAGATCCCGCTTTGTTGGAACAAGTAGGGCCGAGACATTATCGCTTACGGGCTTTTCCTATTCCTCCTAAGAATGTACAACAAATAGTAGGGCAACCACCACTTCCCACAGAAATGCACCTATGGTTAACTTACAAAGTTCTAGGGCAAGACTTGGGTTGGGAAATGCCCGATTTAGGGGAAAGACGTAATATATTCTGGACTAATCAAACCAAGCGTATCCGTAACGGTAAAGAAATCGGTTTGAAAGACGATGCTTGGTTAGAAAAATTCATCCCCGCGAGTGGAAAAATTCAGCCTGTATCACATGAAGTAAATTTAGAAGAAGGCTACAAAATATTAGCTAAACCCCTATCTCGTCAAGATTACACCTTACCCAAACACCAACGAATTGCTGTAGTTCTCGATACTTCTCGCAGCATGGGGGAACATCTTAAAGAATTGGCGCAAACATTATCATGGTTGAAAAAACACGGCTTTTCAGATAATGATTTGACAAACAACGATGCAGATTTATATCTTAGTGTTTCTCCAGGCGCTGTACCCAAACGGTTAGATGATCTCCAGCAATTTCAACCGGAAAAAGTCACTTTTTACGGCACAATTCAACCCCAAGAAATGCTGACACAGTTTAATAATTTGCGTGGAGATACAGCTTATGATGTCGTTTTGCTATTGAGTGATGAAGGTAGTTATGAATTGTCGAAGAACGATAAAACCGTTCCCGATACGCCTGCACCTTTGTGGATGATACATCTAGGTGGATTACCTGGGGCTTATAACGATGGCATCATTAAATCATTACAAGATAGTGGTGGTGGAGTTGGTGTTGATATTTCTGAAGTGCTGCAACGAATTGCTACCAAATCAGCTTTAAGTAATGTTGTAAGTGTTGTTAATGGTTATGCTTGGTATCTGCAAACATTAGACACAGCAATTGCAACCAGCAATCAACAAGATGATTTATTGCCCTTAGCAGCCAGACAATTAATTTTAGGGTTGAGTAAAAAAATTAAGTTAGACAATCTCAAAACTTTAGATGCGATTCATGCCGTAGCTAAAAAATACAAGATTGTCAGCCCTTATTCTTCGATGTTGGTATTAGTCAACGATGAACAAAGACAGTTACTCAAAGCAGCAGAAGCCCAAAGCGATCGCTTTGACCGGAAAGTTGAGAATGGTAAGGAAAATCTCTCTAAACCCATTAATCCCCTGAAAGTTAGCGTCCCTGAAGCGTCAGGAGGATGGCTTTTAGGTGTGAGTGCGATCGCTCTATTCATCCTTGTCAAACGTCGGCGTTAATTAATTACTCACCGTTCTCGATTAGATAACGAAATCATCTCACTGGATAAATATAAGGCAGGAATACGCCGTAGAACTGCGTGAAATTCACCATTAGACCTCTTGCAAACGTGCTTTTTGCACTCTTGGGGAAAAGGGTAATGGTTTTAGGGGAAGGAGACAATGCAGAACTTTTTCCCCTTCCCTCTTCCTCTTTTCGCGACTTATGCAAAAAGTCTATTGTACAAAATAACTATCTTGTGCATCAACCTAAATACGTTGTTTCGGGCTTTTATCAATCACCTTTGATTGAGTGCGTAGGCGTAGCCCGCCGCAGGCATCGCTAAAATCTCATTGAAAATAGGACTTACGCAAACTCTACGATTCTTGGCGTTCTTGGCGTCTTGGCGGTTCGAGAAATTAAGCTTTTTAGCGCTTTTTGCGTAAGTCCTAGAAAAATCTAGCTATCAGCCTTGAAAAATCTACCTGTTATTTTGGCTTTTCTGTCAATGCGTAAGTTCTAAGTTAAATAAAAATAAAAGTAAATCTCGGCGTATTTTAGTCATTCCATCTAAATTGTTAGATGAAAATAAATACCCCAAAAGTGTGAAATTGCAAATATTTAGTAGTAAATAATTCGCGTACTTTTATAGTTGTAACCTAGTACTAACACCATAATTGCTTTTGTGAAAGTATAAAAACTTTTCTCAGGTAGATTGTAAATTCATCCTTGTGGAAGAGAACTATTTGTTTTAATAGTGCTTTTGCTTTCTATTTGGTTAGATCCAAACGGGAGGATTAGGCAACTTAGCAATTAGGCTACTTAAGTTTTTCACATCGTGTTGAAACCAGTTATGAATCCATAAACAGTAATGGTCAATAGCTTGTTGTTCTGGAAGATTACCTAAAAGTTCTGATACGATCGCATGGCTAACCCAAATACCAGACATAATTGCTTTGAGAACGCCATGACTAGATGTCGGGTCAAGTACCATTGCTGCATCCCCAACCAGAAAGTAACCATATCCAGCTGGTTGTGAAACGATTCGCCAGGTGACATTAGCGGCCCGCATTGCTTGATAAATCTTTAACCCAAGGAATTCATTGGGTAGCCAGTCTTTGGCAATTTTCTGCTCCACAAATGATAAGCGCGTCCATTGATAAAGTTGCGTTCGCACTTTTGCAGTCCACGTCCAACCAGAAGAATCAGCAGCGATCGCTGGGGCATGATCTCGCGTTGGGCATTCTCCTGTTACATAACCATAATAGGCAATCAAACGCGGGGAGTGATAAGAGATTTCTAAGCCTAATTGTTGAGCCAGCCAATGATGACCTCCGCCAGCATCAATGATTTTAGCTGTCCGAAAAGTTCCAAGGGATGTCTCAACACCAATTACTCTGCACCCATCCATCACTAAACGGGAAGCGTGGCAAGGTTGTATAACTTTAACACCGAGCGCTCTTGCCCGATTGAGCAAAATTGTATCAAAATCGGCTCTCCAGGCTTGAAATCCGAACCATGCTCCCGAATCATCTTCGCCAAAGGGGACAAACTCGTTCTCGGCTGACCACTGCACCCAGTTTCCCTTGTGGCGAAGAAAGCCAGCTGCTAATACTGGCTCAAGTACTCCTAACTGCTTAAGTAGTGGTTCAACACCAGGGTGTAATGTTTCACCAGGGTGTGTACGAGGAAATGGCTTCGACTCAATTAGGACAACTTTTAGCCCTAGTTGGGCGCAGCTAATAGCAGTAGCACAACCTGCCGGGCCACCCCCAACTACAAGCACATCACAATTAGACACGTCTTCTAGACCAGGTTCCATTAGAGCGTTTTAACAAAATATTGACTGGTGTAACAAACAACGTCACAGTTTCTTCGATTTCAACCAAGCGTTTTCGAGAATCTTCTGGGTCTAAAAATGAATCTCCATAACGATAAATCTCAAACCGATGAATATTTCCACCAAGCCTAGTTTGTGTTTGAGTTTGTGCCTGTTGTAATTCGGAATTGTTAGGTTCTACTGGTTGGAATGAAAACACGCTCCATTTTCCCCTATCTTCAGGTCTAATCCTTAAGACTTGGTAAACATTCGCCATTGCCAACACTCTGGCTTCGTATTCACGCACATCAACCTTAGCCGTCAACGAGAGCGAAAACTTATTCTGCAAAGAACTCTCTACATAATCTGCATGAGCAAAATCTGAATATTCTATCAACTCTTGGCCATTCCTGGTGACGCGTCGAGGCCCAGAGATTCCATCCCACGGTAAATTGCCAACCTGGCCAATTTCTGCGTCTGTCAGTGGGCTGACGGTAGGCCATCTGAAATTTGGCTGAAACGTCCGGGCTGCATCAGGAGCTACTGCGGGCCAAAATGTACTAAGTGCAGCACAAAGTTTGGAGTCCTCTGGAAAAGGACTGCCTAAGCCGTAGCTTGCTAGGTGTTCCACTTCGTTCGTGCGATCAAAACTCACATCCCAACCAGGAGCAAACACTCCAGCCGCCACATCTGGAAGATATCCTTGTCGGATTGTTGGGGAACCATTCAATGGCATTTGTCGCACTGAACCTTGACGGGGTAAAGAGACAATTGCAGTTACAGTTTTATCTTCTGGTCGAAAATCAACATCTTCTAATTGCAAATTGGGAGCAAAGCGATTGTCAGATAATGTTTCCGGGGAAATTCGCCAGAGATTCTGTCTGAGTCTGCTAGGTACTGATTGCTCTGTCCATTCTAATAGCTCTCGCTGGTCGCAACTGGGGAAAAAATCTGGTGCTGTTACCAGAGAATAAGCTGGTACGTTGCGAGGAATTGCCACCGCTAGCTCTGGACATATTGCTTCAATCGACCCATCGCCTGTAAAGTCAAGGTAGTGTTGAGCATCATAGCCGCCTGCTTGCACAAGCGCTTCCACATCTTTTTGGTCGTTGAGATTTTCTTGTTGACCATTGGGCAATATTTTATGGCGGACATGAACATACTCTGGAGCGTGTCTTGCTCGTGTCGTTTTATCCGCAGGAATTTCTAGGCTAGAAGATAAGGTTGGACTATTCGGTGGAACTTTAAAGGTGAGCAGCTTTCCTTGATAAGTAGCTGCTTCAATGAGATTTGGGTGAACAACTGGAACTAAAAGCCCTGTGCCAAACTCAGACGCTGTTGTAAATTCAGCAATGCCTTCTGTAAAAATAAATGGCGGGTTACTAATGTCTGGTTCATCCCAGCCTGTGTTTTTTAATGCTAAATGAATCCGCCGCAGTTTTTGATTGACATGATGAGCTTTCATTGCCACTTGTAAGTCAAAACCACGAATGCATTCTGTACCGTTGAATAACTTGTGGAGCGGAACCCAGAATAGTCTGGTATCATCCCTATCCTGAAAACGCAACGGGCCGAAGGCATCTTGATTACCAGTGCGTTGAACTGCAATATATGCAGAATAACGGGCTGGCAAGACGCGAAAAGTTTCTTTTAAATCACCTTCTACGGCTGGGAGAAATCCGCGCAGTTTATCATTATATAACGCTTTTGCGGTTCCGACTCGTGCCACACCTGTGCGCGAAAAACAGAGTGAAGCGTGCTGACGGTGGACAGTTTCCGAAGCCGGGCGATATTCACAAGCAAACACAGCGATCGCTAACGGTTGTCTTGGAGCCAGAACTTGCAAATCTTGCAAAGAAGGAGGCTGCACTCCATAAACAAAATTTTCAATAATTTCGAGTTCCGCTAGGGTAGGATAGGCGCTAAGATTGGCACTTACAACATTGGGTGAAGCCAAGGCATGAAACAGCAAACTCCGAGATGGATTTCCTGCTTCTATTCCTCGTTTCCCTTCAAAGGCAAAATCTTCAAACCCTACTATCTCACGATTGATCGCTGGTAGTTCTTTAGTTAATTCCTGCTGGAGGTTTGTTGCTGTGATATCTAGCCCTTGCTGGAGTAGCAAGTCTCGCCAGCCAACAGAGGCTAGGCGATCGCAAACCTGTTTAACTTCATCAATCAGAGCCATAACTTATATCCTCAATTCTATAGAATGCTTTTACAATTACTAGTTGAAGTTTGCATAACGGCACTCCCCCGATTACAATTGCGTTTGACAATTGGGGCAGGCAAGCTTTATCAAATAGGAGTGATTATATCTACCTCCACTAAGGATGGTGGCGATTCCAAATAACTAGTGCTATAGGACTTACGCACACTCTACGAATTCTTGGCGCTCTTGGCGTCTTGGCGGTTCGAGAAATTAAGCTTTTTAGCAATTTTTGCGTAAGTCCTATGCTACTTTCTGGTGTTGAAAGCTCACCACCTACAACTTTCTCCCATAAATAGTTACAGAATAACAAAGAGATGATAAGTAAAGTTAATAATAAAATTTACTTGATGAATTTTATATCCATTATTTACTCAAAATCCCTTTTTGCACAGATCCGCCAATCATAACTAATCAGGCGGACATCATACTAATTCCTCAAAAATGAGCCAACGGTAAGTAAGTTGTTAAGATGATGTTGATTCATTTTGACTCAAACCAAACCATCGCTAACGAGCATTAGAACCATGAAGCATCTGTCAGATTACAACTTCTTTGACCCAGAAGTGCTTGTATGCCCTTATGAATTCTACAAGCTAGCACAAGAGCAAGCACCAATTATGGAGCTACCAAGTCCCAGAACGGAAGCAAAACTGTTTCTTGTTACTCGCTATGACTTAGTGATCGAAATTCTTAAGGATACCAGAGTATTCTCTAGCAATTTTTCTACTTTACTGGCTGGCAAAGAAGAACAGGATGATGAGTTGCAGAAAATTTTGGATCAAGGCTGGCCTCAGATGAACACCCTACTCACGGCAGATCCACCAGAACACGAGCGATTTCGCTCGTTGGTAAACAAGGCATTCACTTCGGCGCGTATCAATAAAATGCGTGACTTGATTGAGCAGATTGTTGATGAACTCATTGACAGTTTTATTGCTCAGAGGAAGTGTGAATTCGTCAGTGAGTTTGCCGTACCTTTACCGCTCAAAGTTATTGCTCAACAGTTAGGTGTGCCGCAAACACATCTGCCGAAGTTGAAGCAATGGTCTGATGCTTTTATTGCGCGTTTAGGTAACACACTTTCTAGAGAGCAGCAGATCGAGTGTGCTGAAGATGTTGTCGCTTTTCAGCATTATTTTCGTGATGTCATAGAGTCACGCCAAAAACAGCCTCAAGATGATTTGATTACTGACTTAGTACAGGCAAAAGTGGATGGAGAGCGATCGCTCGATACTGCTGAACTGCTGAGTATAATTCAGCAAATATTAGTAGCAGGCAATGAGACTGTCACTAATGCGCTTGCAGGTGGGATGTTGTTGCTGACAAACAATAAAGAGCAGATGAAGTTGGTACAAACAGATATTTCCCTGTTAGAAAACTTTGTTGAAGAAGTTTTACGAATGGAAAGTCCGACAGCAGGAATGTGGCGAGTTGTGACGCAAGATACAAAACTAAGAGACGTTGAGCTCAAAGCTGGGTCTTTAGTTATGATCCGCTTCGATGCTGCTAACCGCGACTCTATAAAATTTATTGAGGGTCAACATTTCAATGTGCGTCGCCATAATGCCAGCAACCACCTAGCTTTTGGTCATGGCATTCATTTTTGTTTGGGCGCTATGCTTGCTCGTAAGGAAATGCAGATCGCATATCAGCGTTTGCTATTACGGCTGAAAGACATTCGCTTGGCACAAGAAGGATACCAATACTTACCCAACGTACTCATGCGGACACTGAAGCACCTCTATATTGAGTTCGATAAGGTAGCATGAAATCTGCCTGACCACAACCAAACAGGAGCAGTATCAAGCAGTATTACTTACAAGGGTAAACAACAACGGAGAAGCTAACAATGGCTGGTAAGTTAACTGACAAAGTGGCAATTGTAACAGGGGCATCGTCTGGTATTGGCGAGGCGACAGCACTAGCGCTGGCATCAGTTGGGGCTACGGTAGTGATTGCTGCCCGTCGAAGCGATCGCCTACTTGCCCTAGAAGCCCGTATTACTAGCACTGGTGGAAAAGTCTTATCCATTACTGCTGATGTTTCAGATGAGGCGCAGGTAGAAGCATTGGTAAACAAAACTCAGGCAAAATTTGGCAGAGTTGATATTCTGATCAATAATGCAGGGGTAATGCTGTTAGGTCTGATTGACGGTGCAAATACAGAAGACTGGCGACGCATGATCAATCTCAACGTATTGGGATTGATGTATGCCACTCACAAAGTTTTACCCTTGATGAAGGCACAAGGTACTGGGCACATCGTCAACATTTCCTCGGTAGCAGGTCGAGTTGCAAACGCCGGAAGCGGTGTCTACAACGCCAGCAAATGGGCGGTTGGTGCGTTTAGTGAAGCACTTCGCAAAGAGGTCTATCAAAACAACATCCGTGTCACGATTATCGAGCCAGGGTTGGTAGCAACAGAGCTAGCACAGCACATTACAGATTCCACTGCAAAAGAGCAGGCGAAAAACTTTTACGGTTCGGTCAAAAATCTGGAGAGTGAAGACATTGCCAATGCGATCGTCTATGCCGTCACACAACCAGAACACGTTAACGTCAACGAAATCTTGATCCGCCCGACTGAACAAGAACGGTAATTGATATTCTCTTAAATTAACCTGCAATGCCATTGCATCGACTCGTTATGCCATTGCATTGACCCGTTATGCCATTGCATTGACCTTGCGTTAGCGTAGCGGGGCGTAGCCCAATACTTGTCGGGTTTTGGGGAAAAGGGGAAAGGGAAAGGGGAAAGAAAAAACCTTTAACCTTTACCCTATTTTTACGGCTAATCGGGATGCGAACAGATATCAAAATCCAGATGATTTTGACCTAACACGGAATTTTTCAGATATCTTATCTTGGAACGGCGAAGGGCATGAGCGAGCTTGTCCTGGTAAATCCTTAATTCTGTAAATGGAGATATCTGGCATAGAAAGAACGTTTGGTTTGGCGGACTTTCCAGAGTTGGTGAGTATACTCTGCGTAAGGTTGTGGATAAAGATGGTCGTTATACTCCTGCTTTTAACGATATGCTTACCAGGGTGCAAAATGAGTGTTTAGTGATTGTAGCCCACTCAAATTGACAGTTTCCCGGCCAATGCTCTCTTAGAAAAGCAACTCAAGTGATTCTTGTGCCGCAAATTTATCAACAAAAGACTAAAATTTAGACAAAAGATAGCGAATATTTACTCTAAACTAATTTTCCACAACCCATCTAGCGGATTGGACTGTTGCAATTGATTATCACTGCTGCCGAGCCAATTATTGTCAAACACCAACCCAACGCTGAATATTCGATTTAGAGGATATTGCCCTAGCCTTCCAAAACCTTCAATATTATTTGAGTCAGTGATCACTTGCTGGTTCAACTGTATGGTTGTTTGGTTGCCGTCATCAAAGTAAATTGTGGCTCGTTTATTGTGAAACCTTACCTTAACTTTGTAGACACCACCAGTTGCATAATAGTAAGCTCTAGCAGGTAGCTTTTGACCATCAATATTTTGCCCTTTGAACTCAACTGCGATCGCAGGTGTGTTTAGCATCAACAGGACTGGCAAGACTAACCTTAAAACTTTCATTGGTAGTAACAAACACTTTCAATCAAACTACTTTAGGACTTACGCAAAAATTGCTAAAAAGCTTAATTTCTCGAACCGCCAAGACGCCAAGAGCGCCGAGAATTCGTAGAGTGTGCGTAAGTCCTATACTTTCTACTTTAAAACATAAAACTAATTTATGGGTTAACTAGCGATGGAAAGTAACAAGCCGCTTTAAGGGTTTACGCACACCTGGCCACGCCTAGCCTACTACAGGATTACTATTTGATTTTTGAACGGAATTAGGTATTGTAGAGTGTGTTAGAACGAAGTTCGTAACGCACTATTATCAAGGGTTTGATGCCGTACTCTCTGTGCTAACACATCCTACAGATATTTTCTCCAAATCAAACCGGATTCCTATATATAGATAATAAATTTTGTAATATTTTGTATTATAAAAACTTACCTATTGAAGGATGTTCCAGTTTCTAATATCTAACAGAATACAGATAGAATCTAGCACTGATTGAAAAAACGCTTGAGTATCTAAATTCATGTTTTGTCCAGCAGGAGAACGCGAAAAGTATTTTGAAGGGTTAGCCGAACTGCTCAAGGACGGGCAGACTCCAGACCGAGATGCTCTTGTAGAATTGATGCGGCAATTCGATCAGGAGCCAGTAGAGATTTAATTAATAGAGGGCAAGAGAAATTTGTGGTCAATTCATATAAAGTGCCAAAATTACCACTACCTCCGTCACTTTTAGGTTCAGAAATCGGTTCTTTTACTGAGTTTACAGTCACTCAAAGAATGCCTGCGATCGCTCGTCGAGTTATCGTGGAAAATAATTTTTCACCCGACATTAATACAAGATTAGAAAGGCTTGCTACAGAACTGCCCACAGGATATTTACAACCTCTATTGAATGATACAGGTGCAGATTTTCCAGCTTGGGATACATATCTAGAACCTTACAAAGGTCAGCGTTGGATAGATGTTCCTTGGTTTTTTGTAGAAACTTATTTTTATCGGTTAATTCTAAAAATTACTCATTACTTTCGCCCTGGTATATGGCAAGCTATTGATCCATTCCAATTGCAAAAATCTCAGGGGTTAGAAGCGTCTCTTGACTCGACTATTCTTCTATGTACTCAGGTTAATAAATGGCTGGAAGATTCTGAAATTGATGCCCCAGCAAATCAAACAGCTTTAATTGCACTCTTATATTTCGCTTTATGGGGAAATCGAGTTGACTTAAGTTTATGGTCAGCATTTGAGGACGACCGGAGCCGTTTTGATATTCAAAATCAACTAGCTCACATTTTAGTGAATGATGCCTCCCAAGTTAGTGAATTATTAACTCTTTGTCAAAAAGGTCGTATTGATTTTGTCTTAGACAATGCTGGTTTTGAACTTGTCTGTGACTTATGCTTAGTAGATTTTTTATTAAGTAGCAATTTAGCTAATGAAGTTCACCTGCATCTGAAACCCCATCCTACTTTCGTTTCTGATGCCATGATTAAGGATGTACATGACACAATAAGTTTTTTAGCCGCTACTGGCGATCAACAAGTGACATCTTTCGCTCAAAGATTGGAGAGGCATATTACATCAAGGCGTTTAGTGTTGTCTGAAGATTACTTTTGGACATCACCTTTAGCATTTTGGGAAATGCCCAACTCTCTCAAGAATGAGTTAACTAATGCCAGTTTAATTATAGTCAAAGGAGATGCGAATTATCGCCGATTATTAGGCGATCGCCATTGGGATATTACTACCAGCTTTGCAGATATAGTCTGCTATTTACCTGTACCAACAGTAGCATTACGCACCCTGAAGTCGGAAGTAGCAGTAGGTTTAGAATCTGAGGTTGTTGAGAAAGTAGCAAAATCTGACCATTCTTGGTTGACCAATGGACAATGGGGTGTGATTCAGTTCGTGGCTTAATAGGCTCTTGCTCTTGCTACGCCTTTTGACAATTGGACAGAGTGAACATTTATTTCTTGACCAAGCCATCGAGTATATGAAATTGAAGTGTGCAAATCTAAAGAGATTATTAAGGCAATACCCAGGTAAGATGGGTAAAAATTGGGTAGTTCTGCGGTATTTTTTAGCAAATGATTGAGCGATGATTATGTGTATAGAAAGCGCTGGCAAAGATTTTTAGCTGGCATTTAATAAAGCGGATATAACAAAGCCCTGGATTTTTACCAGGGCTTTTTAAATTGAAAACTCAATTTTCAAAATCGGCGCTCATGACTAGAAACCGAGAGCTTGTCAAGATTCCTCGAATAGCCGATCGCCTTTATGTAACCGAGAAGCGATTTGATAGGTTTGTGCTTGCGATCGCATTGTGGGAGAATGGGCTGCTAAATACCGAGCAGCAGCAACTAATACATGAATCCCAGCAGGAGTGTCAGTTAATAAAGAATACTGACGAAAAGCGGCTTCTATTTCTTGAATTACATGAAAATCACGGTTTTCTCTAAGCATCATTTTCCCTAGCATCGCCATGAGTCTTTCAGGCTTGCCACCACTATATAAATAATTAGCCACTAATTGACCTGTCTGGTTAACTTGCTGCTGACGATTTAATAAATCTGGTAGCTGCTGGAGTAATTCTTCAGGATTTGAAACAGAGTCTTTAGCCTCTGGAAGTCTTGCTGGTGGTACATTCAAAAAACGATTTAAATAGACACTCATCGCCGCATCAAAGACTCCTCTGAGTAGTTCAACTGTTGGTACTCGTCGTAACCCTTGATGCACAGCGTTAGCAAAAGTAAATGGATGATGTGCTGAGTTCCAATCTCCAAAGTCATTGTTAGTATTAAAACGAGCTACACGCAGTGCTGCTGTATAAGTAACTACACTTGCTAATTGTTCTTCTGTACAACCAGCTTGTAGGGCATTCAGGAGCGAGTCGGCGATCGCTTGTGGGTCTTCACCTAATAAAATTGGTATTAATTGCTCCGAGTTTGACCAAGTTCCTCGTTGAGATTTAGTAAACTCAACGAGGTTGTCACCAACCCCGTTGGTCTTCAAAACCGGACGTGAGACTTTCACCTCATCCGGCTCCTCAATGAATCGGCGCTTATCATGCGTACTTCACAACTGAACCATCTACAGTTGTCTTTTCATCGTGGCAGTGTCTGTGTAATATCTGGAGATTTTTATAATCGTCTTTACCTCCCAAACTTTTGGGGATTTTGTGGTCAATCTCCAGTACATCTTCCTCTCGAAAGTACATTCGGCAGTGGGTACACTTCCCTTTTTGTTTCTTTAAGAGTGTTGCTACTCTCGTAGTCGTTTCTGGGTGTTCTCCCATTCTTGAACTCCAGTAAATTAGGTTGCCATCATAAGGACTAGCTTCGCCTTTAACTTTCACATGCCGAATAATTTTTGTTTCCGCGTGTGACCGTAACCGCAACGGGTTTTTACCCTCTTGCCTGGTTGCGAATACCCAATTATCACCACCTATGGTTTGCCAATATTTCTTTGTTACCCATCCCCTGGATTTCTTGGGGTGGCGGTGTTGCGCCCAAGCCTTTAGCTTTGGATACATGAGATTATCTAGGTCAGCAAAGATAACCTTGCTTACTGATGTTGAATAGTAGTTAGACCATCCTGTTATTACCGGATTTAGTCGGCTGATTAACGCCATTTGTGGCGCTGCTTTATGGTCATCGATGATACTTGCTATTCGGTCGTAATGTATCTTTTGCTTTTCCTTGCTTGGGGTGATGATTGTCTTGAAGCCTTGTTTTGAGTGGTATTTACCCACTTTCCACTGTCTTATGTTAAAACCAAGGAAGTTAAAACCTGGTTTTTCTGACCCATACTTATTTAAAGTGTGGGTTAGACGTGTTTTAGAAAGCTTCAATTCCAGACCCATGTCTATTAACCATTCAGAGATTATCTCCCTGCATCTTTGGACAACGGTTATGTCTTTGTGGAGAATCACAAAGTCATCGGCATATCGGATAACTTGAGGGCTTCTGAACTTTGTACCTTTTTTGTGATACCAAGTTTCCCTCATGGTTTGAGACATTTCTGGGAATGCCTTATTTATCCGTTCTTCCATCCCGTGAAGGGCGATGTTAGCTAGTAGCGGAGAGATTACCCCACCCTGTGGCGTACCCTCAGATGTTGGAAACAACTGCTTACCATCCATTACCCCCGCTTTTAACCATGCTCGAATTTGTCGGCGGATGGTGGGAGATGTATTTAATTTTCTTAGCAGTGCTTCATGGTCGATGCGGTCGAAGCATTTTGCAATGTCGGCATCAAGCACAAATTTACTTTTCTGCACAATTGCTTGGAATATTGCCTCTCTTGCATCATGACATGAGCGCCCAGGTCTGAACCCGTATGAGTTAGGCTCAAATCGTGCTTCCCATTCCGGCTCTAATGCCAGTTTGAACAGCGCTTGCAAGGCTCGGTCGTTCATTACGGGAATACCCAAAGGTCGTTTCTCATCCGTTCCTGGTTTGGGAATCCAAACCCGTCGTGTCGGTTTCACCTTTGACTTAGGTTTTATTTTTGTAACCAGTATCAAACGAGCTTCTGGGGATAGTGATTTAACACCGTCCACCCCTGCTGTCTTTTTGCCCTGGTTATCTTGTGTAACCCGACGAACCGATAGACACTTTGCTGCCCAGGAATTCATCAACGTCCTCTGGAGTCTGCGAAATGCTTTGACATCACCACGACGAGATGCTTTGTAAATTCGTTTTTGCAACTTAAAAACACGTCTTTCCAACTTACGCCAGTTGATGTGTTTCCATTCCACCATCGATTCATTACTCAAAACCGTTCTAATTGGGTTAGTCTTCAGGGGAAGAAAACCGTTTTTGTTAGGTTTAGGAGCAATTTGTCGTGTATTAGACTTTTGCATTGCTACTCATAACTTTACACTCCAAATCACCGTAAGTCCGTCAGCATATCTCTGTCATTACAACAGAGCGTTCGCTTCTGACTAAATCTTTACTCTCGTTGCATACGGTTAGCACCTACTCGGTTATCGACCTTACTGAGAGCAAACGAAAGGTTACTTCGTTCCGAATAACCATTGTTAGAACCTTTAGAATGATGCTATCCACCGGGTTTATTAGGAGTGCAACTGGTCAGGCGAGGAACTGCCAGCCCTTTATCCCTTACCTTTTGGCTCCAACGCATTAAGCCTTATTTCGCTGGTTCTTTATTACGATGGTTCGGCGCATCTTTGCTTTTGCTATTCATGGGTTCATGCTCGAAAGGGAACCAGCTTAGGCTGCCAGTTGTTCCTCCTTTTCATCCCGCTTTACGGATTGATGGCTAGTCGCTACCGTAGGGATGATGCTGTTACCGTTGCACCTACGGAGAGGGACTTCTCCTTAATTTCTTTTGGAGTCACCCTCATGGTTATTCAGTTATCATCTGAGAGAGATTAAAGTGCGAACTCAACCCAATGGGGTTATCTCTCAAATGTCACTCATCCCTGAATATTTCTATTCATTTCGAGTGAACGAATCGCACCCCCGCACTTAAGACAGTGGGTAATTGCTCAAAAGCCGACTCTAATATTGCTACCAAATCTACAGGGTAGCGCCAAGAATTAGATTCTTCCATTCGGGATGCATTAGCTAAACCCGAAACTAAGCTAGGTAGAACAGATTCCGCAGCTTCCCAACCAACAACATCAAGTGCTTCCAGTGCTTTGTTAATAAAATCAAGGGTATGCCCAATATCGAGATAACGATGATCTGTAGCGGATGAAAACAGCATATCTGCAACTTGCTCTAAATTAGCCCCTGAGCGAATCGCAGATACCAGACATCTTTGTGCAGCTTCACTATCCCGTACCTCAATAAACTGGCAAAACCAGCTTTTAAGAGTCGGAAAATCAACGGTAGAGTTAGGCAATGGCTGAACAACAAACAGAGGCGGCGCATCTGCACTATCATTAGCGACTGCCGAAAGTCCGTGGAATAAAGCACGAGGTTTGTCTTCTTCATCCAGATAAGGTAGTAGATTGATCATGCAGGTATGGATAGTTAAACCTATACTCCAACCTGTTTTGTTGTAACTAGTGCCAAATTTTAGACCGATTTGAAATGGTTCAGCCGGATTTACTCCTATATCTAACAGTGCGATCGTTGATTTGGCAATCACTAAGGAAATACTCTGCTTTAAACCATCTTCAAGACGTTGGCGTTGGTGGACATGAGGATTAACTGGCGGCGCTAAATTCACCCAAACTTCACCATCACGGATTTCTACAGGAAATGCCGGAACATCATCTGCCCAAGAGTCGAAGGTTCCACCACTAGCTATATCAAAGCGGGCATAATGCCAAGGGCAAGTAACAATACCATCTTTGCAAGGGCTACCTTGTAGGGGAAAACCCATGTGGGGACACCGATTATCAATTGCATAAACTTTATTATCTGAGTAAAACAAAACAATAGTATGTTTTTCCTTGTGGACTAACAAACTACCTGCTGCCTGAACATCTTTAAGTTGAGCAACACGGGTATAATTGTCTTTGTTGGTTGTTTCTTTAAATATTAGAGTCATTTAATTTACACACGAGTGAATGTCGAAAGCTTTACTTCTACTCTGACAAAATTTTTCTTTCTTCGAGCATTTGCACAATACTAATTTTTGTTAACAATATTTAAGCTATAGGATTACTATTTGATTTTTGAACGAAATTAAGTATTGTAGAGTGTGTTAGAACGGAGTTCGTAACGCACTATGAACACGAGTTTGATGCCGTACTCTCCGTGCTAACACATCCTACGTATATTTTCAGAAATCAAACCGGATTCCTATACTAAGTACTACTGCAATTACAAAGTACATAGACTCATGCTGGCTGGTGATAACGGAGGTTGCCGGGTATAGTACTGGTATCGTCCCAAGGAAGGGTAGCAGAAAGACTAGGGTTATTGTGGGTATCCCATGAATCTGATACGTTCTCCAATTCCATGAAGGTAAATAAGTATGAATTAGAAGAATCAAATAATTAAAAAGGGTTGGCTTGAGTTATTTCATGACCACCCTTTAATTCCCAACGCCAAAATTTCTGGCGGGTCTAATTACGAATTACTTTTAATTAATATCTGATAAGTCTGATGCTGTTGGCTGTTCTTCGGAGTTAATGAATTCAGTTCTAGGTGGTTTTCCTATTTTTTTAGGAGGTTGTGGCCTATTTTTTGTAGGTTTTGTATTGGATTGTAGGTTATGATTCTCGCTCATGTTGATTTATCTCCTTTGTAGCTTTAATGATTTGGAAAGTAAAAAGTTCAGTCAGAAAATAGGAAATTTCTGTGCTGACGATTATGACTTCAAGGGATGTGATATCAATTCCGTAATCCTGTTTCAAATTTTGTTAAAGTTACCAATCAATACATTGACTTTTAGTTTGGGGCTGGAAATTTTATCTAATCTACCTCTCATCCATGAGAAAATTTGACTAGCGAAAGCACTGGATCGCTATCATAAAATTACTTTATCTAAATATCAGCAATATCCTTTTCACAAATAGCGATCGCTCTACCTGTGTTAGTAAACATTATCACTGGACAGTTTGGATACTGTTGCTTAATTGTATACAAAACTTCTAGTCCAGTACTCCAGCCCAATTGATAGTCGGTAATAACCAAATCGAATTCGCCTGCTGCTACTGCACTAGCAAAGCCAGAGGCTTCGCGAACTTCTTGAGGTTGAAATTGCGGAAATTCTCTCTTGAGTTCTCGGATTACTAAAGCGCGATCGCCTGGATTGTCATCAATTATCAGAATGCGGAGTACTTGCGTCATTCGTATCGTTGCTGTGAGGAACGGCTTTTGGCAGAAAGCCGAACATTTTTAGTTTGTACTTGGGCAGTTTTGAGAGCATTCTCATAATTGTCAGACACATGTGCAATTTGCCGTCGAATATAAAAGGCAAGGACGCCACCAGCAGCAAGCGACAGGATTATGCTAATAAAGATGACTCGCCCAGTATTCTGTTGGACTGTTTGGTTACGCTGATACCGTAGCTGTTCTTCAGTAGCAATAAAATCAGTAATTTGATTTCGCATCAGATCCATGCTCTGTTTGCGAACCTCAATTGCTGATAGGGGTTCAGTTTCACCTCTTTGTTTACGGGCGATCGCTTGAGAAATAGAGTTCTTCGAGCCTGTTTCCTCTGCCTTGATTTGCCTTAAGCGTTGACTTTGTTGGGGATTATCTGAAACTAAATCAGCCAACTGATCAAAAGTGGTATTAATGGTAGAGTTAGCTTGTTGATAAGGTTCAAGAAATTCAGGCTTACTTGTGAGCTGATATCCACGGACTCCTGTCTCCAGATCCAGTAATAGTTTTTGTAAGCCATTTGCTTC
The DNA here is from genome assembly GCF_003113895.1 of Nostoc commune NIES-4072. Lineage (NCBI taxonomy): Bacteria > Bacillati > Cyanobacteriota > Cyanophyceae > Nostocales > Nostocaceae > Nostoc > Nostoc commune. Next base: position 4,192,700 of record NZ_BDUD01000001.1, on the reverse strand, counting down.
GGCAATTACTTGGTCAGTGTGCTCAACCCATTGCATAGCCCTGAGCAGGCGGTTAATTTGCCAGATTGAAACTCCTGACAACGACAATAACAGGATAATTGGCAGAGCGATCGCGCCGATTAGCCTACGCCTGAATGCAACTTGAGTAATTTGCAGCATTTACTTATGGTATAGCAGCATTTATAGGAATCGTATTTGATTTTTGAAATTATCTATGTGGGCAGTGAGTGGGGAGTAGGGAATAAGGAATTAGGCTTTTCGATCTGTACCGAGCTTTTTCAGAAATCAAATATTAGTCCTATATTATAGATACGATTTTGAAAATAACTTTGTTCGCATAACCGAATTGGATAATTGCCATAGCGATGCTTATACCAAATCAAGACTTGCCCATTGACAAATAAGACAACAAGTGTGGTAGAGAAAATAAGAAAAAATATACGATGCCTACGGCGGCAAGCTACGCACCCCCAGCAATCCCAATTCTGACCCAATACTTGTCGGGTTTTGGGGAATGGGGTTGCGGGAAAGGGGAAAGAAAAAACCTTTAACCTAAACCCAATGCCGAGTTAAGAATGCACAAAGCGAGCAGTATTGAATTCTGACCAATCCCCTAAATCATCCCCGTGTAGAGATACCCTACGGATTACAGTACATACATTGGGCTGGATTTGCAAATTCCATACCATTAGGAAATAGTTTCTCTTGATTAAAACCACATTTTTTACATTGATAAATTGCGGTCAGTGGTAAGGTGGTTGGGATCTGACAAAATTCACAGGGTAATCCCTGAATTATTTCAGTTATTTCAAAACCAGGGATATTACACTTTGGGCAACAACTGCTAATTTTATTGAGTAAATTATGGGTAGCTTTTGCAATATTTTTCATTCGAGTGGGATTATACATTGCCCGCATATCTGTCTCAATATTTACCTGACTATTTGGTGAATTATGCAATGCAAAATTAACTGATGTTATCAAATCTATTTCTTTTGTAATACCTTTAATTATCTCATTACATCTATTCTCTAAGTTTTCAAACCAGACAACTAATCCATGTTCCGGAAAACCAACTTTCTTAGCAAAAATATATGCCTCATCTAAATTTGTTATAATTTGATGATTAAAGTTAGTATCTGTAGAAATTTCCTCACCAATAATTTCTAGATTATTGATTTTATCTAACAAAACAACTATTTCTCTGTTACAGTAAATGTAAGGAACTAATGGATGGGGTGTAAAACTACCTTCGCTGGCGATCGCTAAATTTTCTCGTGTTAATTCTAAGGCTTTCTCTGCTTTGAATTTAGCGGCGGCAATTTGTGTTCCCGGACGTTTTACTTCTCTAGTAAATGTGCCAAAAATATCAGTATTAAAATCCTGTGGTACTATAACTTTGATGCCTAACTCTTGCTCTAATAGTGGAGCAATTACCTTTTCTTTTTGGTGCATTGTCGCCAACACAGCCAGACGATCATTAAATAATTGCTGGTCATTCATTCTGCGCTAATCCCTAGAAGTTAAGTTTGTAGCTTTTCGTAATTCTAAAACGGCTGATTCTTCTGATTTTATCGCCGCAAACCAGTTTGAGCTTCTTGAGAGCAAGCGCACTGGTAGCGATGCCTGCGGCGGGCTACGCCTACGCATGACCCTTAAGTTCATCAAACCCAAAGCCCCCTAATTAAGGCTTGCTGTTAGAGTGTTGCTCCCTAGCTTAACTGACTGCGAAACTTACTAATACTAATAGTTAATAACACAACAGCAAAGGCGACTAAAGCCAAAACATTCATCCAAAGTACATCTAAGCCAACACCTTTGAGCAAAATACCTCGAACGATCGCAATGTAATGACGGAGGGGATTGAGTAAAGATAGGGCTTGAAACAAAGGTGGCATAGCTTCAATAGGTGCGATCGCTCCAGAAGTTTGTACCATTGGTAAATTAATAAAGAAAGATGTCAAAACTACCTGTTGTTGGGAACTACTTACAGTCGCCAACATAATACCCAGGCTAATCCCGACAAATACATACATACTTGAGAGGGCGAAAAATAGCAGAAAATTACCTCGAAATGGTACATGAAATATTACTGTTGCTAAAGTGGTAGCTAATAAAACATCTCCCATTAATAAAAATGCTAAAGGGACAATTTTCGATAGTAATATTTGCCAGTTAGCAGCCGGAGTCATTAGTAATTGTTCTAAAGTACCTGTATCTTTTTCTCGGACAACAGTAATTGCTGATACTAATGTCCCAATTAATGTTAAAACTAAACCCATAACTCCTGGTACAAAAAACCAACTACTCGTCAGTCCAGGATTATAAAGAAATACAACTTCAGGTGAAACTGGGGGATTTACTTTACCTTGGGTTAATTGTAAATTATATTGCTGGATAATTTGATTCATATAATTTCCGGCAATCCCGGCTGTATTAGCATTTACAGCATCAATAAATACTTGAATTTCTGCTGATTTTTGTGCTAGTTGACGCGGAAAATCGGGAGGAATTATTACCCCAACATCTAGCTTTCCTTCTTCTACCTGACGACTCAATGCTTTTTCACTGCTTGGTACAGATTCTAAAGTGAAAATTCGATTTGATGTCATGGCTGAAACTAACTCCCGACTAGCACTGACGTTGGCATAGTCAATGACACCTAATCGCAAGTTATGAACGTCGGGATTAAGGATAAATCCATAGAGTAATAATTGAACTGTTGGCGGGACAACTAACAGAATAATTAATTGCTTGTTGCGGAGAATTTGATTAATTTCTTTCCGCATTAATGACCAAAATGGGCTATCAAATAATCGCTGAATAAATTTCATAAAATCACTTTTGATTTAACCATAGATACGCAGAAAAGCCAGTGCGTTACAGGGGTTCCGCTCGTTGTAGCAACTGGCGCGACACAGAGAAATTAATTTGGTAATTGCATTCGACTTAAAACTCGGCGTGATACGTTGAAAAATACTAATCCCAAAGCTGCAAGCATGAGTAAATCAAACCAAACTCCGGCAAATCCTGTACCACGCACGAAGGCATCACGAGTGATATCGATGTAATAACGCGCCGGAATTATGTTAGGTAGTAGTGATAAGGGAAAAGGAATATTGTTGAGGGGATAAATAAAACCTGAGAGTAATAATGATGTGATAAATCCTACGAGAGAAACACCTTGTACAGCAGCATTTTGGTTACTACTGCGGACTCCTAAAAGCAATCCGAAAAAAACGCTATCTGTCAGAAATAGTAAAGTACCAAGTAGTAATGTTATGGGATTGCCAACTATGCCAACTTGGAAAATAATTGAGCCTAATACCATAACAACTAATGCCTCCGCGATGGCAATTAATAGGTATGCTAATCCTTTACCAAGTAATAGTTCAGTGGCACTAATACTAGAAGCGTATACTTGTAAAATTGTTCCTTTTTCTTTTTCCCGTACCATTGCGATCGCTGAAAGCAATGAAGGAAAAATCCATAGTACAACTCCGTAAGTTCCTGGCACAATATACAGCGATTCTAATCTGCCAGGATTAAACCATAGACGCATTCTTGCTGTAATACTACTAGTCGCAGGTATCAGTCCATGCTCTTGCATGAAAAAGTTTGTCACTCTTTGAATACTATTTCTAATTACACGGGCATTGTTAACATCAGTGGCATCGATTAACACTTGTACATTTGTAATTCTACCTGCTTGAATATCACGGCTAAACTCTGGCGGAATAATCACTGCGGCTTTAGCAATTCCTTTATCTATAGCATCGCGTGTAGGATTGCCACCAGACCATTGTTTAGGCACAAATTGATTGGTAGCATAAAGTCTTTCAATATAGCTGTTACTTAAGTTTGTGCGGTTAAAATCTTGCACAATTAAGGGAATATCTTTACTCTCTAACCTAATAGCAAAACCAAAAATTATTAAAGTAATGAATGGTAATAAAAATGCTAGTGCCAAGGTCAGGCGATCGCGGCGGAATTGGGCTATTTCTTTTACACATTGGGCAATAATTCGTTTCATATATATTGGGTACGGCTTTGGCTAAAATCAGAGTGTTTTTAAACGCAGAGGAACGCGGAGGTTAGCGCATAGGCGCTTCGCCTTCCCGCAGGGTAGGAACGCAGAGGTTTTTGGAGGATAATTTGCTGCATACTCGTTTTCTATTTTTGCGATCGCTGTACTATACCGATAAAAGCATCTTCTAAAGAAAAAGGAATGGCGCGTAAAGAATTGATGGTAATTTGATTAGCCTCTAAAAGTTGAGTTAGTTGATTTATTTCCTGTTCAGGCTGATCGAGAACAACGTGTAAACTATCAGCGAAAATCGAGATGCGCCAAGGCTCAAAGTGTTGTTTGAGTATGTTGGAAGCTGTTTGGTTTTGATTGACAATAATTTCTATTAGTTGTCCCGGTTGCGAGGCTTTGATAGAACTTGGTGAACCTTCGGCGACGGTTTCTCCTGCAACCATAAAACTCATGCGGTTGCACTGTTCAGCTTCTTCTAGATAGTGCGTTGTCACTAAAATGGCTGTACCGTTACGGGCAAAGTCATTAATCAGCTTCCAAAACTGGCGACGCGCCAAGGGATCTACCCCCGATGTGGGTTCGTCTAAAAATAAAATATCTGGTTCGTGCATCACACAAGCACCGAAAGCGACTCGCTGTTTCCAACCACCCGGTAGCTGTCCAGTAATCATATTTGCTTGTCCTTCTAAACCACAGGTAGCAATTACCCAATCAATTTTTTCCCGTCGGAGTTTGCGAGGTACGCCGTAGACTCCGCTATAAAATTCGAGATTTTGCAGAATAGTTAAATCGTCGTAAAGGGTGAATTTTTGACTCATGTAACCAATACGCCGCCGTAAGTCTGCACTCCGCAGATTTCCAGTTTCACCGCCCAAGGAAATTTCACCGCCCAAGGAAATTTCACCGCCACTTGCTGCTAGTAATCCACACAGCATCTTAATTGTGGTGGTTTTTCCAGCACCGTTAGCACCTAACAACCCAAAGATTTCCCCGTAGCGCACTTCGACGTTGACATCTTTAACGGCTTGGAAATTGCCAAAAACACGGTTAAGGTTGTTAGCATGTATGGCTAGTGCTGAGTGCTGAGTGCTGAGTTCTGAGTTTTGAGTATTAAATACTTTTTCTGCTCCTCTTTTGCGAAAACGAGGAAATGGAAAAAATTGCGGCGCAGAACCTTGTTGTCGCAGGCGGGTGACAAAGACGTTTTCTAATGTGGGTTCGCCATGCTCGATACTGGGAGAAGGTAACTGATGTTGTTGCAGCAGTTCGCGGACTTGGATTTCGCCGGAATTTATATCTTGAACTAAAACATCCAAGCGATCGCCAAAAGTTTGCACATCTACTATATTTGTCTGGTCAGTCTGAGATAATATCTCTTCTGTTGCTTGTAGATTTGCTGTTCGCAATTCCAAGCGATGCAAGCCTAAGTTAGCCCGTAATTCTTTGGGTGTGCCAATTTCATGAATTTGCCCACTGTACATCAAAGCCACGCGGTGACAACGTTCAGCTTCGTCTAAGTATGGTGTCGCAACTACAATTGTCATCCCCTCGGCTGATAATTCTCCTAGCACATCCCAAAATTCCCGCCGGGAAACTGGATCAACACCCGTGGTAGGTTCATCTAATAACAATATTTCTGGTTGAGAAACCAAAGCACAACACAGCGCCAGCTTTTGTTTCATCCCACCAGAAAGTTGTCCTACTAAGCGATCGCCAAATCGCTCTAAATTCATTAATTTTAAATATTTATTGCGGCGTTCTCTTAATAAATCATCTGCTACTTGCCGTAAACCTGCTGCATAACGTAAGTTTTCATCAATACTCAAATCCAAATACAGCGAAAACTGTTGAGTAAGATAACCTGTAATTAATCGGGCATCTCGTGCAGGTTGATTAAATATTTGTACCTCCCCCGCCGTTGCTTCCATCACACCGCCCAAAATGTGAAAAGTGCTAGTTTTCCCCGCACCATCAGGGCCGATTAATCCAAACATTTCACCTTTGTTGACACTCAAATCAATTCCTCGCACAGCAGCTAAGTTTCCATAGTGCTTATGCAAACCGCGAACTTTAATTGCTGTGGTGCTAGATGATTGCGGTGAGTTTGGAGTAACAACTGTTTTTTGCTGTTGCATCATTTAGCCTCTTAGCTTGAGAAAGTGGTGGAGAATTGAAGGTGGAAATTTAAACGCAGAGGTACGCAGAGAATTTGCGAGGAATTAATGAAATGTTGCTCTGTTATCTGCTTTCTGACTTCAAACTAATTTCGGCATCTGCTGGCATCCCCATTTTGGCGCAGGGTAAATCTGATTCAGTGTAAGGATTTTCGGGGTTAAAGCAGCTATCAGGGTTTTGAACTTTGATCCGAATTCCTACTACTTGTCTGACTCGATCTTTTTGAAAGTAAATATTTTCTGGTGTAAATGAAGCTTGCGGATCGATCGCAATTACTTTACCTTCTAATGGTTTGTCCGGCGCAGAATCAATGAAGATTTTCGTTGTTTGTCCTAGACGCACTTTGCCAATATCACCTTCGGGAATAAAACCTCTAAAATACACTGTTTTAGGATCAACAATTGTCAAAATATTAGTCTGACTGCTAACTATTGCGCCTGGTTCGACACTCCGAGCTGTAACTACTCCATCTAAGGGACTGACTACATTTACATCTTTTTTGGAGTCTGCAATCTGCGTGAGAATTTGCTGATTTGATGCTTGAGCATCTTTAACTTTGGCACGGGCAGAGTTGACTTTCGCTTGTGCAGATTTAAGTTGAGCATAGCTTTGCTGCTGCTTTCTGACTAATGCTGTTAACTGGGCATTGCGAATGTCAGGATTTAAACCTGTAGTTTTAACTTGAGTTAACGCCCCTGATGTAGCCTGTAATTGTTGGCGTTCGGCATTAACTGCTGCCTGTCGTGCTTCTAGGGTTGCTATTGCTGTATCTAGGGTAGTTTGGGCTTGATCGAATTGTTGTTGATTGATCGCTCCTTCTTTTACCAATTGGGCATAGCGATCGCGGTTGATTTTTGCTAAATTAACTTCTGCTGCTGCCTGTTTAACTTGCGCTTGTGCTTGCACCAATGTAGCTCTGGCTGCTGCGACATTTGCTTGTGCCTGCTCAATTCTTCCTTGGGTATCTCCTTGAGATTGCCGCAAATTAAGTTTGGCTTCGTTAATTTGGCTGTTAATTTCTTGAATTTCTCTGCTGACTCGCTCTACATCTGAAATTGCCTGCTGTTCATCATACTTAGCAGATGTCACTCTCGCTTGTGTACCAAGTAGTTGTTGTTGCAGCAATTGATCGTCTGTGTCGTCTAACTTAATTAACTCTTGCCCTTTTTTAACTGCTGCGCCTTCCCGCACGGCAATTGTCTCAATTCTTCCAGAACGCTTGATCCCAATCTCGGTTTCATAACCCTCAATCCGCCCGCTAACTTGCAGTATATTTGCTGGTACTTGCGGTTGAGAGCGCCACACAGCGTAGCCAATACCACCTACCACCACTAGCCCTATCAGTAAAAAAATGGGTTTTTTGCGGCGTTGCGGCTTCGATACTGGGGCATCTTTAAGATTTTCCGGGGATGTCGGGATAGTCTGAGTCATAGTAGCAGCCTGGATTGTGAAAAATATTCTGTATAAGAGGATTGAAAATTTTGAATTCTTTGTCATCATACTAGACTGTCTAGTATGATATAGCAAGATATACGCAAAAAAATTTACCATTCATGCCTATAAACCCTGTCCAACTAGAAAATCCTTTACCTGCGATCGCTCCAAAGCAGGAGCAAATCTTACAAGGAGCTATACGGATATTTTTGAAGGAGGGTTACGCTAGAACAAGTATGGATCGTGTCAGTGCCTCAGCTGGAGTATCGAAGCAAACGATATACAGTCACTTTCAAGATAAAGAAGGACTGTTTAAAGCGTTGATAGAACGGTTGACGATTGCTTGTTTTCAAAGCATTTTTAGTATAGAAAAATTGCAGGGGGAACCAGCAATTTTGTTGCGTCAAGTTGCCGAAATTTATTTAACCAAAGTTGCTGATAATCCCGATTATTTGGCATTGTTGCGTTTGATAATCACTGAGTCACAAAACTTTCCCGAACTAGCAAAACTTTATAACCAAACCGTTGTGCAACGAGGTCGGCAAATACTAAGTTACTATTTTGCATCTCATCCAGAACTAGCAATCAGCGATCCAGAGGCAATGGCTCATATTTTTTTTGGTTCACTAGTATCCTACGTAATTGTAGAGGAAATTTTACATGGCAAAGAACTTACTTTTTTATCACGCGATCGCTTGCTAGACAGCTTAATAAACATGGTCATGAGCCAGTCCCTAAATACGGTTGGATAAACAACAGTACTACAGCCGAAAACTTCGACATCGCCAGCTAAACATTAATCATATACTTTTATGATTATCCTTTAATTGCTCTTGTGCAGAGAGATTAATGTGGTATTGAGCCGAGATACAAGTAAAAAGCAGCAAGATGGTCTGAAAAGCCTTGCTGTATATAAGTTTGAGCGTTCTTGAAGCGAAAGTAGGATTTTGCCTGAAGATACTTGCAGTCTGAGGGTCAATAATTGCTTTTCGCCTACCACAGGGAATTATAAATACTCTGTGGTAGAAGGCTAATATTTTGGGCTATAATCCTTTACCTGTAGGAGTTACAGACAATTTATTGCGACAGATACTCAAAGTCCTTGCTGTAAAACCTGTAAATAAAATTAATAAATACTCCAGTTTTTGTAGCGATACATACCCAAGATTTGCGTTATCCTGCCAATTTTACTTAAAAATGGCTGAACCCTATATATAGTAGGAGTTTCCAGACCATCTTGCAGGTTTTTACTCATATCTCGGCTCAATACCAACTTGTCCGGCTCCCCAAGTTTCCGACAGTTATTAGGTCGAGTCCGGGAAGTAGCTTTATCGGGTTATACTCACCAAGACTTACTCGGTACGGGAGGAATTGTCGCCAAGTCGTCTTGGTCATTAGTCATTGGTCAATAGTCATTAGTATTATTAAACACAAAAAATTCCGTATAACTACTAATAACTAATAACTAATGACTTGAAATCCCCCGGCTTCAAGCCCTACAGTGTATACACAAGTCTGAAATAGTTTACTCACCTGGTTTTTCGCGTCAGTTTTACCCCACCCTAACCCTCCCCGATGGATTGGGGAAGGAACTAGATCCCTGTTTCCGCCCTTGGAAAAAGGAGGGAACTAGATTCCTATTTCCCCCCTTTCCAAGGGGGGATTAAGGGGGGTAATTTGACTTGTGTATACACCGTAGGGCTTCAAGCTAGGGGATGAGTTAACACCTTTAAGTCATCTCTATCAGCAGGTTGGAACTATCAGAGGAATTACTAAGCCATTTTAGATTATTTTTGTTAAAGTTTCAGGGGAAGGCTAATTTGAAATGTGGAGCCTTGACCTAGAATACTATTTACAGTAATTTGCCCTCCGTATCGTTGCACAATTTGTTGAGCGATCGCAAGTCCAAGTCCAAAGCCGCCTGTTTGCCGAGATCGGACAGTATCTACACGATAAAAACGATCAAATATGTGTGGCAAATCAGTGGACGGAATGCCAATCCCATTGTCTTTGACCTGAATGACCGCATAGTGAGACTGGGTAAAAAGATGTAATTCTACCTTACCGTCTGCTGGTGTGTACTTGAAGGCATTAGTCAGAAGATTAATCACAGCTTGTTTGAGCAAATTAGCATCGGCTTTTAACATGATGGGATGCTCTGGAAGGTGAGCATTAAAATTAAGACTTTGGGCAGGAGCAAGGGCTGCAAAATCTTGGAGAAGCGATCGCAATATCTCACACAAATCAACGGATTTTAATCCGGTTTCCGCAAGGGAACCATCATGACGCGACAAAAAAAGCAAATCATTGATCAGCGTACTCATAGACTTAGCAGTTTGGGCGATATTTTGCAACCGCAATCTTTGCTCCAACGGGTCTTCGGGGGGCATTAGGGCAACTTGGGCATTGCTCAATATCGTAGCAACAGGTGTACGTAGTTCATGAGAAGCATCGGCTGTAAATCGCTGCAATTGCTGATAAGCACGAAGGCTTGGTCGCATTGCCAACCCGCCCAAAAACCAACCTGTAATGCCAATTACACCAAAGGTCACAGGAACTCCAAAAGTTAAAAACAAGCGGGCTTGGTTGAGGTTAACGCGTAGAGAGTTCATTGGCAATGCTGCTTGGAAGTAGCCAATGAGCCGCTTATCTTCAAAAATAGGAATTGTGACTTGGCGAACCCAGGTTCTTATCAAATATTCATTACCTAGTGGTAGTTGTAGCGTTTGAAATCCTGGTTCTGCTGTCAACTGGTTGTTACTCAATGAACCGATATATTGCAAAAGTTGTTTATCAGAGTTGTACCATCGTGCATATATTAGGCCGCCATTTAAAGATGCTCCGTTTTCTATGGGAGTTTTGCTGCCCTGATTTCTCCATTGACTTTGATAAAGCGAGTATTGAGTCTTAGCAGCAAAAACTTTACTTTGTGAAAAAAGTTCGTCGTCAAAAACTCGCAACTGTTCTTCTACATTCAGACAATAGCCTACCCCTGCAAAAGCGAACAAAATTCCACCCATTGACAGGGCGAACCAGTGAGCGAGATTACGACGGCTACGATCAAACATTAGTCATTAGTCATTAGTCATTAGTCATTAGTCATTACTTTTTCATCCCCTGCTCCCTGCTCCCTGCCTCCGTCTGACGGTTTACAAATTTGGCGGATTTATTCGATAGCCCATCCGATGCACTGTTTCTATCCAATCTTTCACACCAATGGTTTGTAGGCGCTGGCGCAAGCGGCGAACTAAGGTAGTAACTGCGTTACTTTCTGGTTCCTCTCCGCAACTCCAAAGGGCTTGCTCAATCTGGCTATGAGATAATACTTGCCGGGGATGACGCATTAAATACTCCATCAATTGAAACTCGCGGCTAGAAAGTTGAGTTGTCAACGAACCAAGTTCGAGCGTCAAACTGGATAAATGAAGTTGCAAATCGCCCAAGCTAAGTATATCTCCTTGCCATATAGGTGTGCGCCGTCCTAACGCCCGGACTCGTGCCAATAACTCCAGGACATCCACAGGCTTTACCAAGTAATCATCGGCTCCAGCATCTAAACCTGTTACCTTATCTAAAACCGTGTCTTTCGCCGTTAACATCAATACAGGAGTCAACTTACCTGCCCGTCGATATACTTGACACAATTCTACGCCACTGACTTTAGGCAACATCCAATCTAAAATCAGCAAGTCATAGTCTTTGCCAAAGGCAAACCATTGTGCTGTTTCTCCATCAGCGATCGCATCGACTGTATGCCCCACCTTTAACAAGGCTGCCCGCAGTGGCTCTAACTGCGATGGGTCATCTTCTACTAGTAAGATCAACATCCCATTTGCTTTAGCTTGCCGTAATTTTGCTTTCTAGTTTTAAGATTAAGCTAAAAAGTGACACTAAGCACTCAACCCGATATCTTCTATGCAGCAACTCCAACTTTTTCAAGCGTTGCGATCATTAGGCTTTGGGTTTTGGTTGTCCTTGCCGTTGATTGGGTTAGTTTTTTGGCTGGGGAGCAATTTTGTTGGAGATCAGATTTTAAGTCGTTCCAACCTCACTAAGAAATATCTGCTAGCAGATACCCAATCGGCACGACAGATTATGAAAAGAATAGTAGCGATTAAAGTGGAAATTCTTCCCCAAAAAGGAATTTCACGGGTGAACGTTAAAACAAATAACTCAGTTCTCACAAGGATAGTATTTGAATTTCCAATCACAGATATAAGCAAACTTGAAGCCGCTCTTAGTCAGGAGTTAGGCTTACCGCGCGATCACGTTAAAGAACTAATAGTTGAGTCGAATGACAAATGACACTCACTAACCCTGACATTTCTTTGTCATATTTATCTAATAAACTACAAGAAAGGTAACGTAATTTTACTTTTATCTAAATAATTGACTGTTGATAGCGAACATTTGACTATTCATTGTTCACTTTCAAAGGTTAATCTTTAGCCCTTAACCCTCAGTAGCCCACCGTTAATTGCTATGGATACTTCTGAAAATCAAGTTTCAACGGTTGAAACCCAATCAGATAGTTCTGTGCCTTCTGAGTTAGCACCTACTCGTTCGCGTAAACCTTGGTTCTGGAGATTGCTGATTTTATTTCTGGCAACCGGTGGCATTATTCTATGGCGGATGTTAACTCCTGGTGGCGCACCACGCTCCTCTGTTGCACAACAAGGTCCACCCCCAAAACCAATTGAAACAATCTCCCTCGCAACTGGAAGTGCTACAAGAAGTGTCCAGTTGTTGGGACAAGTAGAAGCTACTCAGCAGTCAACAATCCGCGCTCAAACTAGTGGAATTGTCAAGAAAATTTCAGTGCAACCAGGCGATCGCGTGACAATAGGGATGGCGATCGCTTTACTCGACGATACCGATCAGCAATTGGCAATTAGCCAAGCACGAGCGCAACTGGCACAACAACGGAGCAATTTGGCACGTTTGGAAGTCGGTACTCGTCCTGAAATCATTGCTCAACGTCAAGCGGCTGTCACATCTGCTAAGGCGCGAGAACTGGAAGCACGGGATAACCTAAAACGCACGAGTGATCTTGTCAAAGAAGGTGCTTTATCTCAAAGATTGTTAGTGGAAGCTCAAGCACAATTGAATAGCATCCAAGGAGAACGATTAGAAGCCGAGGCAGAACTGGCCGAAGCAAAAGCTGGGCCGATTCAAGAAGAAATCGCCGCTCAACGAGCAAATGTAGAAGCAGCTAAAGCCACCTTAGCTCAAGCAGAATTAGCAAAACAGCGAACTCGGATTTTGGCATCGGAATCAGGAATAGTCCAGACTCGTCATATTAGCAATGGTGATTTAGTCCAAACTTCTGGTCAAATTGTCACCTTAGTAGCAGGCGATCGCTTCGATATTTTCCTAGAGTTACCCGAAGAACTCAGTGGTAAAGTTACCCCAGGTATGACAATCGATCTCACAACTCGCGCCCTACCGCAATGGAAACAACGCGCCACCATCACTGCTGTAGTCCCTTCTGCCGAAACTGCTTCTCGTCGCCAACGTGTGCGTGTCCAAATTAACAAACCCCCGTCAGGATTAATACCAGGAATGGCGATCGCAGGCAACCTAAATATGCCCTCGAATCGCTCTAGCTTTGTGGTGTCACGAGATGCATTAACCAGAAGGCAAAACGAGTGGCTAGTTTTTGCAGTTGCTGACGGCAAAGCTAAACAAATTCCAGTCGAGATGGTTTCTGACATGGGTAAAAATGTCGCAATTTATCATCCCACTTTACGCACTGGTCAACGTATTGTGCTACGTGGCGGTGATGGATTGCAAGATGGTGCGCCTGTAAAAATAGTTGATCCAACTTAAAACAATTCGCAATTCGCAATTACGTTTTGTGACGGCGATTTAAACCCCCAAAGTTGGTTAAAACATAGGTTGTACCACACTTCCATAGACTTCTTGCAGAAGTCGGTTAAAGAGGAAGAATCGTCTCTTTCTCCTTTAACCTTTCCTTCTTCAAAATACTGCAAACCCAGTTTAAATATGACTTTCTAAATTACGAATTAATATGAATTTTATTGAAACCGCCGTTCGTTGGCGACATGGAACTTTTGTTTTGTTTTGCTTGCTAGCAATGTTCGGGGTGTTCTCCCTACTAAAGTTACCCCTAGAATTGCAACCAGGAGGCGATCGCCCGGAAATTACGATCACAACTACCTATCCGGGCGCAGGGCCAACAGAGGTAGAAGACCTGATTACCCGCCCCATCGAAGAACAGATGCAAGAGGTGCTAGGTGTCCAAGAAATTAGCAGTACTTCTCGTGCTGGACGTAGCAGCATTACCTTAGAATTTGCTCAGGATGCCAACGCTAGAGAACGGATGGTAGATGTTCTCAACCGCTTACAGCAGGTGGAAAGCTTGCCCCCAGAAGCTCAAGAATCGAGTGTAGAACTGGTAGGTGGTAACAGTTCACCGATGATGTGGATTCCGTTTGATACCAAAGAAGGATTTCAACCGGATGCAGACCGTTATCGGGACTTAGCAGAAGAAGTGGTAATTCCCCGTTTGCGGCGAGTCGAGGGAACTGGACAATTTTTGTTAGTAGGTGGACAAGAACGAGAAGTCGAGGTGAAGGTTGATCCGAAAGCATTAAGCGATCGCAATCTCGCAATTGGTGATGTAGTCCGAGTTCTTCAAGAAAATAACCGTGATATCCGGGGTGGGCCATTAATTCTCGGACGACGGGAATATCGAGTCCGCACAATTAGCAGATCGCAAGATTTATCGCAAATTGAAGGCTTTGTGCTGCGACGCGACCAATCAGGCACAGTTTACTTGCGAGATGTAGCAAAAGTCCAGATGGGACGCAAACCCCAAGATAGCGCGTTGGTGTTCAACGGCAAACCTGGGGTAGCAGTCGGTGTAATTCGGCAGATTGGGGCGAATGTGCCGGAGGTTGCTAAAGGCATCCGGGCGGAAATTGCTGCACTACAAACTGAATTTGACCAACAAAATCAAGGCATTCGCTTTGTTTATAACTACGATGAAAGCCAGTACATCAATCAATCCATTGCATTTGTTCAAGGCAACTTAGTTAGTGGGGCACTATTAGCAACCATCGTCTTGATTCTGTTCCTTGGCTCCATGCGTACCGTTGCAGTGGTGGCAATTACAATTCCCACTACACTGATTATGGTGTTCATTGTCATGTCTGCATTTGGACGCACATTAAACATTATCAGTTTGGCGGGATTAGCGTTTGCAGTGGGTATGGTCGTGGATAATGCGATCGTCGTAATTGAGAATGTTTTCACCCATATCCAGCAAGGCAAAAGTGCCATGCGGGCAGCCATTGAAGGTACTCAGGAAGTTTGGGGCGCAATGCTTGGTTCTACTTTAACCAACGTAGTCGTATTTGTACCACTGTTAATGGTGACGGGTGAAGCAGGGCAACTCTACACCGATATGGCGATCGCTCTTTCTGCCTCTTCTCTATTCTCGCTGTTTGCGGCATTAACTTTAGTCCCAATGCTATCAGGATTGTTCCTGAAACAATCGGAAGCCATGCAAATGATGCAGGGTGGTGAATATCGGGGCGGTAATTGGTTTGAGCGTATGGTAGCTAAAACCTCTGCGGTGTTTCGTCATTTTCAAAGCAAACTGGAAAACTTTCTCGCCACTACCGTCAGTTGGTCACTGGGACGTAAGCGTATTGGTCGCAGGTTAATTGTGCTGTCGATTCCGATTGTTTTATTAGTGACTAGTATTTTTCTTTTACCACCTGCCGATTATTTACCCGAAGGAAATCGTAACTTAGTTGTATTGCGGGCAGAACCGTTACCGGGAACCAGTATCCCAGAAGCGATTCGGCAATCTGAACCTGTGCAAAAATTTCTGCGATCGCAACCAGAAGTTGAGCGCATCATGTATGTTGACCGTCCAGGGGCGCTGCGAGGTATTGCAACTATCTTAAAACCAGAATTTGCCACGACTACGGGACTCGCTGATATGGTGGATCGGTTACGCGCCCAAAGCAGTAACTTTGCTGGATACCGTTTTGTAATCCCAACACGGATTTCTATATTCCGCGATCCGGGTAAAGAATTTGAAGTGGATATTGTTGGGGCTGATTTAAATCAGATTGGTGATTTAGAAAAGCAAATTACCGGGAAATTGCGATCGCTTCCAGGGGTTCAGAATGTGCGCTCAAACTTTGTATTGGGTGCAGGAGAATTACAAGTGATTCCCAACCGCGAACGCATCGCCGAAGTGGGACTTTCGGAAGCGGAAATTGGTTCGATGGTAGAAGCAGCATTGGGTGGTAAAGTTGCCTCCGATTACATTGATGGCAAAGAAGAATTAGATGTCTCAGTGGAGTTGCAAAATACTGCTGTGGAAACCCCAGAGCAACTGCGCCAATTACCTCTATATACACGAGGACGACAAGTGCAACTAGGGGATATTGCCGAAGTCGTGGAAACAACGGGAGCTGATGCCATTAACCACGTTGATTTAGAGCGCTCAATTAGTCTTACTGTTTCCCTTGCACCCGATGCTCCTCTTGCTAGGCTTGTAGAACGTACCGAAGAAGAAATTCTAAATCCTTTGCGTGCTAGTTTACCAACAGGCTATCGGCTAGAACTGGCAGGTTCAGCAGATCAGTTAGCAATAACTGTTGGTCAATTAGCTGCTGCTTTTGCATTTTCGATTTTGATTACTTACTTGTTACTGGTGGCGTTGTATCGCTCATTCCTTTACCCAGTAGTAATTATGGCAACAGTGCCGATGGGTATGAGTGGCGCACTATTGAGCCTAGTAATTGCTAATCTAATTCCGGGAATGAATGTAGCATTGGATATGATTACAGCCTTGGGATTTGTGATTCTTACAGGTGTGGTTGTTAACAACGCCATTCTACTAGTTGATCGCGCCTTGCAACTCCAGCAAGCAGGTGACGATTTTGATGCATCCTTATATAATGCGACAAACGATCGCTTACGGGCGATTTTCATGTCTGCTGGAACTAGTGTTTTAGGGATGTTACCGCTAGCAGTTTTACCAGGTCAGGGTTCAGAATTATATCAGGGGTTAGGCATTGTCTTAACAGGTGGTCTGGCTTTTTCTACGATTTTGACTCCTACTGTCGTACCCGCACTTATGGGTTTACTGTACGATCTTTCTGGACGTAAATCGCTGCGATCGCCAACTGCAAAAAAGCCGGACAAACTAGCTACTAACTGATAATCATCTTTTAGATTCATTTAGAATTATCACAAAAGAGTTGTCAAAGATATGCAAAACGCTAATCTACAAAAAGCGACATTTGGAGCAGGCTGTTTCTGGGGAGTTGAAGCAGCATTTCGTCAAGTGAAAGGAGTAACTTCTACAGCAGTTGGTTACAGTGGGGGACACTTTGAGAATCCAACCTACGAAGATGTCTGTAGAGGCAAAACTGGACACGCTGAGGCAGTGGAAGTGGAATATGATCCGGCAATAGTATCTTATGAAGAACTGCTAAATGTGTTTTGGAATAAGCACAATCCGACAATATCAAACCACCAGGAATCGGATGTTGGTGATCAATATCGGTCAGTGATATTTTTCCACACTCCAGAGCAGGAATTATTAGCAAGAGCCTCTAAGGAGCAGCTTGAAAATAGTTCTCGTTATCACAAAAATCCAATTGTGACGGAGATTGTAGCTGCATCACAATTCTATAGAGCAGAAGAGTATCATCAGCAATATCTGGAGAAGCATGGACGAGTGTCTTACAAAATAGGCTAATCTTTCACCGAATTGAGGGGATCTGGGATCTTAAAAGCCGAATACTGCAAATCCCCTTATTTGCTATAAGCTTTAGTTGTGATGGTTCAACCCTTTTGCGCTTATACCCCCTAAAGCGATTGCGAATATTATTTATCAAAACTCCTCCAAATCAAATGATTTTAGATTCTGGATTTTAAACAAAAGCTTTAGCATAGAATATCCATCTAAAGATAAATAATGCACTAGATTGCAACATTTATTTCCAGAAATCACGATGAAATAAAGAGAATACTTGTTTTTCCCCGTTACTATACTGATGAGTAAGTTCATGAGTGCTGTAATTGAGGGTTAGGCAACCTACTTGTAAGCGTCGGGGTTGGACTTGAGATATGCAAACTAGATGTGGTTTAGCTTATCAGGTGGTATTATCTGCGGCGTAACGGAAATTGGTTCAAACAGCCTCTGTACTTATAATTAACTTTCTGTTAAAGCAGATTAGGTCAAGGGTAAAAGCTTTTTCTTACTCCCCACTCCTTATTTACTTTTCTCCTCGTCTCCCAACATTTTTAATAATTTTCTGGCAATTAAAACACCTACAACTCCTGCACCAACGACTTCCACTGCTTGCACGATTTTTTTCCCTACATCTTGAGAGTCAAGGTGGTGATGAAAAATCTCTTCATCCACCCATTCAGTTGTTGCTTTAAAGTCATGAATTGGTGTTGGCAATAGCGTTAAATAAGTGCCTTGGCGAATTAAATGCCCAGATTCTCCTGCAACTTCAAAAACATTGAAAAGGTTAGCGGCAGCATCATTTAACCCCAATTTTAAGAGAGTTCCGCGTATATTTACCTTTGCTGGCTTAAGGTCTTCTCCTAGAGCGATCGCTTTCAAATTGTGAGCAATATTAGCTCCTTGTTGATAAGCAACTTGAGCTGTAGGTGGTAGTGAACTACCTTGAACTGCTGCACAATCACCGCCTGCAAAAACTTCTGGAAAGTCGAGCAATTGCATCGTGGGAGTGACTAGGAGACGGTTATGATGATCCCGATGTTCTTTAGGAATTGGTAAGTCTTGAATTAGTGGATGAGTGGAAGTACCAGCAGTCCAAATTGTGGTGTATGTTGGCAGTGTTTCAAGTTGATTATTTCTCTTATATTCAATTGTATTTGGGTGAACAGCAGTAGCTTCTGCTCCCGTAAGGATTTCAATTGGTATAGTGCGTTTTTGTAATTCTTTCTCAGCAATTGGGCGTAGTGGATCGTTAATATCGCCATCAAGGATTTTTTGACCATGATTGACCAATACCACACGAATCTCACTCGAATTGCCTCCTAAAGCGCTATACCAATGTGGTAGAAAATCCGCTAGAGTTGCTGCCATTTCTACACCACTTGCACCACCACCAACTATAGCTACTGTTAATAGTTTTCGGCGTTGTTCTACATCTTCAGTTTGGACGGCTTTTTGCAAACAGTCACGTAAATGACGGTCAAGAGCGATCGCATCTGCTTGCGTCCAGAAAGGAAAAGCATTAACATTCGCACCCTCAACACGATGATAGCCAGTAACGCTGCCCAAAGCTAATACTAAATTGCTGTAATTATAGGAGTTTCCCGAAGCTAATTTAACTTCCCGTTGATGCAAGTCTATCGATTGCACTGTATCTTGAACAAAGATGACACCACTACCTTTGAGTAATTCTGAAAAACGTGGGACTACCTGAAAGCTATCCATTTCACTATCGAAATACTCATAAAGTAATGGCTTAAAGCAAAAGCGCTCATCTTTATCAATCAAGATGACAGAGCGAGGATAATGTTCGTGAGCTAAATGTAAGGCTGTAAATAGCCCCGTAAAACCGCCGCCGACAATCACAGTTTGATAAATTGGGTTGTTCATAAAATACTCTTCAACCTTTTGCTATACGAATAAAAACAATGCAATGAAAATGACGCTGATAAAAAGAGCCAATGCAATAGCATATTCAACTCTGCGACTAAAAAATCCGACAGCAGCAATCAGAGCGATCGCTAGCCCAATAATGCCAGCATATTGCTCTTTTTGTAATCCGCGTGCAATTAGTGGATCTTGACCTGGTGCTGGAGTTTCTTGAATTGTTTTTGGTGCTAGTTCTGAAGCTGGTATTTCTTGCACGAATAGATTCATCACATTACTCCTTAAGATATTTGGATTTCTGGACATTTTTATGTTCGCCAAAGGTAGAGAAGTGAGAAAAGAAAGACCCAAACAACATCAACAAAGTGCCAAAAAAGAGTAGTTGCACTTGTACCGAAGTGAGTCTTATTATAATTGCCTGGAATAAATGAGCGAATCAGCATAATTATCTGAAGCACAACACCAGCCAGAACATGTAGACCGTGGAAGCCTGTTAGTAAGTAAAATGTCGAACCAACTAACCCTGTAGTAATCTTGAAATCGAGGCTTTTCCACTCAATTAGCAGACCAACTAAGAAGTAACTCCCCATTGCGATCGTTATTAACCATAGCCAACGAAATTTATTGAGTTGATTACGCTTGAGGGCATTTTCTGCTGGTTGAATGACAAAGCTGCTAGAAAGTAATACTACCGTATTAATAACCACAATTGTAGACAATTCTGGCCCAGAAATACCAGGTGGTAGCCAATTTTTAGTAGTCAGTCGTAGAGCAATATAAGTAAAGATGAAACTCAAAAAGATGATGCTTTCCGACAGCAGGAACACGGTAAATCCGAACATTCCTTTACCATGATGATCTTCATGACTACCGCCACCACTTGGTAGGAATCGCTGTAACCAATTTGGCAAGCGTCGCCGCCACAAATCAAAACGGATTGGACTTTCATCTATATGAGTGCGACGTTGCATAATTCAATTGGGGAATTGGGCATTGGGCATTGGGCATTGGGATTAGAAATTGAAGAACTTATAACTATTATTTCCTTCCTAGTCCCCAGTCCCTACTGAAACTCACCATTATTAGAATTTTCGATTACTGAGTATTTTGGATTGCCGTAGTCATAAGGAGGTCTTGTGACAATTGGAATCTCCTCAAAGTTATCTCGTGGAGGTGGTGAAGAAATTGTCCATTCTAATCCAGTAGCGTGCCAAGGATTGTCAACAGCCCTCGGCCCGTAAAGCCAAGAGCCTACTATGTTAGCAATAAAAGGCAATGTAGATGCTCCTAGTAAGAATGATGCCAGGCTAGCGATGACGTTCCATCCTTGATACTGTGGATCGTAGGAAGAAACTCGGCGTAGCATCCCTTGTAAACCTAATGGGTGCATGGAGAAGAAGGTAATATTGGCAGGTATAAAGGTCAGCCAAAAATGTAACTTGCCCCAACCCTCAGCATACATTCTTCCAGTTATTTTAGGAAACCAGTAGTAAATTGCCGCGAAAATTGCCATTGTGATCGTGTTAAAAACGATGTAATGGAAGTGTCCCACTACAAAGTAAGTATTATTAACGTGAATATCAAAGGGCGTGGCAGCAAGCATTACACCAGTAACACCGCCAAAAATAAACATGGCTGCACCTCCCATTGCAAACAGCATTGGTGTCTCTAGATGTAGTTTGCTCCTCCAAATGGTGGCAGTCCAAGCGAAGGCTTTAATACCAGTGGGTATAGCAACTAACATTGAAGTAGCCATAAAGGTCATCCGCATCCAACCAGGGGTGGCACTGGTGAACATGTGATGTACCCAAACGAAGATGCTGATTAAAGCAATACCCAAGGTTGCGATCGCAACTGACCGATAACCAAATAGAGGATTGCGAGAAAATGCAGGCAAAACCTCAGCAAAAATACCGAAGGCTGGTAGTGCCATGATATAAACTGCTGGATGAGAGTAGAACCAAAATAAATGCTGGTAAATAATGGGATCGCCATTCCCATCCGGTTTAAAGAATTGTGTACCAACCGATAGGTCAAGCAACAGCAAGATCAATGCACCCGTCAATGCAGGTAAATTAATCAGTTGCAATAACTGGGCACTGAGAACCGACCAAACAAACACAGGCATCCGAAAAAATGTCATTCCTGGGGCCCGCATCCAAAAGATAGTTGTCACAAAGTTGACAGCCCCCATGATTGAAGAGATGCCAATTAAAACTAAACTGACTATCCAAATAAATTCACCGTTAATCAGTTCACCGCCTGGAATTTGCAGACTAATTGGCGGATAAGACCACCAGCCAGATTGTGCAGTGCCGTTTGGGAGGAAGAAGCTAGATAGTAGTAAAAGACCTGCGGGTGGCAAAATCCAAAAAGAGATGGCGTTGAGCAGGGGAAAAGCCATGTCCCGCGCTCCAATCATTAACGGTACTAAGTAGTTAGAAAGACCTGCATTGAAGGGAATAATCCACAGGAAAATCATGATTGTCCCGTGCATGGTGAACAAACCGTTGTAAAGCGGGCGATCAACCAAATTTGATTCTGGGGTGAGCAATTCAGCCCTGATCAGCATCGCCAACAGCCCGCCAATCAAGAAGAAAATGAAGGTCATGACCATGTACTGAATTCCAATCACCTTATGATCGGTGTTGAAGCTGAAATATTGCCGCCAAGTATTACCCTGCTGGTTCTGGTAATTTTTCGATTCTTGATCCCCGGTAATCTCTTGACTAAAATCATGTGTCATTATTTTGCTTCCTTTTATTGGCAATGCCAGGTTGAGCAGGTGTGACGGTGTACCAGCCGCTATTAAACAATGTTTTTGGTGGTTGGATATTTTCGGCAACTGCCTGATTTACCTTACTGAGTCTTGAGTACTGAGTACTTTCGCATTTAGTAAACGCCCCGCCCTTTATCGCTGGAATATTCTTATCCTGAGTTGGTTGATACTCCGCACTTTGTGGGCAGTCTTTTAACTCAGCACTCAGCACTCGGAACTCAGCACTCTTCATTGGAGTTTGTTCGCTATTAGCAGTTTGCGTGAGCCACTGATTATATTGATCGAGGGATTCAACGTATACATCCGTTTCCATTAAGGCAAAGTAAGTGCCGCTAAATTGAGAATCTTTCAGCCGATATTTGCCTGCACGAATGGGTGTTAGCACAATATCAATGTCGCGCCCTGGAATAATATCCTGCTTTAAGCGAAACTCAGGGACGTAGAAACCGTGGATTACATCCTGCGCTTGCAGATTTAAGCGAGTGCTGCGATTTATCGGCAGATGTAATTGATTGCTAGTAACATTATTTGGATAACGAAAAGACCAATCCCACTGCTTAACGAAAACATCAATAGTTTCAGATGCAGGTTTGGGGGCATCGCTGACGGTTTCGGCATAAGCGGGTGCAGATTCTAGGGGTGTGTGCAAATGCACAATTTGCTTTAAACCTAAAATATTTAATTGCTGATAAATATTGAAGCTTTGGAAAGCAATCCACACTACTAACAAAGTCGGGGTTGCTGTCCACAATATTTCTAGCCTTGCATCGCCTCTAGAAGGGTGTCCCTCGGTGTAGTCTTCTGGAGGGGCGCGATGGAATGCGATCGCATAAATCATAACGCCAATTAGCCCAAGTAAGATAAATGCTCCAATTGAGACTAAGAAACTAAATAAATCATCTACCCGTTGTGCTTCTGCTGTAGCTTGGGGAGGCATCCAAGAAAACGCCTGCTTCCCAATCCACCGACTGATGACGAGCAACACTGCTACATAAACCGCTATCAATACATATTCAAAAACACTAAACATAAAATTTGATAAATTCTCGTTTAATTATTTGTTGTCAACATTCTTAGAAATGGTATTAGCAGCAGTAACATGAATCCCAAATTCCTCTCCCAAATGCGCTCCCAATGTTCCGTGAACGAATAATATGCCTAATATCGCAATCCCTGCTAACAAGTAACTCCACTGCACCTGTCTGGAATCATCCTTTCGCCAGCGATAGCGTTGTAAACCTCTCCATACAGACATGGCTACAATGATCCCCAACAGCAAAACGCCACCCAAACCGTGTAAAAGCATCGTCCAACCAGGATTTAACCCCCAAGCACTCTTTTGATCGACTGGTGGATTTGCCAAAAGTAGCTCAAAAAAACCAGCCGCAACCGTGAAAAATGTGATAGCTGCTGCTGCTATCAGGTTGTACCAGCCGACATCAAAAAAGCTAGAACGGGTAGCAGCCAATCCCAAAAATTTGAAAATTGGTTTTTCTAAAGAAAACAGCACTCCTCCTATGTCAAAAATGATGGCAATGATGAACAAACCCAGCGTTAGATGCACCAACTGCGGATGTATAGGAATCTCGTAAGGTAATCCGTTAGCGCCCAGCCGTAATCTCAACTGCTCAATCAGTTGTGGGTTCATGGTGAAACTCCCTGTTTCAAGGCTTGAACTACAGGTTCAACGTGCAATCCATACACCCAAAACAGTTTACTCCCTAAATACACTTGCAAGAATACTAGGCAGACTAAAAATGTTGCAGCCCCCAAATAAGCTGGCGGTACTTTTCGGGTGCTGCGGTTGCGAATCACAAAACGCCAAGCTGCGATCGCTGCAACAATCGCCCCTAGTGACCAACCCAGGACGGTATGATAATTCAGTGTTGACTGAGCTGCTTTCTGAGCTTGTGCTAGTCCTGCTTCAAACTGACCAAAGATAATTGCTAAGAAAATAGCGATCGCAGCAACAAACATATTCCAGAAACTCACCTCAAATAAACGCACGTTACGGGTAAAATACCCCACCACGTCACAGAAAAAAGAAAAAAACACCATTGCAATCACAAAGTGAACGATAATTGGGTGCAAAGGATCAGGGTAAGGTAGATTCTGGCTATTGAGAGGTAAGGCAGACATCGCTTTTTCCTTGGAGTATTAGTTTGTTATTAATAATAAGCACCTGAAAAGATACATTTCTATAAGATTAATAAATAACTTTAGTACATGGCTACTTGCCGTTAATTAAACTCTTGTATAAATAAATCCATATCAAAAAATTCAATTTATTATAAAATCTATCTCCTGCTTAAGAAACACACGCAACTGACCGAAACAGAAAAGGATAAGTAGGTGGGTGGGAAAATTTATTGTTGAGATAAGGCAGGAGGCAGGGGGCAGGAGGGAAGGGAGTTTTAGCCCAATACGGTTCAGTTAAGGGCTAATTGTACAAAATTGGGTTTTCGAGACGCGATAAATCGCCGTCTCTACAAGTGTTTTGGTCTTATCTGAACTGTATTGTAGCTCTTCCTAGTGAAGATGATACGGTACAACTCAAACGGCGAGATGGTACGTTAATCGCTAGTTACAACCCACATTCCGCACTTCAAAATGTCATACCTTAATACTTCAATAAATGCTACAAAAAATCATTATTCTGATTAAGTATTAACACTGCTATCTACTAGACTTTTAGCGATCGCTATTCAAGGACTATTAGCCCAAAAACTGTAGTACTGGTGTACTACAAAGCGAAGTGCGGAATATGGGTTACAAAAACCCTCATGGCAAAATTACCGGAGCGTTATTAAGTCCCAATGGTCGAGCGATCGCTCACTCTGCAATTCCTCTCAGAACTATTAGAAATATTTCTTAATTAAGATGTTATGCCGCGCTTATTCATGCACTGGTACTACTTCGCGTGACGCTAGGAAACCAAGGACAATTGCTACCAAGATCAATGCTGGAACATCGCCGAAGAGGTGTCCACGTTCCGCAGAGTCAATCACTGCGTGTACCGCCATGATCACCCCATGAACAAAACTCGACCAGACAGTGAACCAGATTAAACTAAGATGCGCTTCTGGTTTTCGAGAAGCCCATAGTAAAAATACACCGAGCGTCGCATAAATGCCGATGATCATCTGTTCATATTCGTATTGACCTGGTTGCCATGACCAGCCCGATGACCATATCTTCATCAACGGATAGACCATGAGAAAAGCAATTCCAACAATAACAAGGGCAATTCGCAAATACCGATGCTGCTCCATCCTACGTATATTTTCAGAAATCAAACCGGATTCCTATAGTACAGCGCGGCGGAAATAAACAACCCATTTCAAATCAACGAAACATTTACGCTGTGTTTCTTTTTATTTTTGGCTTTTGACTTTTGACTTCCGCCTTGCGGTACTAGTAACTAATCCCTTTTATTTACTGAACTTTATTGTCTAATCAAACATCAACATTTATCTGTTCTATCTGTCTAGCGGCTTTATCCCAAAGCTTTGCTGAAGTTTCATCTTGCCAATGAGTTCTTAGATTTTCCGCTTTTTTGTGACATATTCGCTCTAACATTTCTAATATTGCAGATAATGTCAATTTATTAATTAATGTTTCTAAAATCTCCATATATTCTTTTTGCATGATATTTGCCTCCTTAATATCATCTGATAGCTTCTGATAAAACTCATCTACATTTGCTTTGTGTTCTCAAAAAATAGATTAAGATTGATTGCAGATTACTAATATTCTGCCAGCTTTTACACCCAGTTTAGCCTACTTTAAATACTCAATGTTGATAATTTATTTTTAACAGATTAAAAAACTGTTTAATTCAAATATTTCCTCACAGCTACCTCAAGTTTTTTACCTAGCTTCAAAATAGGTAGGATAACTAGAAAGTATGAATTGTAATGCGATAGGCTATACCCCGTCGGAGGCGATGGCTTCTCTTTGAGACGCTACGCAAACGCCCGCCGTAGGCATCGCCATTGCTTACAGTCATCCTAGACAAAATAGGGTTAACCCGGATTTATTACAAACTAAGCATCATCTCTACAGTAGAACTAACAAAAATTACTACTCCTTGAAATGTATATTCACTTTTTCATAAGTATCTTATAGCCTCTAAATCAGGTACTTATAAATATTTTAGTGAATGACATTGATGCATTTCTTTACTATTAAACATGTTGACGAAGAAACGGGTTAGGATTGGCGATCGCTCGTCAAATGGTCGTTGGCAAACATGGCGGGGCGATCGCTGTAGAGTCAACTTGAGGAGAAGACATAGCGTTGACCCTTTGCTAGTGTGACTAGCGCAGGTGAAATTTTAGCAGTTAATCAGCCTGCTGCCAGACTCTTTAACAAGACCAGTAAAGCGCTGAACAAATGCGATGCTCTCCGACCGACCGTAGGTCATCACAAGAAGTAATGCAAAATGATCCTAGTCGGATTTGGATTCGCACGCAGAAACTAAACGATCGCTACATTGCAATTTTCATCAAGGATAACGGTAACGGAATCCCTACCCAGATTCATAATCAGATATTTAACGAACTTTGGGGGTTTAAGTCCCCAGCAAGATAGGCAGCACGTTTTGTGTCGGGGTCTAAATCCCCGTCACAAAACGTAATTGCGTTAGCGCAGCGTTAGCGAGGAACGAGCGTCATTGCGTTAGCGGAGCGGGGCGTTAGCCCATTGCGAATTGCGAATTGGTTTAATCCCTTCTTCACCACTAAGCCAGTCGGTAAAGGGACAGGATTAGGATTATCGATTTGTTACCAAATTATAGACAGCCATGATGGTCGAATTAATGTGATATCTGATCCAGCTTGGGGAACTGAATTTAGTATTGAATTGCCCATTATTTGCGGATAAACTAATAGCATTGCTGTATTCATCTTGGAATGTTCAGCTTATTTCCAACATCCTCAATAAAAATTTTTCCGTGAGTTTTTACAGCTCACAGATGGTAGAGTACAGAATTGCCCTACGCATTTCACCCTATGACTACCGCACCCTTAAGCTGGCAAGAACTAGAAACTCTCACGGATTATCAAATAGATACCGTTAATGGTCTCACAAACGCTAGAGCCAGGTTGCGCTTGTTTGGTCAGCCAGAATCTGATGTGCGGGTAACGTTATACCGCGATAACCACGCCTGGTGTCCTTACTGTCAAAAAGTTTGGTTATGGCTAGAGGAAAAACAGATCCCCTATCGCATTGAAAAAGTGACAATGTTCTGCTATGGGGAGAAAGAAAGTTGGTACAAACGTAAGGTACCATCAGGAATGCTCCCTGCGATCGAGCTAGATGGACAAATTATTAAGGAAAGCGATGATATTTTGATCGCTTTGGAAAAGGTATTTGGCCCATTGAACCAAGGCATGGAAGACCTGACGGTACTTCCTCTACGTCAATTAGAACGACTTTTATTTAGAGCCTGGTGCGCTTGGCTGTGCTCTAGAACCGATTCCTCTCAACAAGAACAACGCAACCGAGAACAATTTATCAAAGTGGTGGCTAGGGTCGAGGAGGCTCTGGGTCGCACCTCAAGCCCTTACTTTCTATCGGGCTTCGGCATCGTCGATGTCATTTTTACGCCATATCTCGAACGGATGAATGCGAGCCTTTACTACTATAAAGGCTATTCCCTGCGTTCGGAAAACCCTCGCTTGAGCGCATGGTTTGCGGCAATGGAAAGCCGACCGACCTACTGCGGTACCCAGAGCGACTTTCACACCCACGCACATGATTTACCGCCCCAGATGGGGGGCTGTTGGGAAAACGGCGAAACCCAAATGCTTCTCAATAAAGCGCGGGTGGATAATGGCCCCTGGTTTGGGCTACCAGATGTTAGTTATCCAGAACCCGAAAACTCCCGTATGGAAGCTCTTCAACGAACTATCGAACACCGCACCAATATTATCCGAGTCAACCCTTTAAATGATAAATTGTTTGATCAAGCGCTACGTTGTGCTTTAACACACATGATGACAGGTGAAGACTGTGTACCTCCATCGGGATCTGATGTTGCTCTACGATATTTGCGCGATCGCATTAATGTACCGCGAGACATGTCCATCTACGCAGCCAAGCGATTGAGGGAATCCCTGGAGAAAACCGCAGCCCTTGCGGGTGATGGGCAGCCAGCCCCCATTCCTACTAAGCATCGACGAGATCAAGACCCGTCTAACTTTGCAATCAAGTGAGATTCAGGTATCCATCCTGGTAGATTGCGCTCCTCTAACAGTTAACAGTGAACAGTTATCTTGGTTTGAACGCACCCCAACTAATTGCTTGCAATATAGTTGGGGATTCTTTCGCTAGGAAACTCTAAGATTTCTCAGCGTATCCAGAGTTACTGGCGTTCTCAGTGTGTCGTTGGAACTTTTGCCTACGAACACTCTAGAAAAGTGCTTATCTCCTACAATTAACGAGTACCAGTATCTAGCACCAATATTGTAAGAAGCAGAGAGATCAGCGTTGTACTGCTTATCATTTTTAAATACAGCCAAAGAGTAATTAATCTTACTCCTTCTAACCTTACCACTTCCATCAAAAGCGTAAGCACTGGTGTATTTAGGGTTAATAAAAATTATTTTACCTCCCAATTCATTCCATCTTTGTTGTGTCAACTCAACTATTTTATACCAATTTAATGTGAAGCTGCATAGAAAAGAGCTTCTAGAATAAAGTTATAAGAAGAGACAGAAATTACTTGCTCAAATGTAAGTTGGTCGAATATCTCTTGGATGCGTTCGCGTAAAGCTTGTAAAGAAGAGAAAAGTTGATTTTTGAGAGGTTTCTTGAGGAGTTGCCAAAGCCTTTCAATGGGATTGAGTTCAGGGGCTGATGGTGGTTGAAACAGAGGAATGATATTTTCTGGCCAACAAATTGCTGAACTGGTATGAGCCGGTGCTTGGTCAACCTGTAAAATAGCGTAATCCGAACCTAATTGTTGAGATAGCCAGTCCAAGAACTGTTGAAAACACTCGCCATCCAGTTTTGGGTACTCATAATGTTGTGGTCTCCAGTTAATGGTTCAATTGCACCATAAATCCAAAAGTTGTCCCGTGGCCATATCACCTTAACGGTGGGCTTGACTCCGGAAGCTGTAATCACTTTGCCTGTAAGAGTTTTGAGTCCAACCCTTGTTTCATCCTGACACAAGTAGCGAACACACTTGCCAGGTGCGAGATGTTCTTCTAGACAGTTGAGAATGGTGCCGAGTTTTTTTTAAACTCAGATACCAATTTCTCGTCTTGTTTATGGCTTTGAGGGCGTGGGACTTTCAGCTTTGCTCCTAATCGATATCTCACCCACGCATAAACAGTTGCATATTCAACATCTTGCCCATGTTCTTGTTTCAACCATTCAACTATTGCACCATAGCTGGCAAACCCTTTCCCTGTTTTTAACTCCTCCTCAAGTGCTGCGATCGCAGCATCATCGATTTTCCGTTTGTTTAAATTGTAAAAACAGATGTACGATATGATCTCGTCCATGCCCATTTAAAATGTTTCCCTGTAAATCTTTTAGCAAAGTCTGGTATTTACCAGGATTTTCTGGATCGATGCCATCTTCTAGTATGGTTTTTAAATCTTCTTCTGTTAGTGCCATTGCTTAACTCTTGTTGTAAAGTTACAATTGAACCGTTGCAGATTAAAATCAAGAATTTTAGATAGTCTTAGTAAGACATTTGGTTTAACACTACGCAACTTCTGAAGTAAAAGGTTTCAACCGAAAAATATAATAGGGTGGCATAGAAGTATTTTCTCCTGCATTGAGAGGAGCAGAACGATGTAATTGATTGCAATCTAAATATATATATCCATTTGAACCCAAGGTCAGCGAATCTATCCAAGACAACTTCTCATCAGTAACTAGAATTTGGTAGCATCGATCTGGTGTAATCACTCCAATCCCATTATTTGCTAAGTCTCCCAAGTAGATATTGTTTTTTTGGTCAATGGTAATGCCATCACAAATTGGGAGCAACGCGAAAAAGTGAGATCGGGGTTTAGTTCTCAATTACACCCCTATATTCTCAACAAAATCTGGTTTTTTAGTTGCGATCGCATCCTGAAACAAGCTATATACGTCCCAGATTTTAGCACCTCACAAAATCGCGTTGCTCCCTCACAAATTGGTTTTTGGCTGTATCTTTCAATTTTGCTGCCCAATTCAGCTTCACTCAAATCAGGATTGCTCAAGTCTGCACTTTGCACGCGGTACATACTAGTACCATGCATCGGACAAAAATATAGCCATTCATTGCATGTATCTAGGACAATCCCATTCACACCCAAGTGAGGACGAATTAAAGTCCCATTAAGCTGCTTAATCTGCACTGGTATACCGTCAACCACCAAATCAATGTCGTCTGGCACTACGCTTTGGTGTCCTTGTAAAATGCGACAAGCTAACCCTGTTTTCAAATCAACCCTAATCAAAGCCGCCTTATTTCCATCTGCTGGGTCGGAAATATAGACAACATTACGGGTCAAATCCACTGCTAAATCATTAACAAAGGAACTATCTAATGTTATGGGCGGTGGTAGATAAATCACTCTTGCCAGTTCATTTTTATGAGTGTCCCATGCCACCAGTTTAGGAACTGACTTACTTTGATTGCCGTTGTCTAACATCCAAATAGTTCCATTAGCATCAGACTTAATTCCTAGCACGGTATCAAAAATAAAAAATCTTACTTTTGACGGCTTAGGAAATGGTACTATATCGTCTTTGGTAAGCTCCGCTACTTTGATTTCAGGGTTATAAAACTGGTGAAGGCTAAGAATAATTCGACCTTCAGGTGTGACAGTGATGTTACCGGGGGCAATCGGTAATTCTGCTACGACTTCTAGGCGATCGCGTAAATTTTCCATAGTAAAATTTTATTGATTTCGCCAATGGTTGAGAGAATGTAATTTGCTGGAAGTAGTTACAAAATGGATTTTTTCATAGTGAAAAAACCTTCTTTTTGATATTTGATTGAGTCTGCTTAAACTTCCAGCTTTACCATCTTGGCGTGGGAAGGCTTTCCTAACTCATTGAGGTAGAACATCATGTAGTAACCTGGTGGGTAAAGATTAGCATTTTTCGGCGCTCTAAATTTGATAGCAGACTCACTTCCTAAAGCAACATTTTCGACTGACAAATCTGCTAATCGTTGCCCATAATCGAAAGAATGAGTAACTGAACCCAACTTAACCAGAACTACAGAACCTGTTTTTGTGGCATCCTTAACTGAGATGCTACTAGATTTACCATAGTTGAGGCTTTCAGGAGCTTTAACTATTTCAGGACGAGTACCCGGCTTAAACAAATAGGGTGGACTGAATATCTCTGCCTGCCAAATTTCAGAAGGGACGAAGGGTTGTTTGTCTCCTTTATCAAGGTCTTCCTTAATAAAATAACTTTGAGGAGATTGGTAATATTCTTCAAGATTGAATTCCTTTACCTTCTCACCTGATTTGTCTGTCAGTTTAGGAAACTTATAATAATATTTCAGAGGATCTCGCTGGATATCAACATGAAGTGTGCCATCTTTTTCCCGTGCTGTTCGATTGGCATTTCCGCCAATAATCAAAATACGAGCATCCGGTAACAAAATTGCCCCATTATGATAAAGCCTGGGCAATTTAGCCGGATTCATAGATATTTTCCCATCAGCTAGGGAAATTAAACTAGGATACCAACGTCCTTCTTTGAGTTGTCCGGCAGCAGACCACTTACCTGTTTTCCAATCATAAAGGTTGACCTGTCTAGAGCCTGTAAAAGCTCCTCCAGGATAGTATCGTCCAGTACCACCCACAAAAAGAATATTACCATCGGCTAATTGCAAATGACCCGAACAAAATAAATCGTTGATTTCTGCATATTGCTGGACTGGTGGCGAAGCAATGCGTTCAAATTTCCCAGTTTCAGGATCTAAAAGGGCAGTATTGTTGATGACATCATAATCTGTGACATTGACTCCTTCTATAAAGGTGGGATTGGGTTCTCCATTGTTAATAACTACGGTATTGCGAAAACTACTACCACTGACGCTCAACACCTTGCCATTGGGAAGAAGTAAAGTATGGACAGATTGCATCAAATTTTCTTTAGCTGCCAGAGGGATGGTTTCCCATTCACCCATTTCTTCTTTAGGGCCGATTATTGACTGAGCGATCGCCTGTTCCCAGCCACAGATAGTAATAGCTACAGCCAAAATAAAAGCCAGAAAAACTGAGACGATCCGATTTTTATTAAATAGCATAAGAATCGAGAAATCTTAAGTACCCGCGCGAAATGAATTGCCCAAGATAGAAGAGGTTAAATGATATTTAAATGAAAAATCTTTTATTTATTATTTAACCCTTTATATTCCCTATGATGGCAAGGAAAAGATAAATAATCGGATTCACAAGTAATGAAAGTCAGTATCTAAATATTTGACGATTGCTCAAAAAAGATAAATCTTTCGATAATTTGGACAGAAATATCTAAGTAATTTAGGATAACTACTTAACATAAATACTTGAGTTTATCCAATTCTGTTCGAGTAACTTTGATGGCTTCGTTGGCAATATCATAGGCACTTGGATATTTGTTTTCAGGATCTTCTCCAGGAATCCAAAACTTACGCCGAGTCAAACGAAGTGAGTTAATAAAAGCAGGAATAGCATTGAAAATTTCTACCGCGATCGGGCCATCATAGACTTGTAAAATTGGTTCTAAAAATGATTGCCAAGGAATCCAGCTTGTATGAAGTGCCCCGCGATCGGGAGGAGAGACTTGTACATAATGAAGTCTTTCTTGTTCGGCAAGATATGCCACTTGTTCTTTGAATATCTCAGCCCCATCACCATCAATAATTTCGTGAGCGCTATCAATCACTACTCCTACTTGTTTACTATCAACTCCATCTAAAAACTCAATTAATTGCGATAATTTGTTAGGGCCAGGGGTTTCCCAATGAGTAATTGGTTCAATTGCTAATTTAACATTTTGTTGCTCTGCGTATTGACCTAACTCATCAAATATTGTCT
The DNA here is from genome assembly GCF_003113895.1 of Nostoc commune NIES-4072. Lineage (NCBI taxonomy): Bacteria > Bacillati > Cyanobacteriota > Cyanophyceae > Nostocales > Nostocaceae > Nostoc > Nostoc commune. The sequence continues at coordinate 4,159,599 of NZ_BDUD01000001.1, read as the reverse complement.
GAGCATTGCGATAGCGAATTGCTAAATGTTCCTGAAGTTGATCGCTCCAAATTGGAACATTAAAGTCAGTAGTTGGAAATACACCATAAGGAATGACAATCGGCCCCATCATAATTTCACCCCTCAGTGCAGCTGTTATATCAATCCTTGACTTGAGGTACTCTAGTGCTGCTTGTCTTTGTTCATAGTAGGGAGAACTTAGATCGAGGCTACGGGTAGCCCCAACATTAGTAGCAATTTTTACATTTTCTAACCCTTCTGAGTCCAGACTATATCGCAAACTAGCATAATCTTCAATGTCTTTTTCGTAATTTTTATCTTCATTAAATGCAATAGGAAATTCAAAGCCAGTGTAACCAAATTTTTGAAGCTCTTTTATATGCGTTAGAATTGTTTGCCGATATTCAGAATCACTAGGATTCAAATTGGCGGTAAACAGGAAGAAGCTCAGATAAATATCAGGCAAAGATGATGAGTTACTCATGTTAAAATTTGCGTTTATTGTTGGTTAAATCCAAAAATTATGAACTTTGAATTAATAAGTTAAAGCAATTTTACTACCTATTAATTCTCGTCAAATTAGTATCCGTTGCCTGTAAGCCACTGAAGCAAACCTTCAGGATTATCTATGATAGCTTTGGGATCGAACATAGGCCATATATACACAATCCCTTCCTCATCAAGACGGAAGAAGTTGTGCAGAGTATATAGAGTTCCTTTTGTTGTCTTCATCTGCCATACACCGCTTGCTCTCGGATATTGAATAGTAATAGATAGTACGTTCACCTCAGAAACACGAGTTGCAACACCGCTAACAAAACGCACAACTTCTTCACGCCCATTGATAGTCCTTTCACTAATCGGGCTAAGAAATTGAATCTCAGAAGAAAACTGTACCTTTAAAAAGTCACCTGTTCCAAAGGAGCGGAAATAATAGTCAATAATCTCGCGATATTCTTCTTTGCCCTTTTTACATTTGTTCATTTTACAATTCTCCAAAAGTTGTAAAATCGAAGTATTACAAGGGTTTATTATTCCAAATTTGACGACTAATTTTCCAGTTATTATCCTGTTTTTTCATTAACCATAATGCCCGAAATTTAACCAGTTTTGATGGACTACCATCTTTTGGGTGAATTGTGGCAATAGAAATTCCTAAGACATAACCAAAATCGCCAATGACTTCAATTTCTTCGGCAGTGAAAATTGGATCGATCTTGTTGTTAGCAATCTGTTCGCTAAAGCCTTCAACAATGTCATTAATCCCAACGCGATCGGCGACATTCGGCGCCATCCAAAGAGCATCTTCTGTATACATTTCGCCGTAACCACATAAATCTTCAGATTTAACATTAGCGGCATATACTTCTTCAAAGACACTTCTGATCTTTTCTTTATCACTCGATTTCATTCCTATTCTCCGTTGAAATAATGTTTAATTATCTTATTTGCATCTATTGGGCAAATTCCATCATATTTCGCTCTTCGCAATAGAGAATATGACACTGCAAAACGAATTTGCCGATGAAATAACTATAAAAGCCCTAAGGATGTAGTAAATCAATTCAAAATTCATAATCTTTATCTTTTGAATTTTGAATTGACCTACTGATAGTTGCTGAAATAGCTTATAAACCAGTCACATCACGTAGATAACTACGAGCTATTAGTGCGTTTTTCAAAGGATTTGTTTTGTTAGGATCTTGTTCTGCTTCCACTATGAGCCATCCTTCATAGTTGGCATTAGCAAGCTCATTTAAAATTGGTTTAAATTCAATTGCACCTTCTTTAGTGTCTCCTGGAACAGTAAACACACCTTTTTTGATCGAACCTAAAAAGCTCCAACCTTTTTTGATGGACTCATCTAAAACAGGCTGACGAATATTTTTTAGGTGAACGTGCTTGATGCGATCGGCATATTTCTTTGTTACTTCCAGAGGATCAACTCCTGCGTAGTATAAATGACCAGTATCGAGCAGCAAATTAACATATTCGGGATTGGTATTTGCCATCAAGCGATCTATATCAGCCAAGTTTTCTACTCCTGTACCAATATGGGGATGGTAAGATATTTGCATACCTTCCTCCTTTGCTTTTTTACCAAGTTGATTCAACCCTTGAGTCAAAGCATTCCATTGCTCGTCAGTAAACTTTGGTCTGTTAGGCAAAGGTGCAACTGGCTGTTGATGAACTGCGTTACCCAATTCCGCTACCACAATACTTTTGCTACCACCAATTTGTTTCATAAATTGCACCTGTTTCTTGAATTCAGCCCAGGTTTCATCTGTCTTTCCTACAGTGAATTCAGTCCCTACCCAAGGTTCAGAAATAGTCAAGTTACGAAGTTTTAACTCTCTTTTCAAAACTCCGATATCTTCTGGATACTTACCTGATGTTTGCGACCCTTTGAAGCCGGAGAGTGCTATTTCACTCAGAATCTGCTGATAAGGAATACGAGGATAGAGATCAATACTAGGATCGTCACCATTGCTCCAACCCGTGGGCGTAATGCCCAAAGAAACTTTTGCTGGATCGAATATAGGTGTTGTCTTTGAAGGCGGAACTAAAGACACTAAATATGAGTTTTTGTCCCTATTTGTAGCGGCAGTGGCAGGATAATTAAAGTAAGTCATCCCGAAAAATACTAATGCCACTAACACAACTAATAAGCGACCAATATACTTGAATTGATTACAACCTGTAGAGTTACTCATCTTACGTTTTCCTTGTTGTTTCAACATAGTTTAGTTATCCCAAAAAAATATTAGTTTTTTCGATTTTTGCAAGTTAATACTGTGTTTACAATGAGCAGCTAAAACAAATTAAACTTGATTATTGCTCGTTAAAGTGAAAAAACTATTTACCAAATCTTAATTTGAGAAATCATCTTATTATTGGAGATGAAAGTGCTACTGCTGAAAGTACTAAAATTCTCTAATATTTAAAATCACTTTAATTTATACTTTCATAATCAGTTAATAGCTTAATAAAATTTTTAGCATCTTACAAAGTTCATTTTTTAAAGTATTGAGTAACAAAGAATTGATATAGATAAAAATTAGTATTTTTTAACTAAACTTATTCCACAGTAAAAATATATCTTGAATTGGAATTCAGATATAGATTTGGCGTCACGTTTGCAAAAAGATACTTAATTGATTACATAGACAGGAACGATCGCACTAGCTCAAGAAGATGAATAAATTGGGACAATTTTTGTCTAGGAATGGCAATGATTAACAAAAGTTTATTGTGGAAAAAGTTGCAGAAGAATTTTGGCGATCGCCATGCTCTTTTCCTTTACATCAGTTTCTATATTTTTAATCCCTTATCAAGATTCTCTTTGGGTTAATGAGAATTCTTTTTTTGAGCCAAACTTCCTTAAATTTGCCTTCTCATAAGAGCAAGTTTTGGCAATGCTTTACAACAATGTTCGCGCATGGTGGGTTACGAAATTGTACTAACCCACCCTACATTTTTTTGAATTTTCAGGTTTTCAACTCACGCTAAAGCAGGACTCAAGTCTCACTGCAAAGCACCAAACTTAGTGACGTCTCCATTATAGGTAGTTCCGTCAGGCATCAAAGAATTAGATAAATCTGCCCCAGATAGCTTAGTTCCATTCAGCTTGGCTTGTGATAACTTTGTATTTCTCATGAAGGTATTGGACAAATCTGCTCCCGATAGAATAGCTCGAGAGAGAATTGCTGCCCTTAACTTGGCATTTTTCCCTACAGCATTAGACAAATCTGCATCAGAGATAATGGCTTCTGTTAAATCTGCACCCGTTAAATCCGCATTTAACAACTTTGTCTTACTCAGAAGGGCATTATATAAATCTGCTTGAGAAAGATTAGCCTCCGTTAGATCGGCATCTGACAAGGTTACCCCCATGAGTATGGCTCCCGATAAATTGGCTTTTTTTAAATTAGCTCCTTTGAGTTTTGCGTCATTGAGTAGGGCGCCAGAGAGATTGGCTTCTGATAGATTTGCTCCATCAAGTGCACTGGCATACAAATCTTTACCTGATAAATCGGCTTTCGATAGATCGCAATTAACACAGGCGTTTGTCAAAAGCAACTTTTGGTAATCTGTCGCAACGAAAGCGTTAGCGGGCAAAGTAAAGATCGTTAGGCTAACGATAATCCCGATGGCAATAGTAGAGAGTCTACGAAACCAAGATGTAATACTCATGTTTGGTCTTAAAACTAGGAATTGTTGCTATTTTGTCAGGCTCAAAGATGAGTCTTATTTTAGAGGTTTTTCTTCTACAGCAACCGCCCGGATAATATGGAAAGCTTCTAAATTTGTTCCGGGTTTAATGGAATAAAGCGCTGTCATATAAGGGGGAATGGTTGCATGTTCTATCTTCATTGCCTGTATGAGATAGTACTTTAATTGATCGACCGTTGTAATCAACTTTAAGCTATCGGAGACTGTAGTCATAATGTCTACTCGCAATGTTTTTTCGACTGTGTAAGGGGTACTAGGGCGTATCATCAAATAGCCGTAGAACACTATTTAGGGCTGAATTTCAGCCCTCATAAATTTTGCATTCAAACCGCGCCCAAAGCCTTTCTCTGATGAACGTAATCTTAATTGATAACACGCCCTTAAATAGCTTGCAAATTACTTGTTTGCAAATTACTGGTTTGCAAATTATAAGAATTTAATTCTTTAAGCATCTGCTCGGCAGCTCTAAAACTCAGCGCGGCAACGGTCAATGTTGTATTTGAACTACCAATGGTTGGCATACTTCCTGCGCCGACTAGGTAAAGATTTTGATGATCCCAAGAACGCAGATAACTATCAACAACTGAATTGGATCGCGTTGTTCCCATAATATGAGTTCCCGAAAAGTGGTTTCCGCCTTTGTATACGTAACCTTCACCCTCAAACTCAAAATAGGCGGGGTCTTTAGGATCGTAGTTAGTAAAATCTTCTGCTCCTAAACGCCCGAAGATTACACGAGAAACTTTTCTGGTGTATGCAAGGGTTCTGCGACTGTAGTCGGGTAGGTTGAAGTTAATAACGGGACGATAATTACCCAGTTTATCCTTGTGCCTTGGATCTATGGTTACTCGGTTACCGTACTCGGGGAGTAATTCACACATGAAAGCCAGCAGCAGTTGTCGTGAAATTCGACTAATCAATGTCTGGCGAAGTTCTTGGCCATATTTGTTTTTATTGTCAACTGCATCTTCGACTTCACCCTTGGGCGATCCTGTTGCCCATCCCCAACCATCATTATGAATATCTACCGCGAAGGCAGATTGTAATTTACGAAAATCGCCTTTACGAAATGTTCCAATTCCTGATGTCACCAGAGGCCCTCGCATAGTGCCAGTCACTTCAGGCATCAAAGCCCAAGCTAACGTGAAAGGGTGATCCATTAAATGTCGCCCGATCATTCCACTGGTGTTAGGCAACTCAGAGCCGAGCAATAGGCGAGCGTTTTCGACCGCATTAGTCGCTAAGACAAATAATGTTCCTCTAGCGATTCCTGTAGTGTACTCACTAGAATTGGAATTCTCATAATGCTTATAGTGAATGGCACTGATGTGACCGTTTTCGTGGTTATATTCTACCCGATAAGCTACCGCTTGGTAGAGTACATGAACCCGACCGGTTGCAAAGGCTTTACCTAAAGTTCTGCGAGCATCATACTTCGCTTGAACCGGACAGATAGGAACACAGTTAGCGTTTCCTTGGCAACGTTCTCCAAACTGAACAGGAGGGACACTGGTTACTCCGTCGGGAACGAAGCGGTTACCAGCATCGTATTTAGGATTGGGTACTCCATTGCGAGCTTGAGGAAAAGTAGAAAAGCTTAATGTATGGGTTGTGCCATACAGTTCAACTTTAGTCCCATTAACTTTCTCAATGACTTTTTGATCCAAGTAAGAGGGGGGAAGCTTTTCCATAGGAAAAACATAGCCATCTGGAAATTCGATGCCTAGTTGTTTTTGCTCATCTACGTCCCCACAAACCCCCATTTCGTACTCGGCTTTGCGGTAGTACGGCTCAAGGTCTTGATACTCAATTGGCCAGTCAAGACCCTGGCCGTAGTGAGTCAATAACTTGAAATCTTCCGGTAACATCCGTGGGGTTTTTGCTTCCCAGTGCATGGTTGTCCCGCCCAGAACCCTTGTATAGGAACCCGAAAGGGGCATGGGACCTAGCTCTATAAAATAGTCTTTGTAATCAGTGGGGCTTTGAACATTGGAGTTAGCGGGATAAGGAGAGTTGGGATTTTTCTCCACCGCTTTATAGAAGGTCTCGACGTAACTTTGAAAGCCTGCAAGGGTGAAATCTTTTTCTACTGTTTAAGGGAGTAGGAAGTTGTCCCACCCATAATTTAATAAAGTGATGGTTATAAGCTGCGATCGCTACCATCAAGATTTATTTGCAAGAATCAGTGGATTGGATGCAATCAGCTAATTTTGTATTGAAATTCCTTTACTAAGTCAAAAATTATAAAAAAAATCAGCGCAAAAGAAAATCTTAGAGATTGAGCAATGAGGCAATTGAGCGATCGCACAACAAAGATTTACGGCGTTGCTGAATCCAAGTATGAATCATGCGATCGCTGCAATCCGACAAGTGCCGCACATGTTGAGTGGCACGGAACCATACTTGAGATAATGTAAACCAGTCTAATAGAGTGTTTCAGCATTTCTTCTGACTTAGAGTAACAAAAAATTTTACGATGTAGTCTAGCCAAATAATGCCGAAAACGGCTATTTTCGCACATCACGAGTGTCATATAAGTCTTATTTATAGTATTTAAGTACTATATCAAAGTGGCGTACCCAAAGGACATTGCTGAAACTAATAACAGTAATTGGCTGTGTTAAGTATTTTTCAAATCATGAGAAAATGAGTTGAGTATTCATAAAATAAATCTTGTGATTAATAGCTACACCTGTAACCGCATGATATCTAAACTTGCGTACATCGTGAAGAAATTCTACACTCCCAAAAGCTGTATCAGCTAAAATAATTCTATTATATTTTTGCACTCCTTATTTGCCTTTTACGGGTTTGTTCGGTCAGGTGCAAGATGTGAGGTGTAGCATCTAAAGGTATAGTGACAACAGATGAAATAGAAAGAATGTTAAAAGACGCATCTGAAGATAACGGTGATTTAAAACCTGAAGGCTTAAAAAGACTGAAGAACCAAAAAATTATATGAATACTGAAGAATTATTAAACCAAGGATTAAACCACAATTTGCAAGGGAATTATCAAGAGGCGATGCCTCCGGCAACCCCAGAGGGTTACGCAGCTTACACCGAAGCAATCAAGCTCAATCCTAACTATGCGGAAGCTTACCATAATCGGGGGATTATTCTAAGTAGTCAACTCAAAGATTATCGTGGTGCGATCGCAGATTTTAATCGCGCTATAGAAATCAATCCCAATTTTGCCACAGCCTATTATCACCGAGGTAATGCACGTTACTTTTTAGCTGATTACAAAGGAGCAATCGCAGACTATAACCAAGCATTACAAATCGATCCCAATCTCGCCCAATCTTACCACAGCCGGGGTAATGCTTACTTTGCCTTAGAAAAATACGATAAAGCGATCGCTGATTATATCCAAACAATAGAAACTAGTACCCAGTTAGCTGATAATATCAATGTTGATATTGCCAATGCTTATCATAATCGAGGTGTCGCTTGTTTTGAAAGCGGCGATCATCAAGGTGCGATCGCTGATTTTCAACAAGCTTTACAGTGGCATCCCAATTTTGCCGCAGCGTACAGCAATCGGGGTAATATTCACCATATCTTAGGAAATTTTCACGAAGCGATCACTGACCACGACCGAGCATTACAATTAGATCCAAACTTGGCAGAGGCTTATCATAATCGAGGTAATGCCTACTACTCTTTAGCAGAGTATCAAAGTGCGATCGCTAATTACAACCGCGCCCTAGAAATCAATCCTAAGTTTGCCGGAGCATATTACAATCGGGGACTGGTTCTTGCTCATCTCAAAGAATATCACCGAGCAATTGAGGATTTTAACCAAGCATTAAAGTTCAATCCTGATGATGTGCAAGCTTATTCTGAGCGAGGTCTAATTCGTAGTACCCTTGGGGATTATGAGGGTGCGATCGCAGATTATGATCAAGCGTTAAAAGAAAATCCGACTCTAGCTTTAGTATACGGCTTTCGGGCGAATGCTCGTCGCCGACTGGGAAATTATCAAGGTGCAATTGAAGATAGTAATCGCTTATTACAACTCAATCCTAATTTAGCAGAAGGATATTGCGATCGCGCGGCGGCTCGTCGTTCTTTAGGAGATCATAAAGGAGCAATTAAAGATTACGATCGGGCATTGCAATTAAATGATAACTTAGCCGCAGCTTATTACGGTCGGGGGATTGCTCGTGAAGCATTGCAAGATTTACAGGGAGCAATTGATGATAACACCCAAGCAATAGAGTTGGTTCCGGAATTTTCGCAAGCGTACTGCAATCGAGGAAATGCTCGTCGTCTTTTGGGAGATGAACAAGGAGCGATCGCAGATTATAATCAAGCATTAGAAATTAATCCCGATTTAGTTGAAGCATATTACAACCGAGGTTCTACCCATTACGCTTTAGAAGAATATGAAAATGCGATCGCAGATTACACCCAAGCATTACAAATAAATCCCCAATCTGCTGCATTTTACAGCGATCGGGCTAATGCTCACTATGCCCTAGAAGATTATCAAGGGGCAATAGAAGATTATAGTCGGGCGATCGCGATCGACCCTAGCTTTGCTGAAGACTGGTACAATCGGGGTCGTAGCCGTTCTCTATTGGGAGACTTACAAGGGGCGCTTGCAGACTTAAACCAAGCCTTGCTACGTCAGCCTAATTGGGCTTCAGCTTACATTCTTAGGGCAGATGTCTACCGCAATCTAGGAGACTATCAACGAGCAATTACAGATTTCCAGAAATCAGCAGACTTGTATTATCAAGAAGGAAATATCCAGTATTATCAACAAATTATTGAGTTAATTGAACAACTTTGTAATTCGTAATTTTTGTGTTAAATTTCCCTGCTTCATCAAGCAGCGTGTTTTGATGCCCAAATCTAAATCCCCGTCACAAAGCGTAATTGCGTTAGCGAGGAACGAGCGTCATTGCGTTAGCGGAGCGTTAGCCCATTGCGAATTGCGTTAGCGTAGCGGGGCGAAGCCCATTGCGAATTGCGAATTGTTTTAACAAACTTCGGCGGGTTGAAGTCCCCGGCTTCTAACAAGCCGCAAGTTTTGTGGCGGGGTCTAAATCCCCGTTACAAAACGTAATTGCGAATTGCGAATTGCGAATTGCGAATTGTTTTAACACCCTTGCCCCTAGATATAACGAAGGTGGTACACTACATCCATGCTAGGGGTGCCTACATAACCAGGCTGAGATCACACCCTTAACACCTGAGTCTGGGTAATACCAGCGGAGGGAAGCTGTTTATTGAGGAATTACAATATGCGGACAGAATGGGTTGCTAAACGACGTGGGCAGAGTAATGTATCTCAAATGCACTACGCCCGCCAAGGTGTTATCACCGAAGAAATGCACTACGTCGCCCAACGCGAAAATCTCCCTGCTGATCTGATTCGTGAGGAAGTGGCGCGGGGACGAATGATTATCCCTGCTAATATTAATCACACTAATTTAGAGCCGATGGCTATTGGCATCGCTTCTAAATGTAAAGTAAATGCTAATATCGGCGCTTCTCCCAACTCTTCTAATCTTCAGGAAGAAGTTGATAAGCTGAATCTGGCGGTAAAGTACGGTGCTGATACCGTGATGGATTTATCCACAGGCGGCGGTAATTTGGATGAAATTCGCACCGCCATCATCAACGCTTCCCCAGTTCCCATTGGTACAGTGCCAGTTTACCAAGCTTTAGAAAGCGTCCACGGCACAATCGAAAACCTGACTGCTGATGATTTTCTCCATATCATCGAAAAGCACGCCCAGCAAGGAGTAGACTATCAAACTATCCACGCTGGGATTTTGATTGAGCATTTGCCTTTGGTGAGAAGCCGCATCACTGGTATTGTCTCTCGCGGCGGCGGTATTTTGGCGCGGTGGATGCTGCATCACCACAAACAAAACCCGCTTTATACCCACTTCCAAGATATTATTGAGATTTTCAAAAGATATGATGTCTCCTTCAGTTTAGGAGATTCCCTGCGTCCTGGATGTACCCATGATGCCTCAGATGAAGCACAATTAGCTGAATTGAAAACCCTTGGACAGCTAACTCGCAAAGCCTGGGAAGATGATGTACAGGTAATGGTGGAAGGGCCTGGACACGTCCCAATGGATCAAATTGAATTCAACGTCCGTAAGCAAATGGAAGAGTGTTCTGAAGCACCTTTCTATGTTTTGGGGCCATTGGTAACAGACATTGCTCCCGGTTATGATCACATCACTTCAGCCATTGGAGCAGCAATGGCTGGATGGTACGGTACTGCGATGCTGTGCTATGTAACACCGAAAGAACATTTGGGTTTACCAAATGCCGAAGATGTGCGGAATGGGTTGATTGCCTATAAAATAGCGGCTCATGCGGCTGATATTGCTAGACATCGCCCTGGTGCAAGAGATAGAGATGATGAACTTTCTAAGGCGCGTTACAACTTCGATTGGAACCGTCAGTTTGAATTATCACTCGATCCAGAAAGAGCTAAGGAATATCACGATGAAACTTTACCAGCAGATATTTATAAAACTGCTGAGTTTTGTTCGATGTGTGGGCCTAAGTTCTGCCCAATGCAAACTAAGGTTGATGCTGATGCACTGACAGAATTAGAGAAGTTCTTGGCGAAAGAGGCGGTGACTCACGGCTAATAGATTGTCTTCTGTCGTTAGAATAGTTTTTCATCCGCAAAACTAGACGTGCTTTGGGGCAATTCATGAATTGCCCCTACCTCAAAACCAGAGTTTCGGCTCTTGTGTACGAACTTCCGAGTAAAAAGGCTCAACTGTCAAGTAAAAAGGCTCAACTTCCGAGTAAAAAGGCTCAACTGTCAAGTAAAAAGGCTCAACTGTCGAGCAAAAAGGCTCAACTGTCGAGTAAAAAGGCTCAACTGTCGAGTAAAAAGGCTCAACTGTCGAGTAAAAAGGCTCAACTGTCGAGTAAAAAGGCTCAACTGTCGAGTAAAAAGGCTCAACTGTCGAGTAAAAAGGTGGGAATGAATACAAAAATCACCTTGATAGGCTAGGAATTGGGTGGGTATTTTCCCAGGTAATTTAAATTATGCGATCGCTCACCCAGCCTATAATTATCCTTAAACCAATACCCTCAATAGGGTTCGGTTAAGGTAAGAGACGCGATAAATCACCGTCTCTACAAAGGACTGAATTATTGTAAAGACGGCGATTTATCGCGTCTTTGCGTGGCGTGTTATCAAAAAATCGGCGTTGCTGATTCCATGTATGAAAATGATTTTGCATAATACCAAAATCCTTGTAGAGACGAAGAAAAGCTACGTCTCTACATCCAGATTCATACTTCAATTCAGCAACGCCAAAAAATCTGATCCGAACCGTATTGCCAATATCCTTGGTCTAAAATCCAATTTCAATGGTGAAACTGCGAATCTTTCCTGTATCTGCGTCAGCTTTATCTGAAACTTCCAAAGTCCAGGTTCCTTGGGGATTTTTACCTTTAAAAGCAGCAAGTTTAAGGGTATTTATCTCGTCATAAGTAGTTTTAATATTATCTGTAGCTCCACCCTGGCGATCGTGCAGAATTACAGGAAGTACGCCTGTTTGCGCTGGGGGAAGCAGAGTAACTATAAGATCCCCAATAAAAGTATGCTCGATGTCTACATTAACTTTGATAGATTTTATCAGGTTAGTACTAGCGATCGCCAACGACAATGTTGATTTTTGTAAGTCGTTAATTGGGACATCTTGCACTGCCTGAAATCTGCTGATGGGTGATATTTCCGGTGGCTTGGCCAATTCTACAGCTTTCAGAGCATTCATGCGGCCGTAACCGTAGAAGGGACTACGACCATTAGGATCATATTTACCTCCAGCTTGATCAATGCGATCGCAAGAGCGTTTAATAATATCTCGCACTTCGTCCCAACGCAGATTTGGGTTTTTGGCAATAATTAGGGCTGCTACACCAGCCGCACCTGGACAAGCACTGGAAGTTCCGCCGAATTGGTTTGTGTAGTTACCTGGAACGTCACCCAGATTCCGATTACCCGAATTATACCCAACTACACCAGAGCGATCGGTTGTCCAAATTCCAGTGGTTTGAGAACTATCGCCATTGTTGCTGGGGAAGGTACACCAGACCGCCTGACCAAAGTCACTGTAAGCGCTTCTCGTGCCGTAGTCGTTACAAGCTGCCACAGCAATCACCTTTTGGTAGCTGGCGTAGCCATCATTATCCACGCTTTCGTTACCATTGCCAGCCGCGAAGAAAATTACACAGCCCTTGCCGTTGCGTCCTTTATTAATAGCAAACTCCATAGCAAGGCGTGTGGAATCAGGCAGAGGTACTTTCTGCTTGTGTACGGGATCGTTTGGCTCATACCAAACACCATCTGCGGGCCCCCAGCTACAAGAAATTACATCAGCACCATTTTGAGCCGCCCAAACAAAAGCATCTGCTTCATCCTGCGACCCCAGCGCCGAAGCTAAACGAATCGGCATCAGCTTTGCACCCGGTGCTACACCAGATGCACCAAAGTTGCCGTTTGCACAAGCTACTCCTGCACAGCCTGTCCCGTGGTTATTGTCGTTTCCGGGTCTTGGATTGTCAGTTTTACGTGTGACATCACGCGGAGCAACAATTTTTCCAGAGGAACGGAACTCTTCATGATCGAGATCCACACCGTCGTCAATAATTGCAATAATCGTCCCAGTGCCATCGCTCAACTTCCAAGCTGCCTCAACGTTGACATGGGCGTTAATTACCTTACCATTAATTGTTGTTTGTTTTAAGTGCCACTGCTGCCAGAAAACCTGACGTTGGCGTAACTCCCGCACTAGTTCAGGATGGCACAGATCAACTGATTCTTCATTCAAAAGTCTTTCGGCGATGTCAAAGATGGCTATACCAGTATTTGCAGATGCACTGACAAAGTAAGCATTTGGTGTATATTCCAGTTGGCGTTTAATTGTTAAGTCGTAACGTTTTAAGACCTCTTGGCAGACCGTTAACTCTTCTTCGCTATGGAATTTAAGGAAGAGGTTTTCGGTGTAAATTATAGGCTGTTGGGATATTGGATCGACAAGAACACGTCCGGCAAATTGGACTTCAGGCTCTTGGTTGAGAATATCACGGGCGCGATCGCGCAAAGCAACACCTTCAGTCGGAACTTTCGCCCGCAAAATTTCTACACCCGCTTGCCGAAACCGTGTTGCTAACTCGAATTCATTTAGGATACTGCGAGCTGTAGGTGATACTGGTGCGACTTCAAAGGGTCTTGCACCAATAAGAGCGCTGCGGCTTTCGGTACGCACTACAAGATGTTCGTCACTAATAGCAAGTTCATATTGTTGGCCATTCTGCCCACCATAACGAACTTGAACCATAATTTTATCTCCTGGGATATTTGGAATATTACTATCTTAAAAATTGGGCATTGGAATGGGCAAAACCGCATCATGCGTTGTGTTCTTGCAGCGTGCGCTTAATATTTACGTTTAGTTTATCGATGCTTCTGATTTCATGTGTTATATGTGTATTACGGTTTAAAAAGATACAAATTAAATAGAATTTAATCTATCTAATACCAAATTATTGTGAAGCTGCATGAAACTACAGAAAGCTGGAATGATTGCCAAGCATAGTTTATAGCCTTTTGATTCTATTAGGACTTACGCACACTCTACGAATTCTCGGCGCTCTTGGCGTCTTGGCGATTCGAGAAATTAAGCTTTTTAGCAATTTTTGCGTAAGTCCTATCTATGCAACTTCATACAAAATTGGTATAAGTTCATACAAGCCTTTGATTCGTCTTTCCAGAAAAGAGGGATTTAAGGTCATTGAAAAACGCTATAACATCATTAGAACTTGAAAAAATGTTTTATTTTCCGGCAGAGTATTTTCTACAGGTCTACTCTTTACCCCTGATTCCTGAAGTGACATTTCAAAAAGATTACTTTTCTGAGTATCCTGAACAAATTCGCGTTGGCAGCGATGCCTACACCGGGCTACACCTACGCACTGCTGTATCTTACACTCGTAAGCCTGGATATTATGCAATACATTACAATCAACCCAAGACCCTGGTAACAGGAGCAATTTTACAACTTAACGATGGTAAAATAGCAGTTTTTCCAGGGGAACCCAATCAATCAGAACAGGGAACACTAAGTCCAATTTACACATTACAACCAAATGGTTCCTTAGCAGTACCAACCGGGCTTATTTTCATCCGCTTTGCTGAAAACGTTGATGTGAAGTCGCAGCGCGAGGTAATTAATCGAGCCGGTTACGAAATAGTAGAAAGCCTTCCTTATGCACCTCACACCGCTTGGTTGCGTGCCCAATCAGGTAATATTGCAGATGCGATCGCCCGGATTCCTCAGTTAGAAGCGATACCTAAAGTTGAGAATATCGAACCTCAGATGCTTATGGAAAGAGGCTTGAGGCTAGGGCATTGATTTTCTTAGAAATGAGCCTAATATTTGCATCTATCTGATTTTATTTTTGAATTTTGAATTGTTAACCTTTTGCACTCTCCAGTATTGAAATGCGATCGCAGTGGTTACAATTGCGAGAAACTAAAAACAGATTAATTAGGAGAGGAGAACCTAATGAGTTGGACTAAAGTTCTTGCAGTCGAAGCACTTTCCCCAGGTACGCGACAAGTAGTGAAAGTTGGCAACCGGAAAATTCTGGTTTTGAACCACGAAAATCAGCTTTATGCAGTAGATAACAACTGTCCCCACTTAAAATTACCGTTGAAAAATGGGAAAATCACTGAAGATGGAGCAATAGTTTGTACCTTCCATCGCAGTGCTTTTGACCTACAGACTGGTGAGGTAAAAGGCTGGTGTTCCTGGCCACCTGGTGTAGGTAAAGTACTCTCAATGGTTTCGCCACAAAAAGTATTGCCAGTATTTCCTATTCGTGTAGAAGAAGGTAGCATCTGGGTTGATGTACAAGAGGAATAGCGCCATCTATTTTTTAGAAGTTAATACCAATTTAAAAAAAGAATGCGACAAATAGATCATTTGTAGAGACGCGATTCATCGCGTCTTTACCCAAGGATGTGTTGCAATCATCAATTGAAATGGTATAAGCGACAAAAACCCCAGCCGATAAGTTTAGCTGGGGTTTTTCTCAAAATGCAACTATTTCAGAGATATAAGAACTATTCAGGGTAAGCGCATCTAATTTTGTAGCTCTTGATACAGACAAAAAGCTTAAAACTCTATCTGAATATCAGTTTTTCATTCAAAATAGGACAAATTGTCGTAAATGATTGAAAAAACATGGGTCAAATAGCTTTTTATGTTTTTTGACCACATAAATACGAAAATGTCAATCCCACCCCTTGGCTCAGTGTAGTAATTTTGAACTTATTTGTGCTTTGGTTGAACCCCAAAACCACCGTGTCAATAGGGTTTGAGATGCGCTAACCCTGAAGAACTATTGAATCAGAGAAAACATTTTCTCAAGTAACTTAAACACTTTGTTGTGATGTAATGTTGGGTTGTGTATTACCATTACCAGCTTCTATAGAAGCTGTAGCATTTTGAGATTGACCTAAATTCACTTTGAATACCTTGTTTTGCTCTTGCTCCAGTTTAGGTAAAGTTAGAATTAAAATCCCATCTTTCATGTCTGCCTTAACTTGTTGATTCTGAACTTTGCTTGGTAGAGGAACTACTCTAGTAAAGTTGCCATACCGAAATTCAGAATGAACTTTGGCGTTAGATTCGGAATGTTTTTCGTAACGATGTTCACCAGCAATCGAAACTGCATCTTGAGTAACTTGAACATCAAGGTTTTTAGCTTCTACGCCTGGAATCTCAACTCTTAATACGAACTCTGAACCATTGTCAGATAATTCAACAGCAGGAACCCAGGCTGTTCTCGGTGATGCAGAAATTTCAGAGTTGCCGCGCTCGGCTGCTGTAAGCTCAGAGAAGAGTTGATCCATTTGACGACGTAAAATCTCCATTTCACGGAATGGTTCCCAGCGAATGAGTGCCATATCTCAATCTCTCCTTAACTTTCTAATTGACTTTTAAGTAATCAAACTAAGTTTTAGGGGGATGTAGAGGTTTCAGATATTTAATCAATTATTGAACCTCTACGTTTTGAGAGAGAAGCTTTGTTTGGTTTGTTTCTTCTCTCTAGAAACTAATTTAATAAAAGGAAAATCTAAAAAAAGTTGGGTAAACCGTACAGACATAAGTTGGATTTACCGTATCAAACAAAAAAAGGATGAAAAGCTTGAGAATAGTTGATGTTAAAGTATCTTCTTACCGTAGCAATTGACTTATGCACAAGAACGCACAGCAAATTCTCCATTCATGAACAGTGAATGCCAAACTGGGAGCGATACTGGATTGTTGATGCCCAGAAAGGGTATCTTTAAAAATTAATGCGACGATAGATTTCAGTCAGGGGAATTTCTACGTTTAAACTATGTGCGATCGCTAAATACTAGGGAAGCAAGATTTGTGAACCGCCACCAGCTACGACGCAGTATTGGTTTTAAGCAAAGCCTTGACGGCAAATCCTACCCGCATCGGCATTCAGAAAACACTTGCAAAGCCTCTATTCTCCGTTAAAGGTGCAACGGGAGTCATTCAATTTCAAGGGAGCGATCGCCTCAATGGCAAAATTACAATGGTTACAGTGCGCCGCAATTGTAATTCTAACAATTTTGTGCCTATAGTCAGCACTTACAAAGCTATCGGGTGCTTTTAAATCCTTGAATGGGGCAGAGGTAGCTTTCGTACCTAACTAAATCTGCCTTCTTGAATTGCTAAATATGCAATCATTTTGCAGTAGAATTAATCGTCTAGATAAGAGGAGGGCTTTTAGATGACTCGTGTCATCATTGTGCGCCACGGTCAAAGCGGTTATAACACCGAGCGGCGTATTCAGGGACGCACTGATGCGTCAACATTAACCGAAAAAGGTCGTAACGATGCCAGTATTGTTGGCAAAGCCCTCAGCAATATTTTATTTAATGCGATTTACAGCAGCCCCCTGCAACGAGCGAAACACACAGCAGATATTATCCATAATGAGTTAGCTACTCATCCTGAACAGTCTGCTGTAATCCAAGTTTCTGATTTGCTGCTAGAAATTGACTTACCTTTATGGGAAGGACTGCTAACTGCTGAAGTTAAGCAGAAATTTGCCGAAGACTACCGCACTTGGCATCAACGCCCCGACGAACTGCGGATGCTGCTAAATGATGCACAAGGAACAAGAGAACATTTTCCTGTTCTTGCTTTATACGAACAAGCGCAGCTCTTTTGGCAAGAAACTTTGTCCCAACATCAAGGCGAAACTATTCTCATAGTGGGACATAACGGCATTAATCGCGCCCTGATTAGCACAGCCTTGGGAATCCCCCCAAGTCGTTACCATTCAATACAGCAATCTAACTGTGGCATCAGCGTACTAAATTTTGCTGGAGGATTGGGGGAACCAGTTCAGCTAGAATCCTTAAATCAGACGCAACACACTGGAGAAAGTCTACCCTCATTGCGACCGGATCATCAAGGAATACGCTTATTATTAGTGCGTCACGGCGAAACTGAATGGAATCGCCAAACCAGGTTTCAAGGGCAAATCGATGTCCCCCTCAACGACAACGGTAGACAACAGTCGCAAAAAGCAGGCGAATTTCTCCAAGGCGTAGCGATTGATTATGCTGTAAGTAGTCCAATGCTGCGCCCGAAAGAAACAGCAGAGATCATCCTAAAACAACATCCTAATGTAAAGTTAGACCTGCAAGATGGTTTAAGAGAAATCAGCCACGGACTCTGGGAAGGAAAATTTGAAGCCGAAATAGAACAAGAATTTCCCGGAGAGTTGCAGCGCTGGCGATTAGTGCCAGCCCAAGTGCAAATGCCTGAAGGAGAAAATTTGCAAGAGGTGTGGGAACGTAGTGTTGCAGCTTGGCAATCAATTGTAGAAACTGCATCAACTAATCAATTCAAAACTGTATTAGTAGTAGCTCACGACGCAACTAATAAAACCTTACTTTGTCACGTTTTAGGTTTATCGCTGGAAAATTTCTGGAATTTCCGTCAGGGTAATGGCGCAGTTAGTGTTATCGATTATCCTTGTGGAATCGATAGTATACCAGTATTGCAAGCGATGAACATCACCGCTCACTTCGGCAGAGGCGTACTAGATAAAACAGCAGCAGGGGCGTTGTAAAAAAGAGACGCGATGAATCGCATCTGTACAAGAGAGACGCGATGAATCGCATCTGTACAAGAGAGACGCGATGAATCGCGTCTGTTAGGAATAAAGTTAGGAGTGAAAAATTATGAGTGATGAATAAAGTTAGAAGTGATGAGTGAGGAACAAATAACTCTTGTACAGACGCGATGAATCGCGTCTCTACCTCTAACTCTTGTACAGACGCAATTAATCGCGTCTCTACCCCTAACTCATAATTAAAAACTTTTATGATTGAACTGCTGCAAAAAGTACGGGTAATTGACCCAGTTTCTAAAATCGATGAACTCTTTGATGTGCTGATTGCTGATGGTTATATTCAAGAAGTGGCTTCGCACATTACTGATATTAGCCCCGATACTCCAATTAGAGATTGTCGGGGATTAGTTATCGGGCCGGGGTTAGTGGATTTGTACAGCCATTCCGGTGAACCAGGATTTGAAGAACGAGAAACCTTGTTGTCTCTCTTACAATCTGCTACTGCTGGCGGCTTTACTAGAATTAGTATCTTACCCAATACATCCCCAGCTATTGATAACCCTGCACTTGTGGCACAGTTGCAGCAAAAGAGACACTGGAAAATGAAAGAGAGCGAAAAAATTAATTCAGCTCCCTCTACCTCCCCTGCCTCCCCTGCTCCCCCTGCCTCTCCTCTCCCCCTGCTTCATATCTGGGGTGCTATCACCCTAGATGTTGCTGGCAAGCAAATGACGGAATTGGCAGATTTAGCGTCTGCTGGAGTTGTTGGTTTTAGCGATGGTAAGCCTTTAGAGAATTTGGCGCTGGTGCGGCGAGTGTTAGAGTATGTCCAGCCGTTGGGTAAACCAGTAGCATTTTGGCCTAGCGATCGCCAGTTATCAGCAAATGGTGTAATGAGAGAAGGAGCAGATGCTCTGCGTTTCGGTTTACCCCCAATACCCGCCAGCGCCGAAACTACTGCGATCGCTGCAATAGTTGAATTGGTTGCAACTATAGGTACACCAGTCCATATTATGCGCGTTTCTACATCTCGCAGCGTGGAACTCATTGCTTCAGCTAAGGCTGCTGGTTTACCCATCACCGCCAGCACCACCTGGATGCATCTTTTACTTGATACAAAAGCGATTAAGAGTTATAACACTAGCTTGCATTTAGACCCACCGTTAGGAAATTCTAGTGATGTGGCAACGTTACGCGCAGGAGTGCGTGCAGGTGTGATAGATGCGATCGCTATTGATCACACACCCTACAGCTACGAAGAAAAAGTCCAAGCCTTTGCCGAAGCACCTCCAGGGGCAATTGGTTTAGAGTTAGCATTACCTTTGCTGTGGCAATATCTCGTTGAAACTGAAGAATTTACAGCTTTAGAATTATGGCGGGCATTGAGTACTAGTCCAGCAGAGTGTTTGGGGCAAAAAGTTAGTGCGATTCTACCTCATCAACCAGCAGAACTTACTTTATTTGATCCCCAGCAAACCTGGAAAGTCGAACGGAAAAATCTTTATACACTTTCACAAAATACACCTTGGCTAGGACAACAGTTGAAGGGTCATGTTGTGCAAACCTGGTGTTGAAAAATGCAAAATACTCTAAGAGCTATGACTTTTTAGAGGATGTCTGATTGAAACAGTGCATAATTAATCAGAATACCATAAATTGATAACAATAAATGACTACTATAAATACCCCGACGGGGATATTGCTACGCCCAGCGTCTTGTAGAGAAGCGTGGCCTTTGTCAACGCAATTTGTCAAAAATATTGAATTAGCGGTGTACTGAAGTTAACAACTCTAAAATTTATGGTTGTGAAGTCTATTTATGAGTTATAAGTTATGATTTATGAGTTTTATTTCTAACAACTCCTAATTTCTAACTTTTTACCTGTACTACTCGTGAATCTACGCCGCCTGATTCCTATTTTTGATAGTTCAGTTTCCAACTGGGCATTAGAAGCGCGGCTGTTGCGCTGGTTAACGTTGATTTGGCTGTTCGTCGGCTTAATCATGCTATTTTCAGCATCCTATCCTGTCGCTGATGCCCGTCATGAAGATGGATTGTACTACTTTAAGCGTCAACTCCTTTGGGTCTTAGTTTCCTTAATCGGATTCAATATTATTGTTAATTCGCCATTGCAGAAAATTTTGAGAGTATCCCATTGGTTTTTATTAGTGTTTTTGACGTTAATTTTTATTACATTAATCCCAGGATTAGGAAAAAAGGCTTTTGATGCAGCGCGTTGGATTGCGATCGGGCCTATTCCGATTCAACCCTCAGAATTAATTAAACCTTTTTTGGTGCTGCAAAGTGCGCGGCTTTTTGGTCAGTGGGAACGAATCAGTTGGCGGGTTCGCTTGGCTTGGTTGGGTATTTTCGGTCTGGTACTTTTAGGAATTCTTGCTCAACCTAACTTGAGTACAACAGCACTTTGCGGTATGACTATTTGGCTAATTGCTTTAGCAGCTGGCTTACCTTACAAGTACCTGGGAGGAACAGCAATTGGCGGAGTGATGTTGGCACTACTGAGTATTAGCATCAAAGAGTATCAGCGTAAGCGGGTGATGTCATTCCTCGACCCGTGGGCAGATGCGACAGGAGATGGCTACCAGTTGGTGCAAAGTTTACTAGCTGTGGGTTCTGGTAAAACTTGGGGAGCTGGATTTGGGCTTTCTCAACAAAAGCTGTTTTATTTACCCATTCAGGATACTGATTTTATTTTTGCGGTGTTCGCTGAAGAGTTTGGCTTTGTTGGCAGTATGGTATTGTTGGCACTTTTAGCTACATTCGCCACTCTTGGATTAATCGTGGCGCTGAAGGCTAAAAATACAGTACATCGATTGGTGGCGATCGGCGTGACGATTTTGATGGTAGGACAATCATTGCTTCACATTGGTGTTGCTACAGGTTCTCTACCTACTACTGGCTTACCTTTGCCCATGTTTAGTTACGGTGGTAATTCCATGATTGCTAGCTTAATAGCTGCTGGGTTGCTGATTCGGGTAGCACGCGAGAGTAGCGAAGCTGAGGTCGTACCGTTGCAAAAACCCTTGTTGGAAAATGGCCGCAGACGCCGGAGTTTTCATAACAATAGGAATTAAGCTAACAAAAGCGGCATCGCAGGAATTAAATAAATTATGGAAAACCTCAAACATTTATAAGGTGTATCAAAGTTCATCACAATTCTAGCAATTACATACTCCATCTATTGACCGATATGAAGACCAAAAAAACACAAGAATATATCTTGAGACAATTAAAAAAGATGGTCATTGATTCGGGCAATTTAATGATTTGATATCTGGATATGGCAAGCAGGGGAAGCAGGGGGAGCAAGAATAGTAATTTAGATCCATAATTTTGTGTAATGGGATAAAACACGCTTTCTACTTGGATGACAGACTTAGCTCGTGTACCTCAACAACTTGAAATCTGCTGGAATTCGCATCACAAATACTGAAGAACCAAATATTTTAAAAAATCCGAAAAGCAGCAAATTCTGTTTGAAGTTAAGTATGTATCATCTACCAAAATGAGATGCACTCGTTTGAGTTTCCCTCATTACCTGAACTAGAAGTAAAAAAATGGCAACACTACATACCTCACACTTCCAAGTAAATCCTGCAACTTCTACCTCCTATACCCATAGTTTAGTCTTCATCGACATGGCGGTTGAAGACTATAGCGATTTAGTAAATGGCGTGGTTGATAATGCCGAAGTGTTCGTGCTTGACTCTACACAAAACGGTGTTGAACAAATTACAGAAATTCTAGCAAGTTGCGTAGACGCGCAGCGGCTTGTCGCTAGACATCGCCCGAATTTGACTAATATTCATATCGTGTGCCACGGTGCCCCAGGTTGCTTACAATTGGGCAACACCCATTTAGGACTGGATACCCTAGACAAATACAGCCAGCAACTGCAACTATGGCAAAAGATATTTTCAATTGGCAAGAGTAATAACCTTTGGAACTTACTCATCTATGGTTGCAATGTGGCTTTGGGTGATGCAGGGACAGAATTTGTAGACAAACTGCACCAACTCACTAAAGCAAATATTGCCGCTTCTCGTGGGCGAATTGGCAATACAGCATTAGGTGGTAACTGGAAGTTAGAAGTCCGCACCACTGATATGGAAGCGAGTTTAGCATTTGCAGAAACGACCCGCCAGACTTATGCAGGGGTACTAGCGACATTCACGGTAAATAATACTGGGGACACAGATGATGGCGATCGCAATAACGGCATCACAACACTCCGGGAGGCAATTAACTTAGCCAACGCTACTCCTGGGGATGATACGATCGCCTTTGGGGGAATATTCAAAGATACTACCCCAGATACCATCACCCTCACCTCTGGGCAACTGACGATTACTGATGATCTAAGCATCTTGGGGACTGGGATATCTAAGTTGACTGTGAGTGGAAATAATGCCTCTACAGTATTCGAGATATCGGGACTAGGGACAGGTGTCAATATTAATGGAATAGCGATCGCTAGCGGCAGTATTAAGGTTAATAGAACTTCCATCCTCAATCTAGCAAAAAGCAGTGTGTCTGGTAATACAGCAGGAAATGGCATCTCTAATAGCGGCATCCTCAGTCTTACTTACACTAGCATCTTTGGTAATACGCAAGGTGGTATCTATAACAGTGGTACTCTCAGCCTAAATAACAGCAGTGTTTATGGCAATACCGGGGCAACCAAGATTTTTAATAGCAATACTGCCGGAGGCGGCATTTTTAATGACGCTTCCTCTGGTAAAGCTGGGATTCTCAGCCTAATTAACAGCAGTGTCTCTAGCAATACGGCAAACTCCGGTGGTGGCATCTATAATCAAGGCGGTACTCTCAGGCTGACCAATAGCACTGTCTCTGGCAATACTGCAACCTCCGGCGGTGGCATTTTTAACGGAGATGATGGTGGTTATTCTGGCGGTTCAGTTACTGTAACTAACAGCACTGTCTCTGGCAATACAGCCTTAGAAGATGGTGGTGGCATCTATAATGGCTTTAGCTATGTGAGAAACACCACGCTCACCCTAATCAACTCCACAATTACCAATAATACAACGGACTCAGATGGTAATGGTACTGGCAATGGTGGAGGAGTTTTTAACGGTGATTACACGGGCCCGGTCAATGTTAGTAATACCATCATTGCAGGCAACTTCGACAAGTCCACCTCCGGTGATATAGACCCCGATTTAAGTGGTGAGGTGGTTGACTCCGGCAATAACCTGATTGGCAATAATACTGGTAGCACTGGCTTTACCACCAGCACCCTCGTTGGCACAAGTGCTAGCCCCATTGACCCCAAACTCGGACTGCTGCAAAATAACGGTGGTGCAACCTTTACCCAGGCGTTACTTGCGAATAGCCCCGCTATTGATGTTGGTAATAATTCCCTAGTTCCTATTGGTGTTACCACTGACCAACGCGGCACTCGATTTAACCGGATATTTAACGGTGTTGTTGATATTGGCGCTTACGAAGTCCAATCCCCCATCACCCTGCCACCTGTTAATACTGGCACATTTGTGGTGACTAATACCAACGATTCTGGATCGGGGTCATTACGGCAGGCTATCCTCAATGCCAATGCAACCGTTGGGGCAGATACGATTACCTTTGCAGGCGTGTTCACCGATGCCACTCCAGATATCATCACCCTGACCTCTGGCAAATTAACCATTACCAATGATATTACCATTTTGGGAACTGGGGCATCTAACCTGATTGTCAGTGGAAATAATTCATCAGGCGTGTTTGAGATATCGGGTTCTGGGACAGATGCCAACATTGATGGCTTGAAAATTGCTAATGCTAATGATCCTTTAGGCAGTATTTTGCTCAATAGCAATACCAGCCTCAGCCTGACTAACAGCACTGTCTCTGACAATAGAGGGGAGGTAGGGGGCATCTTTAATAGAGGCACTCTCAGCCTGACGGGAACCACTGTTTTTGGCAATAGGGGATCGTCCTTAGGCGGCGGTATCTTTAACAAAGGCAACCTGAGCCTAACTAACAGCACTGTCTCAAGCAATAATGCAAACGTCGGTTACAACACAGCCTATGGCGGCGGTATTTATAACTTAGGCAAAGTCAGTATAAATAACAGCACTGTCTCTAATAATAATGCGTTTGCCAGTGGTCTGAATCGGGGAGGCCCTGACCCCTACCCATCCTACGGCGGCGGCATTTATAACTCAGGCACTGTCGATATCATTAGCAGCACTGTCTCTGGTAATGGTGCGGCAGATGGTGGTGGCATTTATAACTCAGGTACTTTTAGCCTGATTAACAGCACTGTCTCTGATAATAGTGTATATTATACCGGCGGTGGCATCTTGAACAGTGGCACTCTCACACTCACCAATGACACCATTACCAATAACACAGCAGAGGGCTTTTACGATGAGATTGGCAACGGTGGGGGTGTTGTCAGTAATGGCGGCACTGTTATCGTTGGTGATACTATCATTGCAGGCAACTTCTACCTAGGGCCGCGCGATTCTGCTAATTCCCCCGACGTTTCCGGCAACTTCACCGACGCTGGTAATAACCTAATTGGCGACAACACAGGCAGCACTGGGTTTACTACCAGTACCCTCGTTGGCACCCAAACCAACCCCATTGATCCAAAACTCAGCCCCTTGCAAAATAATGGTGGTACAACCTTTACTAATGCCTTAATTGGGGATAGTCCTGCTATTAACACTGGTAATAATGCTCTGATTCTGGCAGGTATCACCACCGACCAACGGGGTGGTCAATTTGACAGAATATCTAAGGGTACAGTTGATATTGGTGCATTAGAGTTTAACGGGCTGAATGGAACCAATGGCGCTGATAATTTAGTAGGCAAGAACTACAGTGACATAATTAACGCTCAAGCCGGGAACGATACCATCACAGGTAATCAAGGCAACGACATCTTAACTGGTGGCGGCGGCAAAGATAAATTTGTTTACAACTTAGGTGACGGTGTTGATACCATTACTGATTTTGGTGGGTTAGGTAAAGGCTCAAACCCATCAGCAGCAATCATTGCCGAAGTAGATACCCTCAAATTCCAAGGTGCTGGATTAACAGCTCAAAATCTACTACTAACCCAGAATAGTAACAATCTGGAAATCACCTTTGAAGGGGTGGCTGATGACAAAGTTATCCTGCAAAACTTTCCTCTGGAAAACCTAGAAAATGCATCGACAGTAGGCAATATTCTGTTTAATGGGCAAACCAGTATTAGTGAAAGCTTTGATGTCTTCGATGCCAATTCCACCGAAAACGCTGTCTTCAACAAGAACACAGTTACCTTTCTCAATGACCTGAACAACAATGTTAATGGGTTTGACAACTCAGCAGATGTGATTAATGGTCAAGGGGGCGATGACCGCATCGACGGCAAGAGTGGTAACGACCTGCTGCGTGGTGGTGCTGGTAAGGATACCCTGCTTGGTGGTGATGGTAATGATACCCTGCTTGGTGGTGATGGTAATAATAGCCTCATTGGAGGTGGTGGTAATGACATCCTCATTGGCGGTGATTTTAGTGATACGCTGACTGGCGGTAGCGGTAATGACCAGTTCATCTACCGAACCCTTAGCAATGGTGATACAATCACTGACTTTAATAAAAGCGAGGATAAATTAATTCTTACAGACTTATTTAAGAGTCAAGGCTACAGTAGCAGTAATCCCATCTCAGATGGTTATCTGCGGTTTGTGCAATCGGGTACTTCTACACAGGTTCAGTTTGCCTACTTTGGTAACAGTCTTTATACCTTTGCTACTTTGAATAATTTCACCGCTACAAATCTGGTAGTCGGTACTAACGTCATCGTCTAGCGCTCAATTCTAGTCTGTAGCTACTGTCTTAAAAATAAATATTAGACATTTGCTGAAAAAGAACGTAGAGATGTAGCACTGCTACGTCTCTACAAGGGTTCTGGATAACGCATAATTAATTTGTGCAGATATCATTGCTTAATTTTGGATTTTAGATGTCTGTGAAATCTAAAATCCAAAATCTATACTCTTACAGTTGCCGCACTAATGGCTGACCATCTTTGACTTCACCAATCAAAACTAAATCGACACAGTTAACGAAAATGCCATTTTCCAGAACACCAGGAATGTTATTCAATGTCTTTTCTAGATTGACTGGATCTTGAATAGAGTCAAATCTGACATCTAAAACAAAATTGCCTTGATCGGTAATCACTGGCCCAGCTTTTTTTACACCCATGCGGAGTTCTGGTTTGCCACCGAGTTTTTTGATGGCATTAGTCACAGGAGTAATTGCCATTGGAATCACTTCCACAGGCACAGCGAAAGTAGAACCTAAGCGATCTACTAACTTACCACTATCTACCACAACGATAAACTGTTCTGCCAGGTAGTCTACGACTTTTTCGCGGGTATGTGCTGCACCACCGCCTTTAATCAAATTCTTCTGCGGATCGACTTCATCTGCGCCATCAATGGCAATATCGATGTGGTCGATAGCATCCAAAGTGGCAAGAGGTACACCGTATTGCTTTGCCAGTACTTCTGACTGAAATGATGTCGGTATACCAATGATATCTTGAAGTTCACCAGATTTGAGGCGATCGCCCAAAAACTGAATCGTATATGCTGTTGTTGACCCCGTACCCAACCCCACAATAGAACCCGACTTTACTAAGGCGGCGGCGGCTTTGCCAACTTCTTGCTTCATCAACTTTACGGGATCTGCTGCTGCGGTCATTGCCAAAACTCCTGAAAAACTGACTATAGTCCATAGTAGTGGGCAGATAACCTCAAAACATGAAAGGTAAAAAACAAGTTTTTGCTTATCGCTACTTCCTTGATTAGGAAATTTTAAAAAATAAAATATTTTAGTATCCGGAACAAAGGAGATGACTAATGTAAAATATTGTATCTTAATATACGAAAAATATGAGAAAATCTCAGTACATTGATCCTACTTTTGAACAACTTCTCGCTAATATTAACCCGAAAGTAGCAAATACCTTTACCTTAGAGCAATTAGAAGCGATAAAAAGGAGTTTTGCATCTCGTGCTTGGACACGTCATTCTTTAGACATAAGAGTTTCAGTACCAATTCCCGGATTAAGGTTTTATCTGGTGTTGCTAGCAGGTTCAGAACGTCGCTCTAAAGTGCGTTTACGCTCTGAAAGAGGTTTATATCCTTTTTGGACTCCTGCCAATATCTTGTTCCTTTTAGGATTTCTAATCATTCTATGGATTTGTAGCTACACTATATTTTCTTCTGCATTGTCTTCACTTACTCCTACATCTAGCTCCTATTACCCTACTTCAATTCCTTGGATTAACGATAAATCAGAATGTGAACACACTGGTAGAATCTGGAATCATGGGAAGTGCTGGGATTTTGAACAAAGTCCTAATTTTTAAAATTTATAGCCACACCCTATATAGTTAGAGCAACATTACCCAGCGTAAATTCGTCATTAGCTGAGTTACAGGTTATTAAAAACACCAAATTTTGCGTTAGCCTCAGTAACGTAGTTTTTTAAATTCACTTACCAGCTAAAAGTGGTGATCATGATGCGTCAGCTTTCAATTACTCTATCTTTAGTGGCACTACTACAAAATTTACCAGCAATTGCTCAGGTTCCAGTGCCAGAAAATACTTCTGGAGTCCCATCTGATGCCATTCAACAGGTAACTGCAATCAAATGGATGACAAACTATTCTGATGGCAAGTTTTATCCAGAAAAGTTACTCAGTAGGGCCGAATTAGCATCAATTATGGTAAAAGCATTTGGGCTAAATAAAAGACAAGCTGTTAGCAAAGAAAATTTAGCTATTCCAGATGTTCCTCGTTCTCATTGGGCATTTAATGATATACAGACAGTCTTAAAAACTGACATCATGAAAGGCTATCGGGGCAATGAATTCTTCCCTAACCAAAAGGTGACAAGGGCTGAAGCTCTTGCTATTTTCGCCCAGGCTTATGGTGTATTTCAGTTTCCCGATGATGCTGTAAATGATATTCTGGCTTCATATCCAGATGAAAAGTCTATCCCAACTTGGGCTAGAAAAGCGATCGCTACAGTAGCTACTGAAGGATTTCTCAATACAGATGCTCAAGGCAATATTTCTCCATTAAAACCTGTAACCCGTGGAGATATGGCTTATGTATTGAGTAAATATTTACAACGACAACAGCAACAACCCGAAACACCAGAAGTTCCGATTATTCCAAATAGCCCACAAACACCTTAGCTGGATAAAGTCCAGCTAAGGTGCTTAAAATTACCTTTGATTTGAACCTCTATACCTGTCTAGAATCTGGCGAAGATATAAGGAATTAGACTGTGTTGGTTGCTGCAACACATAATTAGATTGTGGTGGTTGCGTCGGTTGCTGCAACCCATAATTCCCATAAGTAGATTGTGGTGGTTGCGTTGATTGCTGCAACCCATAATTCCCATATCCTACAGGATTTGTGGGGGTCACAACGCCTTGATTTGGAATCTGGCTAGAGTAAGGTGCAATATTACTTGGTACTGCATACGTGCCTGGGGGTGTTACTGGTGCTACATTAGGCACTACCTGACCGTTATTTAAATTATTATAGGGACTTTGCGGTAAGTTCGTACCCGTTGATGTATAACCTGTACCAGTATTTAACCCATTATTAGGCAATACCTGACCGTTATTACCGTTATTTAAATTATTGTAGGGATTTTGCTGCAAGTTCGTACCCGTTGAGGTGTAGCCTGTCCCAGTAGTTAACCCAGCATTTGGTAAAGAATTCTGACTGGGTAAGCTGTTAATGGGTGGCATCAACGTTGTTCCTGGCTCAGAGGCTCGACCCAAGCCATTTGTTTGAATTGCAGTCCCATCGAAGCTAGAATATTGCTGGTTTGTCGATTGGTTGAGTGCTGCTTGCACAGGGCTGGTGGAGACAGAATTTTGATTCTTGTTGGTTTGATTCGTCAATCCAATACTCAGAGTAGAAGATGGTTCCCTCTCTGTTGGTTGAGACGCGGTAGTTAATGGCTTAATACCTAAAAACTGGTTATTATTATCAACCGTCCCAGTCCGTAATAAATTTTCTGTTTGTACAACAAAGGGATTTTTCACGCTTAAGGAGGTGTCGGCATTAACGCCTAAGCCAGGATTTAATTTGGTATCATTAGCAGAGTTTTGTTTGTTAATTAGATCATCTAAGGAGTTTTTAGTATTTTTTGCCTCAGCATTTTCCTTGGGGTTATTTGGCGTTACTAAAGGAGTTGCTTGGTTAAAGTCATTAAATAAAACTGGCAAGTTATCAATATCTGCTGCAATCGCTTTGTTTTCTTCTGACAGCGAGGAATCAGCAGGCTCTTGTGAGGCGACTTGACTTTTTTGCTTATAAACGAAAATATCTGGGTTTGACCAGTATTCCCAAGTTCCTAGACCGACTACAGATAAAAAGATTGCAGTGCCCCAAAAACCAGGTCGCCCTAGATTCCATAACCTGGCTTTGAGATAGCGTAAGTAGGCGGGAGGATAATGACGATTTGGCATGGGATTAATAATTGAAATTTACTAGAAATCTGTAAAACTTGATGGAAGCTGAAGGCGTTGCTGTTTAATTCTTTTGCTTTCCTCAACAGGAATATCTCAACTAAAGTTGGATAGTAATTTTATCCTAACTTCTCCATCAGTTATTAGTCATTATTGGACTTTGGACAAAAATTCAGGCATAGCCATCAGTATTTCCCCAAAGACACTTTGTCGTTGATATTACTATGCGTTAGGGATCTGGTGGCTATCTTTTTTGCCTCTTGCGTTGTTTTTATGGTGATTGAAGATTGATTATAACAAAACCCTTATGGGGCAAAGGTTACAAACAATTATGCCTTGATTTTGAGATAAATGCCTACGGAATAAGGCTTTCAAGGATTTTGAACCTGGTTTTCCATAAAAAGTACCGAAGAGCCTCCTTTTTTTGCCCGTGCGAAGGCAAGCTAAATTAATACGCTTTCCTGACAATTTTCGACCATGATTATAACTAGGTGGGCGCTAAAAAATACAACTAGATTAAGAAATGTAAATTGCTTAAAAGCTTATATTCAAAGCGTTTATGGCGCTTTACATAAATTTACACAGTTCGGTTTAATTGTGCCTACTGAACTTATAGTACGATTTTATTGGATAGTACAGTGTTGTCACGCTGACCGATTGTTGCGGCGTAACCCATTTGCGGAGGAAAATCATATGACACGATTTAAGAAGTTTGCGAATTTGACCGTTCTGGCTGTTCTGACCCTGGCTTTAAGTCTGACCTTGGCTTTGAGTCTGGCTCCTGCAGTGGTGCAAGCTGGGAGCGGCCCGACCTACTGCTGGAACGAGGCCAACAACCCCGGCGGACCGAACAGGTGCTCCAACAACTCGCAATGCGACGGGGCGCGGACCTGCAGCAGCTCCGGTTTTTGCCAGGGGACGGCGCGACAGCCCAATCCTGGTCCCAAGGGACCGACCTACTGCTGGGACGAGTCCAACAACCCCGGCGGATCGAACAGATGCTCCAACGACAACCAGTGCGACGGGGCGCGGACCTGCAGTAGCTCCGGTTTTTGCCAGGGCGAAGCCGGTCATGCTGCTAGCTAGCGTTCTTTTAGGGATCTCTGAGGATTCTTATAGAATCTAAACTCTAGCTCTCTTGTAGATTAGGCATTCAATTGATCGCGTGCCTAACAGAAACTACAATGATACCAATTTAGTATGAAGTTGCATAGGATAGGAGCCATAAAATGCACCATTTGGACACCCCTCTATTCTATGCAACTTCAGATAAAATTGATATTGCACTGAGATGCCTGTAAAAAACATGAAAATTTTTGTAAATCACCTAAATTAAAATCTTACCATTATTCAGTGTTTCAAATTGATAAATATGATAAATATGCAGTGCGAGTTAAGGAACTTCCAAATAAAAAAATACCCAAATTATTTATTGTGGGATGGGCTTCCAGCCCGTCCTTATCTAGGGACGGCTGGAAGCCCATTCCACAAAATTGGAGAATTTTTTTCTTGGAAGTCTCTAAGTCGTTGCTTGAGGCGCTCAGTCCTGTTAGCAGGAGTTTTATTCATTTGCGTTACATTGGTTATTTGGTCAACGCCTGTGCAAGCCGATACCATTGTGAATCAAGCAGACAATAGTAATCTGATTAATCCAAAGTTAGAAACTGAAGTTTTACAGATTATTCGCAATCATCCAGAAGTAGTTAAGGAAGCTTTAGAAGCTGAATATCTGCAAAAAAAACAGCAGCAGCAACAAGCTCAACACTACATCAAGCAGCAAATTAGAGAAAATCCCAGCAGTGTAATTGGTGAATCTCCTGTGACTGGTGCAACACAGCAAAAGATTGTGTTGATCGAGTTCTCAGATTTTCAATGTCCTTACTGTGCCAATGCTCATCAAACATTGAAGCAG
Organism: Nostoc commune NIES-4072; assembly: GCF_003113895.1. Taxonomy (NCBI): domain Bacteria; kingdom Bacillati; phylum Cyanobacteriota; class Cyanophyceae; order Nostocales; family Nostocaceae; genus Nostoc; species Nostoc commune. Next base: position 4,127,745 of record NZ_BDUD01000001.1, on the reverse strand, counting down.
TTCATGGCTCGTCATCAAGATGAAGTTACATTAGTGTACAAGCATTATCCCTTGACCTCAATTCATCCTGAAGCCATACCTGCTGCCAAAGCTGCTTGGGCTGCTAATAAACAAGGAAAGTTTTGGCAATATCAAGATGCTTTATTTGCCCAGCAAGACAAATTGGGTGAGAAACTATATGTTGCACTTGCTAAAAAACTCAAACTAGATTTGTCAGAGTTTAATCAACAACGTAATTCACAGGAAGTAAGTGCTGTGATTGAAAAAGATCAACAGATAGCTGAAAAGTTGGGAATTGAAGGTACTCCTTTCTTTTTCATTAATGGTGAGACTTTTGCTGGTGCTGTGCCGTTATCAGAAATGGAAAGTGTACTGTCTCGTGTCAAAGTCGATTATAAAACAGCGTTAGGCAATCCGAAAGATTTTGATCATTCGCATTAAGTAGGTTGGCTGAAATAAACCGAACTATGTAACAAAATGTAAAAACTAGTTATAAATTTTCCCACCCACCTACTTAAATGCTTAATGTAGACCCGCTTTTGGCTCACCTGTTGATTGAAATCCTTTTGCATTTGGGTGAGTTGACCACCCCGTGGTTTCTTGATCAGGGTTGGGTATTGGGCGTTTGAGTAGCATCTGTGTTAGAAACTCCGTTAAGAGATTTGTATCTCTGTACCAGTTACGGCAATTTTCAGGTATAGCGGCTGCCAAGTATTTTTGGTAACATCAAAGCCACTTTTAGAAAGTTATGGCAATTTATGCTTATTTTTGGGTATCGGTCACATTGGATAACATCAGGAGTTGACAACTAGTCTAATTTATTGTTGTAGCTGGACAAAAGTTCGACTTTTTTATTTTCTAGTTAGGAAATTAAACTGTGTGCTGCAATGCTCCGATATGCCTCTGAAGGCACTGTGCTGCACCGTACTATTAACCAGGAGACTACAGCAATGATGAAAGCTGAAGATATCATGACCAAAGATGTAGTAACCATTCGCGGTTCGGCGACTGTTGCTGAAGCAGTGGGGCTGATGAAGGACAAAAAATTGCGGGCGCTAGTTGTGGATCATCGCCATGAAAATGATGCTTATGGCATTGTCACAGAAACGGATATTGTTTATAAGGTAACAGCCTACGGTAAAGACCCAAAGCAAGTGCGGGTTTACGAAATTATGAGCAAGCCTTGCATTGTGGTCAATCCTGATTTGGGTGTGGAATATGTAGCGCGGTTATTTGCCAACACTGGTATTCATCGAGCGCCTGTGATTCAAGGCAAGCTGTTGGGTATCATTTCGATTACCGACATTTTGACTAAAAGCGATTTTGTGGAAGCGCCAAAAGCCCTATTGCTGGAAGAGAGAATTCAAAAAGCCATTGAGCATTCTCGCGCTATTTGCACTGAACAAGGTGCTTATTCTAAAGCCTGTGCAGCCGCCTGGGATGAGGTAGAAGAACTTCAAGCAGAAGCCGCTCATCAGAAAGCTGAGGGTATGGTATCAGCCAAAGTCTCTTTTGAAGAATACTGTAAGGAAAACCCAAATGCACCAGAATGTCGCAATTATCATCCGTAATTGAAGTGTGGGGATGAAGAGGCAGGGGGCAGGGGGCAGGGGGCAGGGAGCAGAGGGGGAAGAGGTAATTTTTTATCAGAAAAAGCTAGGTTAAAAACCTCGCCCCTGGTGGGCGAAAAAATCCAAGTTTTCTCAAGGTAGGTAAAAACCCCACCCCGGAGTGTCTGTCTGAATTAATTGCGAATTGCGTTAGCGGAGCGGGGCGTTAGCCCATTGCGAATTGCGAATTGGTTTTATTCTTCCCCCTACTTCCTGCTATCTCGATTTAACGTTTGGCAACTCGTATCAATAAGAATAGACCTATTCCCAAAAAAATAAAGTTGGGCAACCAAGCCCCTATAAAGGGAGAAAGGGCGCCTGCTTGGGCGATCGCACCACTAATAAAGAAAAGTAAGTAGTACGAAAAAATAACTACGACACTAATCCCAAAGCTTGTACCTCTTCCAGTTCGTTGGGGTATGCTTCCCATTACTGCACCTACTAAGCCAAAAACTACGCATACAAAAGGCAAGGAGATTTTTTGTTGAATCCGCACTTCAAGTTTACGAATTTTTTGGCGATCGCCACCGAGAAGTTCTACTTGTAGTTGATCTAGTGCTTCAGCAATATTCATCTCACCATAGTCCCGACTTTTTTCTGCCAGACTTAATGGCGTGCGCGGTAGTTGCAGTTGTTGGTGTTCAAATCTGACGATGTTGCGATAGGAGCGATCGGCAGCGACAAAATATATAGTACCGTTGTAAAAATCCCAGACATTTTGAGATGGATTCCACTGGGCAGTTTCTGATACCACAATTTGATTCAGATTTTTTGTTGAACGGTCTATAATCGTCAAACCTGACATCCGCTTACCGTCAAATTGGTCGGCGTAAAACAAGCGTGTCAATATCTTATTCTTAGAGCCATCCGGCTGTGTAACATCCTGGTATTCAGGATAGAAAATATTTTGCTGTTTTAAAGTTGGCTTATCTGATTTAAGGGCATTATCCAGAGTCATCGCCGCTTGGTAATTTGCTGCTGGTGCAATTTGTTCGTTAAACACAAATGTCATTCCTGTAACCAAAAGACTCAACAGCACAGCAGTTAGCACTAGCCGATAGACACTCACCCCACAACTACGTAGGGCAATTAGTTCGCTCTCACTAGAAAGACGACTGTAAGTCATCAAAGTAGCCAGCAGCGTAGACATGGGGAAGGCTAAAACAATAAAGTTAGGAAACTTTAACAAAAAAACCTGAATGGCAATGTCTATGGGTAGCCCAGATTCTACAATTTTTCTAACTAAATCAAATACAGCATCAATGGTAACGCCAATTGATGAAAAAGCTCCGACACCAAAGAAAAACGGCGCTAACAATTCGCTAGCAAGGTAACGATCCATGATCGTAAAAGGCAGCAGCGAATAGAAGTTGTAGAAAGACGTAAGTTTCTTTGATATCATGTCTAGCTTGAAAAGTTCAATGTTAGCAACCCTGGTAAAATAAATGATATCTACATTTAGGATTAAAATTTAATTTTAAATACCTAAAAATTAACTAATAAATTTATATTTAATATTTTAAAATAGCGTTTTCACTTATTACCTAAATAATGATTAATTTAGACTTGAAAATTATTACCTAAATAATATTGTCGCACTAGGGGGTTGCCGTAGAGTTCGTCAGCAGCGCCAAAAGCGAGAATTTGTCCCTCGCGCATTATATAGGCGCGATCAGTGATAGCCAGGGTTTCACGGACATTATGATCTGTAATTAAGATTCCCATGCCGCGATCGCGCAGTTGTGCGACAATTTGCTGAATTTCTGAGACTGCGATCGGATCAACTCCTGCAAATGGTTCATCTAAAAGTAAAAATTTTGGCCCTTCTTTTCCCGCAGCTAAAGACCTTGCTAATTCCGTCCGCCGTCGCTCACCACCAGAAAGTTGAATTCCTTTGCTATTAGCTAATTTTTCCAAGCGAAACTCCCGCAGTAAAGTTGTGAGTCGTCTTGACCATTCCCATCGTGGCACATTCGTTTGCTCTAGCACCAACAGAATATTATCCTCTACCGAAAGCTGGCGAAAAACACTTGGTTCTTGTGCTAAATAGCCAATACCCAGCCGCGCCCTTTTGTGCATTGGCATTTCTGTAACGTCTAGATTACCCAACCAGACTTTTCCTTGATTGGGTTTTTCTAAACCTGTGGCAATGTAAAATGTCGTCGTTTTACCAGCCCCATTGGGGCCTAGTAAACCAACGATTTCGCCCTGAGCAACAGAAAGATTGACACGATTGACAATTACTCGCTTGCCGTAAGATTTGTGGATATTCTCTAAAACAATTTTCACGCTGGAGCCGCCCTTTGTTGGTGGTAAATGCTAATTAGAAGGCTTCAAAGGTGGTGTTTTTGGGGCAGGTGTTGCAGTTTGTCCGTCATTATCTGATTCCTGAACCATGTAGATCGACTCTACTTGACGGTTGGATTGGGGTAAGGCAACAAATCGCCCTTCGTCAATTAAATAGGTTACTTTCTCCGCCCGGATACTGTTACCGCCCTGTTGCAAAATATAGACGTTCCCACTGAAATCAATTCGGCGTTCCTTACTAAAGTACTGTGCTTGGGCAGATGTTGCTTGAATCTGGCGAGACGGATACAACATTTGCACATTACCGCGAGCAGTGATTACTTGGTTTTTCGCGTCATATTCTTGCACATCAGCACGGATAGTGAGAGGCCGATTTGCCTGAGATGTTTGTGCAGTAGCGGTTTGCACTTGAGTAGGGAAGACAAAAGCGCCCAAAAGTGCAACTGGCAGCATTAAAGCTAGTCCAAAGCGACGTATCTGGGATATGGGCAATTGATAACAGGGCATCATAGCAATTAGGGATTCAGGATTTCAGCTTGCATTCTAATTATCTCAAGTACTTTATCCAGATATGAAATATACAATCTGGAGTGATTTCCGATAACTACTGGCTGAAATAGTGACGCTACCCCCAACCTCAAGGTTTCAGAAAATTGACATCCGAGTGAAAATAACGTAAGCACAATACCCTTCTGTAGGTTTCCTGCGGGACGCTGACGCGCAGCTTGCTTCCCCAAAGAGGTACGCGCAGCGTGTTGCAGACAGATGCTTTGCGTAGCTTGCCTCAACCTAGAAGTATGCGTCTAAATGAATTGTGCCTACCGAGGATTTCGGGCAACGCACAATTAATCACCAGATGTCTAATCACTAGACAGCACAATTCTAGGCAAAGATAAGACTTGATTTTCACCCAAATCACCAGATGCAATCAAGTCTGGCCCTATTTGTTGTAATGTCGTTAATAACACTGCGCTCTGACTCAATAGCTCATCTACGTCAACGCCACTGTAGCTAGATGGGTAACGGCGAAGGCGATTACTGCCTTCTCCCAATAGAATTACTGCACCTCGCCAGTTGCGATTCTCCAAATGATATAGCGCCACAGAAATTTGGAGAATGCCTTGATAAAAGCTTTTTTCCGGTTCACTGGCTTCAATCCACAAAGCCTCTAAAGTGTCATGACAAGCGTAAAACTGACCAGAATTGAACTGTTCTACGCCTTGCCAAAACTCTTGGGGGATGGTTTCGCTCATCCCATGCTGTCTCGTACTTCTTTAATTGTTGCGAGAGAAATTTCTTGTTTTTCCCCAGCAAACTCGTTGTCAGGGGTGAGGAACAACATGCAATGGCATTCTTTACGTTCTCTCATTGGCACACAGGGGCAGTTCCAATATGTGGCGTGAACCTCAGCCTCTTTATCTTCGTAATGGCGACAGGGACATAAAGGCGCACCTAGATCATCTTTATGTTTCGCTAATCCTTCAATGACAACTGCGGTAACAGAAGGTTCCGAACAAAAGTATGTTCCAGTACGCTTGGCGTATTGTTCGGAAAAATGCCGCATTGCCTCTAGGCTTTTATCGCTGGATTTTGTGTTATTTTCTGATGTGATCATGTCGCTCATAATTTAAATATTTCTTTGCATTGTACCTCAGCCTCACTAAGGGATTATGGTTGTATTTCCCTAACTTTACCCGTTTAAGTTATTTTACCTTTGCTCAAAGGCTGATATGTCTGGTGTGCTGGGATCACGAAAAAATCTAAAAACCACACAAGCTTAACTTTTAGGCTAATCAAAATTCAAGTTGCATCTTGAGGCAGAATTTAAAAGTCAAGAGGTTGATTTATTACAATCAAAAAACGACACTGTGACACGTATAACGGAAGACACCGAGTGCGATTTTTTTATCAGCCTTATGTCAGGCTTTGTTTATTTATACATTGTGCTGAATTCTCTTCATGATAACTTTATCAGACTTTATGAAATTACTAAGTAGTAATACTTGTTACTTATTGAAACTTAGTGTAATACCAAATTATTGTGAAGCTGCATAAAACTGTATAAAGCTAGAGTGCTTACTAAGCAAACTTTTTAGCCTTTTTATTCTATGCAACTTCATCCAAAATTGGTATAAGGTCTAAAATGTGTAACAAAAAGCACAAATTTTTCAAGAGTTACAACTACTACCATTATGAGTATTTCAAAAACTGTGGTTGTAGATACAACACAGCCAACTTTAGTTAATTTTGATTATTTTGGTGTTGATGAATTAAAGTTTACGTCATTTGGTGGAGTTGAGCCAGATTATCTTAAAGAGAAGGGTGACGGCACACAGTTTGCGCTAGATAACTTTACCTTTAATGAAAAAGTTACATCTGTTCCCGAACCCACATTGCTACCAGCGTTATTAGCAGTAGGTAGTTTAAGTGTTGGTTCAGTATTAAGACGTAAACAGCTAAAGCAAAGTTAACTCAAATTTTGCACTTTACCTGAAGGACTAGAAGTTGCGGCTACACAAACAAAGTTTACCTCCGTAGGCTAAAAGTTTTATATTCTGTAAAGGTAGGCTTTGTTTGTATAGCCCTTCTAGGATGTGTTTCTTGCCGAAAGTATTGATTAATACGAATTTAATGTTTTTTGCAGTTGGGATTGCAGTAAGCGTAGGCGTAGCCCGTCGGAGACATCGCTTTGTAAAACTATACCAGGATGTTCCCAATTAATTACCTCTTGTTCTCCTGGTGAAGAAATATTTGGCCACAAAACCCAGCGACTGCCTTGAGAAAGAGTAGCAAGACTCAGAGGGTTTTGAGTCAGCCAAATCAAGGGATAGCTTTTAGGAACTACTGAACTGGCATCTTCTAATGCTCTGGTTGCTGCTAAGGTTTCTAGAACAACATAGGCATCGCCTTTGATTAAATCTGTTGATGCTGTCCATAGTTGTACCTGTAATTGCTGTTGTTGTGCATAAAAATACAGTGATGCTGCGGCAATTACTGCTTGTTCAAAGTTTTCTTCTTCCCAATTGCTAGCACTGTCAAGAGCAATAACTATTTCTTGTCCACCTGTGACCATTTCTAACTCCCGCACCCTTAATTCTCCATAGCGGGCACTAGTTCGCCAGTGAATCAGACGGGTGGGATCTCCGATGCGGTAAGGACGGAGCGATCGCACCAGCCCGGTTGTCGCTGTCTGCAAAGGTTTACCACGAGGATCGCCCCTTTTGCTCTCTTCTTGCCCCATTTCATCCACTAGGGGGCAGGTAGCCAAGGGTAACACTGTGGGATAAACGATCGCAGTAGCAGCACAATCACGCTGACGGCGACACCAAAACAACCCCAAAGGCGCACCAGAACCTAGTTCGACTGTATGCCAGCGATAAACGCCCCGGCGCTGGGTAGGGTGGTAATATACCCAACGGTAACTACCTTGGCGAGGAATTGTTTCGATTGCCTTTTGTACTGGTTTTCCTAAGACGAAGGGTAGTATATCCTCAACTTGCAATAAGCTTACAGGCTGCTGTGTCTGATTGCGGATTTCTAATTCTACAGTCAGATCGTCGCCTGCTGACACAGGTTGAATGGGACGGCGGGTGATGGATAGATTTGTGAGCGATCGCGGCGGTAAGATGGCTGCTACACCCAAAAGGGCAAAACTAATGCCGCTAATGGCATACAGCCAACCAGCCATCGTATTGATACCTGCGCCAAAAAAACAAATAGCCGTTGCTGCTAGTACCCAACCGCCATAAGCAGGGGCACTGGCACGGGTTTCTAACCAATTAGTGATGGGTTTGATGATTTTCATGTTTCTTTTTTAACCCAACACCATCCCAAATTCACAGTGTCTCACGGGTTGCGCCTGATGTCCTTATCGAAACCGCTTTAGAATTTGGTTTACGAATGTCTCTCCGTCAATAAGAGGCGTTTGGTCTGAAGCTAAAATCGCCGCATCAATTTTTTTTCGCACATCTTCGACCCATTTAGCATCGGCGCGATCGTATTCATCAAGCGACCGTAAGGCAATTTCAAGGGCTTCTTCTGCGGAGCTATATTTCCCTGACTGGAGCTTGGTTTGAATAAAGCGTTCTTGATCGGGTGTCAGACTGATGCTCATAGAAAACCTCTATTCAGATTATTCACCATTTTAAGTTAAAAAGCTCACTTTGCTTTTTCGTTCAATTAGGGTTTATTTGGGAAACACACTAAGTCATATTCACACAAGATGCAGATTCTTTTATGATTGCGAGTTGCTGTCAAACTTTACGCTGTAACCAAGCAAAGACTTCATTAACAGAGAGCGTCAAATTCAAATCTTTTAACACTGGTAATATATCTTTTCCTGCTAACAAATCTGGTAAAGAATTAGGCTGATAAACTAAAATACAGCGTTCACTTGGATCAATTAACCATCCTAGCTGACTGCCATTTCTCAAACAGTGTAAAATATTGCCAGTTACTTTCGTTTGACTTTGAGCAGGGGAAAGAATTTCGATGACCCAAGGGGGTGCAAAATCAATACCGTTGCTAATAATATCACCGCTCTCATCCAGTGGTATTTGATTGCTAGAGATCACAACCACATCAGGAACTACTGAACGATTACCACAGGTACAGCGCAATTCAGGAAAGGCTTCATAGTTACTGCCCAACTCATCAATCACTGCAACTAAACGTTTTTGCAATAAACTGTGTTTAGCCCCTCCCATAGGTTTCTGAATTACCTCTCCGTTAATATATTCCCAAGCTGGTGACTCTTCAATGTATGGAAGTTTTAAGAACTCTTCTAGAGTCGTGCTTTCTGGAACTGTAATTTTTCCTTGCGTCAACCCAATATTTTTCATAACTTGGTTACAAGTGGAAGCAGGTCAGTTGTTGGAACAAGTACCATACAAGTTATCTGGATTTTGGTAGTTTGTATCTATAAATTTATAATTGTATATGATTAGATTATGGAATGTAAGTAGAAGGTAAAAATATGACAATTACTACAAAATTAAAACAACTCTATGAAACCGATGAGGATTTATGGTTGGAAGAAACTATTGAATTATTAAAACAAAAACAATTTCACAAACTTGATTTAGAAAACTTAATTGAGGAATTAATCAGCTTGGGAAAAAAAGATTTAGCTAAAGCCAAAAGTCTTTTAAGGCAAATTATTATTCATATATTATTACTCCAATATTGGCAGGTGGAATATGAAAGAAACTCTCGTCATTGGATTGGAGAAATTAAAACCTTCAGATATGACTTAAATAATCATTTAACGACAAATTTAATAAACAAGTTACAGGACGATTTAGAGAATATTTATCAAAGTGCGGTTGAGTTTGTGAAAATTAAAACCGATTTAACTATTTTTCTAGAAAAGTGTCCTTACACTCTTGTCCAATTATTGGATGAAAATTATTTACCTTAAATATATCAGTCTTACCTGATTTTGGGGAAATGAAAGCAGTACAAAGAGGCGGTGTCTACGAGGAGCTACGCCTACGCACTGTAAATCTATGGTTTGGCGATCGCTTTCTGTAAGAATGCCTGATGGCAGGGTTCAGGCAGGTCGCTTAAGTAGGTTGATCTGGCTGCGTCTATAACTTTCTTAGAGCCAGAACTGCTAATGTATTATTAAACTATGAAAGAAATATAAAAGATTCATTGATTCAGTTAGAGTGGAAAAAGATGGTGGCAATAGTTGATATTGGAACCCTAATTGTGAGGACACCTCAAATTATTGGAGGTCGCCCTTGCATTGCTGGTACGCGCATGACGGTTCAAAACATTGTAATGGATTCTCAAGCAGGCTTATCTCCTCAAGATATTGTTACAGAATATCCACATTTATCTCTAGCGCAAGTTTATGCGGCGCTTGCCTATTACTATGCTAATCAGGAGGCAATGGATAGAGAAATTGCTTTATATCAAGCAGAATGTAATGCGCTGGAAACGAAGTGGATGTCAGGTAATTGTACGTGAGTCAAATTTGCTTTTATTTAGATGAAGATGCTGGCAAGAAATCTTTAGCTAATGGCTTACGCAATGCAGGGATTGATGTAATGACAACGGCTGAAGCAGATAGATTAGGATCATCTGATGCTAGCCAATTAATCTGGGCAATGGAACAGAGACGGGTTATTTATAGCTTCAATGTTGGTGATTTTTGTCGATTGCATAAAGCTTATCTCGAACAGCAACAAAAGCATTCAGGTATTGTACTTGCTCCCAAGCAGAGCTATTCAATTGGAGAACAATTGCGAGGATTGTTGAAGTTGGTAGAAAGTATGAAAGCCGAGGATATGGCAAATCAATTAGTGTTTCTGAGAAAATATATTGAAAATTTTTAACCTGCTAACTTTTAACTGCATCCCACAAGATCATAGCTCTAGCCCTTGTTGCCGATACTTGTTGAGTAGGAGTTGCTGATAATTGCTGGCTGGTTCAGGTGGACATACCTCTAGGGAATCCACAGCCTCAAACCATTGTGACCATTTTTCCACAAGTGGTTCATCAGGCTGAGTGTCAGCAATTTTAACTTGATGTTTGTGGATCACAAAATCAATGAAATCGGTCACTTCTTCCAGGAGTGGTTCGGAAAGTTGCTGCAATTTTGCGATCGCAGTTTCACGAATAGTCATGATAATTGCCTTTTTCAGTCCTCTTCATTTTGACTCAAAAATTTGACTAAATGCACGGCAAGGGCGATCGCTTTCTGTAACAATCCTGCTGAATAGCGATCTGTCTTTACCAATAACTTGAAGATATAACTTGACGCGGTATCGATTATGCTGATTCTAGATGAGTGACCGGAATTTGTTCGGTTCTTTCAGGGGGTTTCGCTCCAGTTGCAACAGCATGAACCGCATGAAGAATATTGGCAGAATAGTACCGATTGCCACAGGTATCACAAACACCAATCGTCACATCTTCGAGGATGACAAATCCATCTCTATGTTTAAATGCTCTGACTTGGATGAAGGGAGAGTCTAATATTATTTCAGTTGATTTTCTCAAGGGATTGTCTACTGAAGAGAAAATAGAGGTACTTCGTACCCGCATTCAGGAGTTAGATAGGACTTACGCACACTCTACGAATTCTCGGCGCTCTTGGCGTCTTGGCGGTTCGAGAAATTAAGCTTTTTAGCAATTTTTGCGTAAGTCCTATTAGAAACTCAAGAGCAAGTTATAAATGAGGAAACCTCCCAGATTTTAATGCAAGCTAGAAAGATGGTGGCAAGCAAGTAAGCAGTGATACTCAACATAGGCTTTAGGTTAAGTTCTAAGCGATAATCTAAGCCACCTTCTAACAAACCAAAAAGCCCGCATTAGCGGGCTTTTTGAATCAATTAAATAAATTGACTTACCGTTTCGCTAACTTCTTCGACATCTTCCGCAGACGAATTGATTGAGGTGTAACTTCCACCAATTCATCGGGGCCAATGTATTCCAAAGCACGCTCTAGGCTCATGTCTATCGGTGCTTGCAGTTGCACTAATTCATCGCCACCAGCAGCCCGGTGGTTGGTTAACTGCTTGGTCTTACAGATATTCAATTCCAAATCTTGGGAACGATTGTGTTCTCCGACAATCATACCTCTGTAAACTTTTGTGCCGGGAGTAATAAAGAATGCTCCCCTATCTTCGGCATTTCTCATGGCGTAGAAAGTAGAAACGCCTTCTTCAAAGGAGATTAAAACGCCTTTGTTACGAGCTTCAATATCACCACTGATTGGACGGTAGTCTAAGAAGCTGTGGTTCATGATGCCTTCGCCACGAGTCATCCGCATGAATTCACCCCGGAAACCAATCAATCCACGGGCGGGAATCACAAACTCTAACTGGGTGCGATCGCCACTACCTGGTTGCATATCTTGCATTTCGCCTTTGCGTTGTCCCAAGCGTTCAATACAGCTACCCACACCATCAGCAGGAATGTCTAACACCAAGAGTTCGTAAGGTTCGCAAGGTTGACCGTTGATTTCGCGGTAAATTACCTGTGGCTGAGATACTTGAAACTCGAAGCCTTCCCGGCGCATGGTTTCAATTAAGATACCCAAGTGGAGTTCTCCACGACCGGAAACGAGGAATTTATCAGGAGAATCGGTTTCTTCGACACGCAAAGCAACGTTGGTTTCAAGTTCGCGGAATAGGCGATCGCGTATTTGTCTTGATGTTACCAACTTGCCTTCTTGACCAGCAAAGGGCGAATCATTCACCCAGAAAGCCATTTGCAAGGTTGGTTCATCCACTTTAATTAGTGGTAAAGCTTGCGGTTCATTGGGATCAGTAATCGTTTCCCCAATATAAGCATCAGCGAAACCAGCCACCGCCACAATATAACCTGCGGTTGCTTCTTCCATGTCTACGCGCTTGAGTCCTTCAAAGCCCATCAACTTGGTAATTTTACCCTTGACAATAGTGCCATTTTCTGTAACTAAAGCTGCTTGTTGTCCTGAACGGATAGTACCGTTGTGAATTCTGCCAATTACAATCCGTCCCAGATATTCAGAATAATCTAGGGTTGTGACTTGTAATTGCAGAGGCTTATTGCGATCGCCTACTGGTGATGGAACGTGTTTCAGAATCGCGTTAAACAGGGGTTGCATGTCTACCGATTCTGCTTCTAAGCTTTCTTTAGCAAAACCTCCCATCCCAGAAGCAAACAGATAAGGAAAATCACACTGGTCTTCATCTGCCCCTAATTCCAAGAACAGATCCAATACTTTATCAACAGCAACGTGGGGGTCAGCTTGTCCGCGATCGATTTTGTTGATTACAACGATGGGGCGCAGCCCTTTTTCTAAAGCTTTTTTGAGAACAAAGCGTGTTTGGGGCATGGGGCCTTCATTGGCATCGACAATCAGAAGACATCCGTCAACCATGCCGAGTACGCGTTCAACTTCGCCACCAAAGTCAGCGTGTCCAGGAGTATCAACAATATTAATTAGTGTTTCTTTGTAGCGAACCGCCGTATTTTTAGACAGGATCGTAATACCCCGTTCCCGTTCTAGGGCGTTGGAGTCCATAACGCAATCCGGAACGTCTTCGCCTTCGCGGAAAATGCCGGATTGTTTGAGGAGTGCGTCAACCAGCGTGGTTTTGCCGTGGTCAACGTGGGCGATAATGGCGACGTTGCGAATTGGGAGCGTCATAGAAGCTTTTAGTGAACTCTAGAGGGTGTTTATAAGATTTACATTTGGATGCTAGGCTGTTTTAACAGAATTGGGGATGATCAGCAAATTCTGTAAAGAACCTTTAACAATTCTAGCGTAATCGTCACAATTGCGGTGAGGTTTGTAAACGCCGCATAACGCAAAAATTTAGGCAGCCTGAATCATCTGCTCAATGTTGAATTATTTACCCGATCAACTTAGAAAACTTAACTCAGGTAGTTGAAGAGTAGGTAAATGTATGGTTAAAACTTCTAAATACAGCTTTGCCTAAGTTCCTAGCAAACAAACTCTGCACCCCTCTGCGTTTAAACTAAACCCTCAATTAGTCACGAATTTACGAAAATGTGTACTCAGATATCTTCTATTGCGTAGATTTATTGAATTTAACCAATAATTGACATCAGTATTTGGAATTTTGAATAATTGCTTAAGCATTAGGACAGCAATTCCAAAGTAGTAAATACAGGTCTTAAAATTGTATTTTCTACACCGATTTTAAGTATATTTTAAGCTTTATTTATTTCTTAACCAGATAAAAATTTACATAGATATTTGTGTGGCAGTGAATTTCGATATCTTCAAAAAAACCTTATTTTGTAGGTATTACAGCCTTTTTGCATCTCTCCTTTGTTTAACATTGCTAGTATGATAAAATACTTAAGATTAATATCAAGCTAAGAGGATGCTTATATGTTTCGTAATTGGTCTGGGCGTAGAGTCTTAAAAACTTTTGGTGGTTTGGCTGTTGGCATCGTAAGTACTAGTATAGTTAACTACTTAACCACTAACCATCTAGCTTTAGCGACATCAAATTCTTCTAAACTCCAGAACAGCAATCAGTTAAGTATTAGCAAAAGCAAAAGTAGCCCAGAAAATATACTAGTTGCTCAGAATCCAGTTCTCTCAAGTCCTATTACTCGAACAATTAATGGTGCAGAAGTTACGGCATATTCATTTTACCGTTACTATAATCCATCAATTGGTGACCATTTCTATACAGTTAATTTTGCTGAATTAGGAAATGGTAATGGCGGATATATCTCTGAAGGAATTGCCGCCTATATATCTACACAACAATACCCTGGAACTATTCCTCTATATCGAGCTTATAGTGGATCAGCAGGCGATCATTTTTATACAACTAATCTTAGTGAATTGGTTGCTGCTGGTGGCTTAGGCTATGTCTATGAAGGTGTTGCAGGTTATATCTATTCTATGCCGTTCACAGGTACTGTTCCTCTATATAGATATTACAGTTCCGCAGGTACAGACCACTTCTACACTACTAATTTTGGTGAGTTGGGTGGTGGTAAAAATGGGTATGTCTTTGAAGGTATTACTGGTTACGTTATTCCTAGCTAAGGCGTAACTGTGCCAATTATTATATGTTGTATATGTTGAATTAAAATTTTGATGCCAAAATCTTAATTCAACATATAGTTTTAACCCTTGAAAAAGGAATCAGACGGAAAAATTTAATATAAAACTAGCATTTAAAATTTATCTATCCGGGGATAGAACACAGATTTAAATATTATCTATCTAAAAGTATAACAATAGAATTTGTAACGAAAATTGTTGTTTCTCTACCCAGAGTTGTGAGCGCGATCGCTCAAAAGTAAGATGAAATATCCCCCATCCCTATGTCAAGGTTATATCAAGTAATAATGATGAACACTTTGCCGAGGAGAACACGGATGGTAACTACTTTAGATGATACGAAACGCAATGCTATTGCTATAAAATTGGCAAGTATCAAAGCACTTCAACAGTTGGTTATCGAAAATGAGAGATTGCTTTTGACGCAAGGACTTGATGCCGAAATTGGCGATCGCATCCGCAATTTCCTCAACGATGACGAAAAAAATCTTGGCATTCTGGAAACTGTAATTGGTCAGTATGGCATTCAGGCTGAACCCAAAAAAAATGTTACACAATTCATTGAGAAAGCTCGTGAATTGTTCAAAGGTTCTGAATTGAGCCTGTATGAAAAAGTATCTCAGCATGAATTGCTGAAACATCAACTAGTAATGAGTGGCTTGATAGTTCACAAGGCTGCTCAAAAAGTTGGTGCT
The DNA here is from genome assembly GCF_003113895.1 of Nostoc commune NIES-4072. Taxonomy (NCBI): domain Bacteria; kingdom Bacillati; phylum Cyanobacteriota; class Cyanophyceae; order Nostocales; family Nostocaceae; genus Nostoc; species Nostoc commune. The sequence continues at coordinate 4,112,587 of NZ_BDUD01000001.1, read as the reverse complement.
GATGTTTTGTTAGCGATCGGGCCTTTAAACACCATTAACTTTGAGAACCGCGCTCACCAAGAACAACTCAAAGGTATCCTAGAAATCTTGGGTGTTCGTGAATTCACTGGACAAGATGCAGATCAAGGAATTTGGGCGCGTGTTCAAGACGCTATGGCTGCGGTAAGTGGTGTAGTAGGTAGTGCTGTTACCCAAACCAGTGACAAGAGCGATCTGAATATCCAGGATGTCATTCGTCTGGATCACAACAAGGTAAATACCCTATTTACCGAACTTCTGCAAAGCGACAATCCACAGAAGATTCAAGAGTACTTCGGTCAAATTTATAAGGATCTAACTGCTCACGCTGAAGCTGAAGAGGAAGTAGTGTACCCAAGAGTACGTCCTTTCTATGGTCAAGATAACACCCAAGAATTGTTTGACGAGCAAGCTGAAATGAAGCGGGTGTTAGATCAAATTAAAGCTATCAGCCCTTCGTCATCTGAATTCAAAGATCAAGTTAGAAAGCTTATGGAAGCTGTTGGCGACCACATTCGTCAAGAAGAAAGCACAATGTTTGCTGCTATTCGTAACAACTTGAGCAGCGATCAAAGTGAGCAACTGGCTACTGAATTCAAAGCCGCTAAGACCAAAATTCAAGAGAAATTAGGCGTTGTTAGCGAATCGAATGTGTAGAATGCTTTGGAGCTTTCTATATCCTCTAAAAAAGGTTAGTTAAATAAAGACTCCCAGTGCTGATGTACTGGGAGTCTTTGTTTACGAGTTTTGCTGACAGTATTTATAAGCGGTGTATGCCATTGTTACAACCCCGGTGATAATTGCAGATTCATCAACTTCAAATTGGGGATGGTGTAAGGGGTGGTTAATCATTCTTTCTTTATAGCCGACACCCAAGCGAAACATAGAACCAGGAACGTGTTCCAAATACATAGAAAAATCTTCAGCACCAAGGGAAGGTTCGGGTAAGACTTGAACGCGATCGCTACTCCAAGCTTCTTCTGCGGCTGATTGTAACAATTGCGTTAGGGTATAATCATTTTGGACACTGGGTACACCCTGGCGATAATTGACTTGATATTTTGCCCCGTAGGTATGGCAGACATTAGCTACAATATTTTCAATCCAGTTTGGTAGATGGGCCCGGGTTTCGGGATGGAGCGATCGCACGGTTCCCAATAACTGCACTTTATCAGCAATTATATTCGGCGCTCTGCCACCATTAATCTTACCTATGCTCAATACTACAGGACGCAAGGGATTCTGCGTCCGGCTGATGGCTTGTTGCAGTGCAGTAATTACTTGACAAGCAATCCAAATCGCATCAATCGCCTCATGGGGACGCGCTCCGTGCCCAGATTCTCCCATAATCAGAATCTCTAAATCATCAGCTGCGGCTGTTAATGCCCCGTAACGCACGCCAATAGATCCTGCGGGTATAGAAGGGAAAACATGAACCCCTAATACAGCTGAGACATTTTCCATCGCCCCATCTTTTACCATCCAGCTTGCCCCTTGAGCAATTTCTTCAGCTGGTTGAAATAAAAATCGCACTTTCCCACCTAACTCTTCAGCGATTTGGGACAGTACCATTGCCGTTCCTAAGCCCACGGTGGTATGGACATCGTGACCACAGGCGTGCATAATACCATCTGCACGAGAAGCATATTCTAAATTAGTCCCCTCTTGAATTGGCAAGGCATCCATATCGGTGCGAATTGCCAATAAATGGTCATTTTCGTTAGTGCCTTGCAGTTCTCCAATTACGCCCGTTTTGCCAACTCCTTCTTGTACGTGCAGACCACTGGAAGACAAAACACCAGCCACAAAAGCTGCTGTTTGGTACTCTTGGCCGCTGAGTTCTGGGTGAGAGTGGATGTGGCGGCGAATTTCAATTAAGCGAGGCGCTAGTTTTGCTGCTAAGTCTTTTATACGGGTAAGCATCAATTTAATTAATCTATAGGCTTTTTTCCCATGATAAAGAACTGTTAACAAACAAAATGCTTTTGCTATACAAGGATAAGTCAAGCAAGAAGCGAAGGAGCAGGGAAAGATAGGTACATAACGGAGAAATAATTAATGCTCTGTTCCCTACTCCCCATTCCCTACTCCCCAGCTTATTTTGAATAACAGGTTGTGCCTGGAGTATTTTCGGGTTGAAACTCGTTACATTCTCTAGGATTCTGACGCTCTAACGACCAGCCATAAGGTTTGTCGGAGGTAATGACACCATTAGCCAAAGTTGTTAGTCGGAAGTTAGCCCCCCGAAAATTGGTAAACTGCAATTTGGCGTTTTTTAAGTTTGCTGCTTCCAAATTAGCGCTGATGAAACCGGCATTAGACAAATCGGCATTTTCCAGAGATGCTGATTTTAAATTTGCACCTGTTAAAGAAGCACCACTGAGATTGACCCAATTTAAAAGCGCACTTTCTAAATTTGCACCAGTAAGATCGGCATTCGTAAGATTAGCTTGAGATAATGTAGCACCACTCAAGTCAGCCCCTCGCAAATTTGCTCCAGTTAGATTCAGTTTAGTTAGGTCAGCACCACTCAAATTACATCTAGGACAGGCACTTGTTGCCTTCAGCTGATCCAAATCTAGCTGATTTAATGCAAGGGCTTGCTCTGCAAACCCAAAACAAGCTAACAGGGCAACGGTAGCGACAATCTTGAGTTTCATATTTTTTAGAGATATCCACAAAAATGACAAGTAACGCATATTGCGTATTGCCATAGTTACATATCTTTTTACAGATATCCACAAAAATGACAAGTGACGCATATTGCGTACTGTCATACTTACATATACTGCCTCTCCAAGGAAGAACAGGGATGAAGCATTGATTAAGAAGGTGTAAAAATACTATAAATTCTGATGGTAAGACTACTCAAACTCAAATATTGGCTATAGAATCAAGTCGTAAGGAACTATACCGAACCTCTTATAGACTACCACATATGTGATCCCCCTAGCTCGATGAAAAACACGGCTAGGGGGATCTTGTTTTTGGGCATTAACAGCATAGGCAGAAGGCAGAAGGGATTTATAACCAATACGCCTGGTATTACTGTAAGTTAACTCATTTTTGACGGGTGTTAGGAAATTAGACCTCTTGCACTGCTTGGAGTGTGTCTGATAGCGAGATACTAGCTAGCGTTTTTATAAGTTAAAGGATCGAGTTGCTTAAGTCATTTCTAGGTTTGTCAGCTAGTTTGAAGTGTGCAGTTTGAGCCTGATTGATGCGTCGCTGTTGACCACAGATGGCAACTAATGTAATAACAGAGAGTGAAGAAGAGTCAACAAAGGTTTTAGTCTACTTGAGTGGACAGTAGCTCTAATCCGCTAAAATTTATTTCTGGGTAGGCGATGATACTAATCGAGAATGCTGCAAAATATCTGTTTTTGCGGTCTTTTATATTATTGTTTCTTGTAGCTGCAAATGGCTGTTGACCAGGGCAATAAAGTCTTAAATTTTCATTGCATTTACGGTCAATTGATTTATTTTCGTTATTGTTACTCTTATAGTACAAAAAAAGTATCATATTGTACAAAAAACCTTAACTTGGCATAACAGTATTAACTTATCTGAAAAAGTTTAGACAAAATGCCAGCATTCCAGAAAATTGATTGCTATATTAGATTAAATAACTATTCTGGCAAGGATTGAAAAGCTGTGCGGGATGATTTACAGGGCTTGGAAATGAGTCAGGATGAACTGCAAAAACTGACTAATTTACCTGTCAATGATCAACTTTTAATCATTACGAATCCTCTAAACAAATTAGTAAAAGTATACATTCAAAAAATTCAAAGCTCGGAAGGAGCAACTGTAATTTTTATTGGGTTTGCTACATTTGTTTTTACTTATATTTTATTTGATATATTTATAAAAATATTTGTAGCATGGGTAAGGATTCCATCCTGGATATTATTAATTGTCTTAGGTATTTGGATTGGCGGTTTTACACAAAGTATATTATATTTAATATGGAAAAGTAGAAGTAAAATTGTCAAATATCACATGACAAATTCTCTGCAAATCCTGTTAAATGATGTTGAAAGATATAATACTGTTATTAGAGCAATAGATATCAATGACCAAATAGAAGAAGCTGGTAATCCAGAAGTACTTATAAAGGAAAGAGAAAGTGTTATTGAAGCGCTAAAACTCACTAAATCAGATTTAATTCGGGCTTTGAAGACAGAAAGAATTTTGAGAGAAAATAAGAATTTTATCCTTAGTAATACAGAGCTATTCGTCAACAATTTAGCCACTTTAACAGCCATGCAAGTAAATGAACAGGCTACTGAGCATGGAAGATTACTCAATGAAGCATTACAAATTGCATTAGATGTGCAACACGAAATGAAAAGATTACAGACTCAGCGCTAAGATGCTTCGTAATTCATAATGACCTTTCTATACAGGAAAGCATGGGAAAGATATTTAAATTAACCTACCACAAAGATTTCAGAGCAAATAAATTTATTTATATTTATTTCGAGATGTGTAATACGAGAAATAATACATCCTTAGTTCAGCAACGCTAAATTTATATATGGGGATTCCTCTGCTTTCAGCAAGAACTGCCTTTTTTCCTTTTATTGACTTCCAACCTACTCACTAGATACACTTAGTCGCTTTTTTCATAATCTTTCCCACAGTTGCGATCGCCGGTCTAACATAAAGAATATCAAGAAAGCGATCGCTTATCAGCATGGACTGGAAAGAAGTCAGAGGCAACTGGGTAATCATTCCCCGAAATCCCATAGGTATCATCCATTTTTTAGGAGGTGCATTTGTCGCCACTGCACCGCACATCACTTATCGCTGGTTACTCGAACAATTGGCAAGTAAAGGTTATGTTGTAATTGCTACGCCTTTCGTCAACACCTTGGATCATACTGCGATCGCAAAATCTGTGCTGCTAAACTTTGACCGTACCCTCGAACGTTTACACGATTCTGGGGCATTACGCAAGCTTTACTACCCCATTTACGGCATTGGGCACAGTATGGGCTGTAAACTTCACTTGCTGATTGGTAGTCTCTTTAAAGTAGAACGTGCAGGCAATATTTTAATATCCTTCAACAACTACGCCGCTAAAGAAGCTATCCCCTTAGTAGAACAGTTCAATTCTACTTTTGCGATTGAGTTTACTCCCTCACCATTGGAAACCAACCAGCTTGTTCAAGAGCGTTATGACATCAGGCGCAATTTATTAATAAAATTTAGCAATGACACCATTGATCAATCCCCAGCTTTAACCAAAATCTTACAAGAACGCTTTGATCAGATGGTGACAACACAAACGTTACCAGGAAATCATACAACACCTCTAGGTCAAGACATTAAATGGCAAACTGGAACATCTTTTACCCCCTTTGATGCCTTAGGGCAATGGTTCAAACAAGAAGCATACCGCGACTTGAACCAGCTCAAAAATACTATCCTCTTGTGGGTGAACCCTCTTGCACCCCCATAATGTTTTATGACTATTGAAAAGTCATGAATTCGACGGAAAATAGAAATGAGTTAGTAGTATTACTATACATATACTACTAACTCATTAGTCCATAAAATATTTTTATTTTATATTTTTACAACAATTTATTAATTAGTGTCTACTAAAATTTTTTATGTTTCAAATATTAATAATTGATGATGATTATTCAATAAGAATACTTCTGAAAAGGATGCTGGAAAAGCAGGGCTATCAGATAGTTACTGCCAGTAGTGGTGAAGAAGGGATAGAAAAGGCACTAGTTTATCGTCCAGCACTAATTATTTGTGACTGGATCATGCCAGGGTTAACTGGTCTGGAAGTCTGCCATCATATTAAGAAAGATTCCAAATTTTCCACCACATTCTTTATTTTATTAACATCTTTAGATTCAGTTGCCGATTGCGTCAAAGGTCTAGATGCTGGTGCAGATGATTTTATTTCTAAACCTATCGAGCATAATGAATTACAAGCACGGGTAAGAGCCGGATTACGTCTGCATCAATTGAGTAGAGATTTGCAGGCTCAAAAGTTGCTTTTAGAATCAGAAATGTCAGAAGCCGCAGAATATGTGCGATCGCTACTGCCTTTTCCCATGACTGAACCCTTCAATATAAATTTCCGATTCATTCCTTCGCGGCAACTTGGCGGTGACTGTTTCGATTACTATTGGCTTGATGATGATTATTTGGCAATTTACTTACTTGATACTGCCGGACATGGACTCAAAGCTACTCTTCCGTCTGTTTCAGTGCTGAATCTGCTGCGTTCCCGTGCGCTCAAAAGCCTAAATTATTATCAACCTAGCGATGTGTTGAAGGCTTTGAATGATACTTTTCAGATGAATTATCAAAATGACAAATACTTTACGATTTGGTATGGAGTTTACAATCGAACCAACGGTCAATTAATTTATGCTAGTGCAGGTCATCCACCAGCAGTTTTAGTAACTGGCACGTCTCCAAGAAAGTCTGAAGTTAAACTCTTGAAAACCACCGGTATGCCAGTTGGGATGTTTCCAGAAGCAAAATATGTTGATGGATTTTGCAATATTGAAAAATTCAGTACTCTTTACATTTTTAGTGATGGTGCTTATGAAATAACTAAATCCGATGGTACACTTTGGAGTTTAGATGCATTTATTCAACTACTAGTTAGCTTACAAAATCCGGTTGATTGCCAACTCGATCAGGTATTGAGTTATTTAATCGCCCTAAACTCCAAAGATGCTTTTGATGATGATTTATCTATCTTGCAAATTAAGTTTGATTAATTAAGTCTTTGAGACTAAAACCTGATTAAATGCGTCTTGGCTAGGAAATATTTCAAAGACTTTATCCATATTAGTCAGTTCAAATAAAATCCTGACTTGCTCATTAATTGAGCATAGAACAAGCTTACTATCTGCTGCCCGCAAGGTTTTAAAAGCTAATACTAAAGCCCCTAAACCGGAACTATCCATAAATGTTACATCTTGGAAATCAACTAACACAATTTTTGTACCAAATTTTAAACTTTCAGTAATATTTTGTCGAAAAGCTTGTGAAGTTGTGGCGTTTAAATTTCCAGCGAGCTTAATAATTTTCACTTGTTCTATCATAATTATGATATGCTGATTTGTCTAAATGATACTTTGATTTTGCTATTATATACCCATCATAGAAAATTAAAAATGCTTACAAGTAAAAATCATAAATTGCTGCTGAATATTTATTTATAAGTGATACCAGAAGAATAAGTAAGGATAAACTATAAACATCTTTAGCTTGTTGTTAATCAAAAACTAATTTTTATTTAACTAAATATTGCCTGACTACTAGCAAATTACTAACTAAGAATAACGGATATACATCTTTTTAGAGGTTAATATTGAACTACAAGTAAAAATTTCAGCTTTTCGGATAATTTGCTAAAGATTTTTGCCAAACTGAAATTTGTTCAATAAACATTATCAGAATAGCCTGCACAGGTAGACTTGGTTTATATAACCTCAGATTTCCAGTTTGAGGTAATTAATGGGCAACTTTGTATGATAATAATTAGCATTTACATTTATTTATGTCCGATTACTTACATAATTGCAATAATTCCTGTCTAGATGAAGAAACTTTAACAAAAAAACTTGGTTTTAGCAGCCATACGGTTCAAATAAGCGGTTTTGTAGCTGAGGTAGGGAGGCGGCTACCTGGCTTTCGCACGGGGGAATTACGCCAACAAATATAAGCCTTTAAGGCTTTAAGGGCATTCGAGGAAGGCGAAAATTTGCCTTCTAGCTCTCTGTAAGAGGACTGACTTTAGCTCGATAAAGCAGCTTCTCACCTTGAAGGTAGCCGGTGTAGCGCACCTTGACTAATTCTCCAGGTTGTGCAGTTCCCTCCATCAATTGGTGCAGTTGGGGATCATAAGGTAATTTTGCCCCCACGGGTGCGATCGCTTCTACCCCCCACGCGTCTAAAAGCTTTTCTAGGGGTTTTTGCACCAACGGTACTATTTTGATTGCTGGTAGCTGGGGATTTTCCTGCGCTTTCTGTGCTGCGGTTGGCCATTGCAATAATAAAGACTCCAGCAGTTGCAAACTCGACTGCTGGAGTTCTTGTAGTAATATTTCTCGCTGTTGTTCTAATTGAAGTTGCGATCGCTGGTACTCTTTTCTTAAATCTGCAATTTCTTCTAATAATTCCTGAGTAGGCGCTGCTTTCTCTTGTAACAACTCTACGGTTGAAAAAGTTGCGATTAATTCATTCAATGAAATCTGTAGCACTGGCGACAGCTTAAGCAGTACATCTACCCGCATCTGCTCTAGCTTTCCTTGGCGTAACCGCAAAAGTTGACGCTCTGAGACACCAGCAGCGCGACTCAGCGCTTTAAAACTAGGAATACCCGCCTGCTGCATTAAATCTTGCAACTTTTGGGAATTGGGCATTGGGAATTGGGAATTGGGCATTGGAAATTGGGGACTGGGTATTGGGGATTGGGGACTGGGTATTGGGGATTGGCAAAAAAATTAAGTCTTTATTAGTCCCCAGTCCCCAGTCCCTAGTCCCTAGTCCCTATTCTTCCAGTAAACTTCTCAACATCCAAGCTGTCTTTTCGTGTACTTGCATCCGTTGAGTTAATAAATCAGCTGTAGGTTCGTCGTTAACTTCCTCTACCACGGGGAAAATAGACCGTGCAGTTCGGACTACGGCTTCTTGTCCTTCCACTAATAAACCGATCATTTCCACAGCTTTTGGAACGCCAGGAGTTTCTGGAATCGAACTCAGTTTGGCATATTCGCTATAGGTGCCTGGTGCAGGATAGCCAAGCGCTCTAATCCTCTCGGCAATTAAATCAACTGCTAAAGCTAATTCTGTATACTGGGTCTCAAACATCAAATGCAATGTTTGGAACATCGGCCCCGTTACATTCCAATGGAAGTTATGAGTTTTCAGATAAAGTGTATAAGTGTCAGCCAACAGGCGAGATAAACCCTCGGCAATTTTAGCCCTACTCGCCTCGTCAATGCCTATATTTACATTTTTGACTGTTACTTTCGATGACATAATTTTCTCCTAATTAGGTTATATGTTATT
>NZ_BDUD01000001.1:4094778-4103487 GCF_003113895.1 Nostoc commune NIES-4072 | reverse complement strand
GGGGATTGGGGATTGGGGATTGGGGATTGGGGATTGGGGATTGGGGATTGGGGATTGGGGATTGGGGATTGGGGATTGGGGATTGGGGAAAGACTTGTTGCAATGTTGCAAGTTCTCACAAGTCACCTTGTCTCCTTGTCCCCTTGTCTCCCCTGCTCCCCCTGTCTCCCCTGCTTCCCCTGCTTCCCATTCTCTATGCCAAGTGCATCTTTAAAACGCTGCGGGGTGCTTTACGAACTCTGGCTAAAACGGTTTCTTTGCCTAAACGCTGGCAAGCTTCATACCGATGGCAACCAGAAAAGCCATAATATTGTCCATCTACTTCTAGGACATCTATAGGTTCTTGCTGCCCAATCTCCGCAATCGATTCCATTAAAGCTTGCACTTTATTTGGATCGTTTGCACGAGGCAATGGCCGTTTTATCTGATTTAATGGAATTTCTTGGACTCTAACCATAAGGAGTTTATCCAACTAGTTCTGTTTTGTGTCTCTAAATAAATCATAGTCATTATGACTACGTTTTGCAACTATTTTGGGCAAAACTGCTAATGGTATCATTGGAGCACTCATGCGACAAAAAAACCGCACTACAAAGCAATCGGAAAATCAGCTCCAACACCGCATTAAGGGGCAGAAGACAATCGATTACTCGCTATCGCTCTTGGAAATGCTGCGCGTAGCTTGCTTCCCGATAGGGGTACGCTATCAGGTGGCTATGAAATTTTCGCTTTGGCGTTTTTCCCACACTGTGCTGACTACATTTTGTCTATTGGGACTAACTGCTGCATCAGCTCCTGAGAGTAACATTCAGGGTATGGAACTGAAAATTGGGATTGTGCAGCGATTTGGCTCACAACCTACAGCCAAACTGCAACTAGAATCCACAAAAGGCGATCGCTTAAAGCTAAAATTTCTTGCAAGCAATAAGCAGCAAACCTTAGTTACCAAGAATCCTGTAAAGCTGGAAACAGTCATGCAAGCTTTACCCCAGCCAATAGTCGAGGAAGTAGTAGTTTTAGGCACATACCGCACCTTTGAAACTGCGGAAGACAGTGCTAATAAATGGCGTTCTCAAGGAATGGAAGTGGAAATAGCCCAGCCAGAACGCTGGCAGGTTTGGGCGAAACGCGATGTTTATAGCACTCCTTTACTGCGACGGTTGCTATTGCAGAACATCCAAGCTTCTACGAAAGAAAAAGTATATCTTGATACTAAAGTTTTAAAACAAGTACCGCGAGTTAGTTGGGTGGTGGATGGTAAGCGCTATAGCCCGAATGATTTGGAAATCAGTACTGATAAAAACTTGATTCGGGTGAATAAAAGCGAAAAACCTGAAAATGCTCGTCTTTATGCTGGGCGAATGAATTTGCAGCCAAATGCTTATGGCACATACACTCTAGTTAACCAAGTTCCTTTAGAAACTTATTTGCGTGGGGTTGTGCCTTACGAAATAGGTACAGATGCACCAACAGCTGCGCTAGAAGCCCAAGCAATTCTGGCTCGGACTTATGCTTTAAGAAATTTACGCAGGTTCGCAGCAGATAACTATCAGTTGTGTGCTGATACTCACTGCCAAGTTTATTATGGGCTGAATGGAGCAGCTGCCAAAACAGACAAAGCGATCGCCTCCACCAGGGGTAAGGTAGTAACCTATAAAAACGAACTAGTAGATGCCCTTTATTCTTCTACTACTGGTGGCGTTACCGCCTCCTTCAGCGATGTCTGGAATGGTGAAGATCGTCCCTATCTGCGCCCTGTACTGGATGCTGCAACTAATTTTTGGGACTTGTCTAAGCAGAGTTTAGCAGATGAAAATAACTTCCAAAAATTTATTAATATCCAACAAGGATTTAATGAAAGCAAGTGGGATATGTTTCGTTGGCATAAGGAAACCCCTTTAAAGGATATTACCAAGGACTTGCAGAAATTTTTACAGGTAAAAAACAGTCCTTATGCCAAATTTAAAACAATTCAGGCTATGGCAGTAGTGAAGCGAAGCCAGAGTGGGCGTATCCTTGAACTTGCCGTCAAAACTGATAACGGCACCTTTGTTCTCCACAAAGACGAAGTTCGTAGTGCCTTTGCTGCTCCTAGAAGTACGCTATTTTACATAGAACCCTTAAATAAAGGAAAACCCGATCTTTGGGGATACGCTTTTATTGGGGGTGGATTAGGACATGGAGTCGGCTTGAGTCAAACTGGCGCTCAAAATTTAGCTAAATTAGGTTGGTCAAGTCCCAAAATTCTCCAATTCTACTATCCTGGTACTCAGATTCAGATTTTCAGCAAAGAGACTAAACTTTAAGTTAATCAGAAAAGTCCATACTGAAAAAATCAAGCAGGAACACAGTATTTTGTGTTCCTGCTCAACACGAAATTAGGCTTTTTTCAAAGTCGCTTTATAGACACGGCATTGAAAGGGCGTTAACACTAGATGCGGTGCTTCTATTTTTTCAACATCACTAACTCTTGCAAGAGGTTTATTATTGAGGCGCCTAACTCTTAGTAAAGTTCTTCCTCTTTGTGAGTTTCAATTGTCACATCAGAGGTTGGGTAAGCGACACAAGTCAGTACATATCCAGCTTGTATTTGATCGTCATCTAAGAATGACTGGTCACTCTGATCAACTGTACCGGTTATCAGTTTACCTGCACAGGTCGAGCAAGCACCAGCGCGGCAAGAGTAAGGTAGGTCAATACCTTGTTCTTCGGCAGCGTCTAAAATATATTCATCATCAGGAACGTCAATTGTTGTGTTAAGTCCTTCAGCATCGTTGACTAGTGTCACTTTATAAGTTGGCATTGAGTAATCCTCTTTTTTGCAAACGGTAGTATAAGTTATCTTTAGGCAAAGGTCACGGCTGTTCTGTGTGATTAGCCGCTCGTTCAAATTTGCTTCAATCTGATACTACGAGAAAAATTAAACGATGTGACTGGAAATTGAACCCGATTAGTAATGAAATTTAGTTGCTTAATCCTGATAAGTTTTATTTATATTATTTCCGTCCCTAGTCAGGCTGTAATTAGAAAAAGTTATATTAATGGATAAAAAATATGAATAGGATTAATGCCACCCAATACTTGTCGGGTTTTGGGGAAAAGGGGAAAGAAAAAACCTTTAACGAACTTTGGGGGTTTAAGTCCCCAGCAAGATAGGCAGCACGTTTTGTGTCGGGGTCTAAATCCCCGTCACAAAACGTAATTGCGAATTGCGTTAGCGAGGAACGAGCGTCATTGCGAATTGCGAATTGGTTTAACCTTAGGACTTACGCACACTCTACGAATTCTCGGCGCTCTTGGCGTCTTGGCGGTTCGAGAAATTAAGCTTTTTAGCAATTTTTGCGTAAGTCCTAAACCTTTACCCTTTTCCCTAAACCCAATGCCGAGTTAAAAATGCTTTACCGGAGCAGTATTGTAATGCCACCTATATTTTGTCAGACTTACGCAGAAGAGATCCCCAACTTCCCTTAAGAAGCAAAGCTGTTTCATTCGATCAGGTAGAGATTTTCTCAATATCAGTCTTGCTGTATCCCTACTCTAGCTAGATGCAACAGAAGACATTAACTGTACTAACGTCTTGATTATTTTGTGGTTATAGTTTTGAAAACATGCCCTAGTACGAATGTTGTAAAGTCTAAACTGTTGACACTCTGCGGTCTAAAGACACGCAGATTCTCTAAGACTTAGCTTAAAAGGGATAGTCAAATATCCCCCTAGACGCTCAAAACAACTACCAGTACGAGAGATATTGCAATTGCGCTTACTTAGAATGCTTTCCGAGTTCATCACTTGCCAGTTCGGTGCGCTCCGTGCTTTCCCATTACTTGTTTGCCCAGAGCTGCAATTTGTGCAGGTACGAGGCAAGTCAGGGGTCACTCCTTACAAAACACTTCTTAGCGCAGATGATTATTCCTACTCGCACAACAATATTATCATTTTTCACGGTGGTTAAAACCACCCGTGGCGCGTTTCCTCCACTGCCTGAAAGTCAAGTGGCTTCCACGCGTTCCACAATGTTGTTGTGAAATAATCAAAAACATAACTAGTGAGGATCATGTATAATTCAGGAGCAGCTTTGGAAAAAGCAAAAGTGCGTGTAGGTTTGGTGGGTACTGGGTATGCAGCAAAGTTTCGATCTGAGGCATTGCTCCATAATGAGGGAATGCGATCGCAGTTAATCGCAGCTGTTGGTCATACCGCAGAAACAACAGAAACCTTTGCCAAAGAGTACCAAATTGAAGCGTTGAGTTCTTGGCAAGAGCTAGTAGAGCGTGAAGATATAGACCTAGTGGTGATCTCTACTATTAATCGAGATCATGGTGCGATCGCTCGTGCAGCACTTACCAACGGCAAACATGTAGTTGTAGAATATCCTCTTTCATTGGATGTAGTCGAAGCTGAGGAATTAATTGCCTTAGCCAAAGCACAACAAAAACTCCTGCACGTTGAACACCTTGAACTTTTAGGTGGTTTGCATCAAGCCTTGAAAAAAAACCTAGCCAAAATTGGTGAAGTTTTTTATGTTCGCTACAGTACTATCAATCCCCAGAATCCGGCACCCCGCAAATGGACTTATAACCACGAGTTGTTCGGTTTTCCCTTAATAGGTGCCTTGTCTCGGCTACATCGTCTCACCGATTTATTTGGTAAAGTATTTACTGTTAACTGTCATCAGCGATATTGGGAAACAGAACCGGAATACTACCAAACCTGTTTCTGCACTAGTGAACTATCCTTTAATAGTGGACTTCTAGCCCAAGTAGTTTATGGTAAAGGCGAAAGTATTTGGCAATCAGAACGTAAGTTTGAAGTTCACGGTGAAAAAGGTGGTTTGATTTTTGATGGCGACACAGGATTGTTTATCCAGCCAGGGGAAACAACACCTATAGAGGTTGGCCCTCGCCGGGGTTTGTTTGCCAAAGACACGAGTATGGTTTTAGACCATCTTTTTGATGGTACTCCTTTGTACGTTACCCCAGAAGAGAGCTTGTATACCCTAAAAGTTGCTGATGCTGCACAAAGAGCTGCACAGACAGGGTTAACTATGTTTATGAAAGATACTTTAGATAAAAGTTAATGAAAAGCGAACTAATTGTTATTTTATCCCAACGAGAATTAGACAAAATGCGTCAAGCTGGGCGTTTAGCAGCTAAACTTCTCCAGCATCTCGAACAGTTCGTGAAGCCAGGAGTTAGCACTCTTGAACTAAATGATGAAGCCGAACGTTGGACGCAAGCGCATGGAGCAAAAAGCGCACCCCTTGGCTATAAGGGCTATCCTAAATCTATTTGCACTAGTGTAAATGAGGTAATTTGTCACGGCATTCCCAATGCCAAGCAAATTCTCAAAGAAGGTGACATTATTAATATTGATGTAACGCCGATTGTTGAGGGTTATCACGGCGATACATCTAAGACATTCTTTGTCGGTACTCCTTCGCCAAAAACAAGAAAGCTTGTAGAGGTAACAGAAGAGTGTTTGCGTTTGGGTATTGCTGAAGTTAAACCTGGGGCCCGCATTGGAGACATTGGTGCAGCTATTCAAGAGTATGCTGAAGCACAAGGCTTTTCTGTAGTGCGAGATTTCGTTGGACACGGCATCAGTAACATTTTTCACACTGCGCCGGATGTTCCCCACTATGGCACACGGGGTAAGGGTAAGCGCCTCAGACCAGGGATGGTTTTTACTATTGAGCCAATGATTAACGAAGGTACTTACGAAGTCGAGGTTCTAGGCGATAAATGGACTGCGGTCACGCGCGATCGCAAGCTTTCTGCTCAATGTGAACATACACTAGCTGTAACTGAAGATGGCGTTGAAATCCTCACTCTACCTGAAGGCGAGAATTACTAAACTAGTAGATTTTTCTACTACTTGATTAACATAATGGTTGAAACTCTTGCTGCGGAAAACGTCACACTTGAGCAACTAATATTGCTCTATGGATTAGAGTTAGTTGATTCGGAAGAATTCTTTCGAGAGTGGCAAGATGACCTACCAGAACTGACAAGCTTAGAAAAGCAGCTATTGGATCAAATAAAGGCAGGTTACATAAATTTACGAAACTATCCGCCTTTATTAGAAAATACAGTTAACACGATTGTTTTATCGCCACTGCTATTCATTGGCAAGTTTTATTTACCTCCTTTTCACCTCAAATTAGAGAAATCTATCGAGATTGAAACACAAGACAAGCAAACTATCATCAAAGGACGAATTGACTTCTTACTTTTAAATCAAAAATTCTGGGTAACAGTTATTGAGTCTAAACAGGTTGCTTATTCGGTAGAAGCAGGACTTGACCAAATTCTGGCATATATGCTGGCTGTTCCCCAGTCACAAGATGTAGTATTTGGCATGATTACTTCTGGTGGCAGTTTTATGTTCATTAAACTGCTTAAAGGTCATCCTCCTCGCTATGCCACTTCAGATATTTTTGATGTCCGTAACCGTGGTAATGAGTTATATAATGTACTCCAGATTTTGAAGCGTATTAGTCAATTGACTTTTGCCTAATCAAAGCTAGTTAAAATAATTAAGAGCAGTATTGCTGCTCTAGTTCTGAACCTAGCTGACAATTCAGGTCATCTGGAAAACCTCTCTCTAAATCTCTCTCCTAAAAGGAGAGAGACTTTGAATTTTGCCCCTTCCCGCGTCGGGAAGGGGGTTAGGGGGTTAGGTTTTTGGTGGACTTTTCCACATAACCTAAATTGTCAGCTGAACCTGGAAGGCGAAATCTCTATGCTCTCAGCCACTATTAATACAAGTAATCTTAGCTCTGAGGCATTCGTTGCTGGCTATCTGGATGATGTACGCTACGAGTTAATCGACGGAGAACTAATCGACTTGGAACCCACTGGACTTCATGAACAGGTAGCTGGGTTAATTAATCGTAAGCTCAACGTAGCAATTGATCTGCTCAATTTGCCTTGGTTTATTCCCATGAAATGCCTGATTAAACCATTAGGTCAAAATTCAGCCTTTAGACCTGATGTTGTGATTCTTGATCAAACGGCTTTGGCGAATGAGCCATTATGGAAAACTGAGCCAGTGATTACACTAGGCAAGTCTGTTAAATTGGTCGTGGAGGTTGTCAGCACCAATTGGCAGAATGACTATGCTAGGAAAGTCGAAGACTATGAAGCTTTAGGTGTTGGGGAGTATTGGATCGTAGATTATCTAGGGTTAGGAGGCAAACGCTACATTGGCTTATCCAAACAACCTGTAATCACGATTTATCAGTTAGTCGATGGAACTTATCAAGGACAACAATTTAGGGGAACAGAACGCCTCATCTCCCAAACATTTCCAGACCTGAATTTGACAGCAGAACAGATATTTGTTGCAGGTCGCTAGAGTTATTGTGGAATACGTGGCGCTTTCTGGGGAGAAGTATGTAAACTGCTTAATAATTCATTAGTGGGGGTTATGTTAGAAAAGTGCAAAAACGATATAACATGACTCTTGGCACTATTTTGATGTCAACAATTATCGATATAACGCTTCTCACTTAAGTGCAATACAGACCTAACCCCCAACCCCTTCCCTACGAGGGAAGGGGAGTAAGATTCAAAGCCTCTCTCCTTTTAGGAGAGAGGTTTGGAGAGAGGTCAAACTGTGTTGCATCCAAGCAAGAACCGCTATAAATCCAGTGCTTCTTAAATTTTCAAAGTTAATAGCAAAGACCTGTTCCAATTAGGTATGGTTCTGTTATCTCTTCCCACTCGTTATTTCTCCACCTTATTTTCTCGGCGTTGCTGAATGAAAGTGTGAAACTCCATGTTTTAAACTGTTTCCTTTGCGCCTTTGGAGGAAACCAAATTCATACTTTTAATCAGCAACGCCGTTTGATGATGGGGAAGTGATGAGGTAATCTTTTTACCCTCTAAGTTAAGGATAAACTCATCAATGGCAGAATTCGCAGATACAAATCCTCTTAACGGTACTCCAGGCCCTGACAGTCTAATTTACTTTAAGGTAGATGATCCTATAGGAGATAATTTTCTTCCGAGTAGTATTTTTGAACAAGTTTACATAAACGGATTAGACGGTGACGACTTTCTCGGCACTGTTTCTCTTAGCAGCTATTTCATCAATGGTGGTGCTGGGAACGATACTATCTATGGGGGTATTAACTCCGATGTCATTCAAGGAGATGATGTCGATGGCGTTGCAGGCAACGATTACCTCTATGGGGGAGGACACTGATGCTCTCTTTGGCCTTGGTGGCAATGATTTACTCAATGGGGGTACAGGCAAGGATACTCTCTATGGAGGTACTGGCAACGATGTTTTCCAGTTTGACTCAGTTTCAGATAGTCAACCTGGTTTGTCACGGGATATTATCAAAGATTTTGTTGGAAACGGTAACTTACCAGGAGATCGAATCGATCTATCTGGCATAGACGCTAACACGAATATAGCGGGCGACCAAGCCTTCACTTACATAGGAAGTGGCGCATTCACCACAGCAGGTCAAATCCGTTATTCAAAAGATATTCTCCAAGGTAATACTGATAGTAATCTATCTGCTAATTTCGAGATTCAGCTTGAAGGATCACCACTACTAGTGGCAAGCGATATTATCGTTTAATAGACTTCTTGCAAAAGTCCTTAATACCCCTCCCCCATGCCTTGGGGAGGGGAGCGTTTGCGTTAGAAATACTAACTGTACTAAGTTCCTATATTGAATTCGGGTAGTCGTTTATT
>NZ_BDUD01000001.1:3989599-4094447 GCF_003113895.1 Nostoc commune NIES-4072 | reverse complement strand
TTTATTGAATTCGGACAGTCGTTGATTGAATTTAGGCAACCCCCAAGAATTGACATAAAGCCATTTAATATATTTGTAATCCTAATCAACATTTATTGGATGATAAAGTAAAACATATATGGAGGTAAGATTATGACCCAAGCGTTGCCCAAATTACTAACCTTTAATGAATTTATCGAATGGTATCCCAACGATGGAAAACGCTATGAATTGCACAAAGGAGTAATTATTGAAATGCCGCCTCCAACCGGTTCGCATGAAAAAGTTGTAGGATTTATAGCCCGTAAGCTAACTGTCGAGTTTGATCGCCTAAATCTTCCCTACACTATACCCAAAACTGCATTGATCCAAACTCCTTCTGCCGAATCGGCTTATTCGCCTGATGTGTTGCTGCTAAATCTTGATAATCTCGACAATGAACCGCTTTTTCAAAAACAGTCAACAGTAAGCCAAGCAGCATCGGTTCCAATAGTCATCGAAGTTGTTTCAACCAACTGGCGAGATGATTACTACAATAAACTTAGGGATTATGAAGAAATGGGAATTCCCGAATATTGGATTGCTGATTATGCTGCATTGGGTGCAAGAAAGTTCATTGGGAATCCCAAACAACCTACTATTTTTGTGTGCGAATTAGTTGATGGTGAATATCAAATGACAGCGTTTCAAGGTAACACCGCGATTTCATCACCTACCTTTCCCCAATTAAATTTAACTGCACAGCAGATTTTTAATGCAGCTAACTAATTTTTATCTAGTCTTATAATTATCTTCCCAACTTATTGGGAATACCTTCACAACCACCAGGAATCGTACCTCTAGTTTTTTCACCACCCCAAGTACAACAGTAGTTACGTGCAGACTCAGACATGCGCTGTACATTGGTGAAATCGGCATTTTCCACCACAGCGCCAGTGTGTTCGCCGGTTTGATAATTTGGTCGTTCAGTGCGACTACGGGGTGATGCTTTATCCACTACACCGTAGAATAGGCGAATCCCGTTGATGTCGGCACCACTGAGATTAGCACTATATAGAATAGTGCGGGAGAGGTTGGCTTTTACTAAATCACAACCGCTCAGGTTAGCGCGGACAAGATTAGCTTCGCTCAGGTCAGTCCAGCGTAAATCAGTATCAGAAAGGTCTGCTGCGGCTAGCGTTACGCCTAAATCGATGACACGGACACCTTCCAGGCGGTCTTCTACATATCCGCCACTGCCGTCGAGAATGGCTCGACCTAATAGCCGATCGCGTTGTAAGGGTGACAGCAACTTGGAACGTGAGAGAAAGCGGAGAATTTTCGCTTTACCACTGCCATCTACACTACTTAAAATTGCCGCAGTGCGTCCTTCAGCGATCGCTCTTTCTTGGGGCCAATCTTCTAATAATCCTTCTTGATCTAATACTAAATCTGAAACGCCTTGGAAATAAGAATCAATTGTCTGCTGCTGGGTGATAATGTTTTGCTGAACTGTTAGCAGGTTTTGCTGAATTGTCAAGTCTTTGGAAATAACATATTGTCGCCACGCCACGTAAACGGCGATGACGGCGATCAGAATTTGCCCCAAAGCACCAAACCAATCTGCTAGGGTTCCAGCAATGTCCCAGTTAATCTGGCGTCCCCAAACAAGTAAGCGATCGCCCACACCTGTAAACTTAATCAAGCCGATGATCGCTACTATTAATCCCAAAATGGCAACAAACAGGGTGCGTTCTTGGGGTGAAAACCACTCGTATAATGCTTTTTGCAACCAAGGCAATAATATCGCTAGGGATAAAAACAAAGTTATCAGCGTTCCGATAATGCCGACGATCCAGTTATTGAGGATAACTCCAATGAAGGTGATGGCGATCGCTATTAAGGTAATTAGCAATGCCCTCGGCTTAACTACGAATTGCTTGGTAGTAGGTTGCTGAGAGTCAGAACGAGCTTGTTGGATAGCAGTTGTATATTGCGGAGATTTCAAAGATGCGATCGCTGCTAGGGCTTGTTGTGTCGCTAGTGCTTCTGAGCTTAGGTTTTTCTCACTTGCACTCCCGTCAAAGTCATCTGGTTGCAAGTCGTTTTCTGGAACTGGTTCTGGGGTTGGTAGATTAGAGGAATCGGATTCAATTGTCATGTTTTCTATTTTGCCCCAGCAGACTTAGTTCAGCATCTGTTTTCTCAGAAATTGCACTAAACCAAAAACCTCTATTCCATACGACTGAGAAACGCTATCTGCTCCAACGATTTGTTAGCTTGCGTCACAGAGGTAGCTTTGCAATGCGATCAACCCATTCTTCGGCACTTGATGCTGACCAAATTATCAGCAATTCTTCGATAACGACTTCAATCGCTAACTTTCTAGATACGATGATAACTCCTGAACTTTGATTGTTTGCGATGAACTCCGCAAATTCTGATGGCATTGTTTTTCGGTCATGGCTAACAAGAATACGCCCTTGCTTTGCGGCGATCGCCAATACTTCTGGATCTTTTACACCTTTCAATCCCGCAGTAAAGGCAGTTTGGAAGTCAATTGCAGATTCTCGTCGCAAAACTCCTGTCACGATCGCCTGATTCAAATCAGCATCGGCTTGGTAACAAATGTTCACTTTCTTGCTACCTTAGCTGCCATCAACTTGTTATATAAAGCGGGATCAGTAACCTGTAGCGGTTGAGGCATCGCATCAAAAGCTATTTCTTCAGCTGCTAGGTAAGCGTCAATATCAGCACGATTGGCTAGATAAAAGGCGATCGCTCCATAAACTTGTTCAAGTGTCAGTAGGGGGAAAGACTGAACAATGGTTTCAGGTGACTGCCCACTTTGGAAGGCATATACAACAGAGTCAAGGGAAATTCGGGTATCTATAACCCAATAAGCATCATTTCGATATTCTACATACAATTTGGCTACTACGACTGGCATCTAGTTGCTCCTGCTACAACTATCTTTGATCATAGGCGAGTTTCTGCTATGCAGAACTTTACCTCTCTCCTTTTAAGAGAGAGGCTTTGAATCTTACTCCCCTTTTCTTGTAGGGAAGGGGCTGGAGGTTAGGTCTGTATTCGACTCAACCCAGAAGCGCTATAGCTTGTGCCAGCAAGTTACCACAATTAAGAATTTTGATGAACGCGATGTGCGACTTTTTCTTGGAACCCCGCTTCCATTCTTCTCCCCCACAGTCCAAAAGGCTTTGATTTTTGCTTTGCTTACCTGGTAAATAAGGGGTTGGGGGTTAGATTTGAGAGAAAGTCGCACATCGCGTTATCTATTACTTTTTAGCAGACTACTGTCAGCAAGCAGAGCTAATCTCTTTTGTTCAAAGTTCAAAATGTTATTGGTGGATGCTTCTTTGCGTGCGCGACAGTAGACTGGAAGTTCAGCTCCATAGCACCCGTTACTACCGTAGAAATCCGTTTGAATTGCATTATTCTGAGTTAATCGCCAGTATCTATGACGCCACTCTCCAGAAGAACATGTAGCTGTGGCATCATCAGAGGCTTGTGTTCCTCTATAAAAAATAAAGCCTCCATAACTCATGCCCGCCGATGGATTATCAGATAAAACCATATACGGTTGTTTGTTATAGATCCTCAATCCTACATTCCAGCTACTGCAAACAACTGGCAATGGCTCATTTGTGTTATAAGAAATTGCATATTCGTACCTACCACTTGGATAGTTTGGAATCTGACAACCGTTGTTTACATCGATCTGGCTGAGATTTCCACATAGAAGCCAATCACTTGCATAGGCAGGCGAAACCACAAAGATACTTATAAAAACTGAAACGAGTTTACAAAAGTTTTGAATTTTTGTTTTCACTTTTTTGTTCATCATAATGTTGTGGTGTTTTGTAAAGTTTTTATCAACCAAACTCAACCACAAGCTGTAGCAATCACCTTCTTTTCAGGAGTTTAGGTTTACTCTAAAAGGCAGCAACATAACCAACGGCTACTACTGTGAGAATACTGAGTTTAGTTGTACAAAACTTACAATATCAAAGTGAAAATTACAAGAGCATTAATTTATACAAAACTTAATTTATTAGTAGCACTCATTATCGCAAAGAAAAATGCTGAAGATAATTTGAGGGAACTGCTAGAAAACAGTGCTAGTGAACCTACACTAGACCTCTTGGATAAATCAAAAATAAGAACCCCACCCCGCCAAAGCTATGCTTTGTCTCCCCTCCCCGCAAGCGGGGAGGGGTTGGGGGTGGGGTGTTAGGGACTTTTGCAACAGGTCTACTGTAACCGTATTGGGTAATTTATTTGTTGCAACTTCCAGTATTCCGCACTCAATTAAGGTGCAAGGGCATTACCCCGAATTAGACTACCAATGGTTTTGGCAGTAATTTTCAGTTGGGTGATGGGATTAGCTGGGACAACCGTCTTATACAAATAGCTATCGAATGTTAGCCGTTGTACATCGAGGTCATCGCACATTTCCACAAACGCTTCGCGGGTGGCGTTGGAACGATAGAACACGGTTTGCAGAATGTCCAGCACCTTGTAAGTGAGTCCGTATCTTTTATCCCAACGCTTCAGGTAAACCTTAAGGTCGCCTTCTGTAGGAATACGGCTACCACTATTAGATGCTTCTACAATAGTTTCGGCACACATCCGCCCAGATTTAGCCGCAAAATAAATACCTTCACCAGAAGACTTGGTAACGTAACCAGCAGCATCTCCCACTAAAGCGATGCGACCGACAACACGACGGGGACGGGGATGTTCAGGAATGGGGTGCGCTTCTACTTTGATGATTTTACCGCCTGCCAATTTCTCCGAAGCACGGGCGCGGATGCCAGCTTGTAACTGTTTGATGCTGGCTTTATTGACATGCATTGTGCCAGTACCAACCGCTACGTGGTCATATTTGGGGAAAACCCAAGCGTAGAAATCGGTAGAAACGTCATCACCGACATACATTTCGGCGAGGTCGTTATAGTAGGCCATTTTGTCTTCGGGTAAGCGAATCCGCTCTTGGAAAGCGATCGCATAATTGTAATCCCCAGCGTCCATTTCTTTGGCAACGCGAGAATTAGCCCCATCCGCCCCAATAATTAGATCCACCTTCAGAGTTTTGGCAATACCCTGTGATATCCCATCTGTATGGTCAACGTAATGGATGGTATAGGGATCGGTATTGTTTCCTGGTATATCAAGTTTATGAACAGTTGCATTAATTAGATTTGCGCCGAGTTTTGCCGCGCGATCGCGCAAAAAGCCATCTAGTACTTCCCGGCGGCACATTCCTATATATTCTTCTTCATTTACCAGATTTATATCTACCTCACGATTGGAAGGCGAAATCATTTTCATCTTCCGTACCCGGCGATCAATAATCTCTGGTGGTAAGTCAAATTCACTCACCATACATAAAGGAATTGCACCCCCACAAGGCTTTGCATTGTCTAGCTTCCGCTCAAACAGGTAGGTTTCAATCCCAGAGGCTGCCAGTGTTTCTGCGGCAGATGAACCAGCAGGGCCTGACCCAATAACAGCAACCCGTAGTGTCAAAGGTCTTTCTCCCAATCTTCACATTTACCGAGAGCATACTACCACGGTCTTTCTAGTGATTTGGCGCTTTTCCTTCAGGTTCCTGCACAAATGCAATATTCCTTAATGTTTCGATACGAATTGGGCATTGGGAAAACACTTTCTTTATCCCCTCATCTCCCTCATCCCCCCACTCCCAATACGGTTCGGATAAGCATTTTTCACTTTCCTTGTGGTCTGGGGAAAGGGTAAGGGGTAAAGGGTAAAGGATGTATTGAAAACCTTTCCCCTTTTCCCTTTGCCCTTTAACCGAACCGTATTGCCCCCACTCCCGCACTCCCTCACTCCCCAGCTTCCTCGATTGCGGCAGTTGTAGTAGCTAAATCTTGGCTAAATATTGTTTATCTCTAACTAACGATATATGGTATATGTAAGACACAGTAATCCTAGCAGGGAACTGTAGATTAGTTGCAGAGGTATAGCCGCAGTGGGTATAGTAGTTGAGAATGTCTCCAAACAATTTGGGAGTTTCAAGGCAGTTGATCAGGTCAGCCTGGAAATTAAGAGTGGTTCGCTAGTTGCCTTGCTCGGCCCATCGGGATCAGGTAAATCTACGCTACTACGGTTAATTTCAGGTTTAGAAATGCCAGATAGCGGCAAAATCCTGCTTACCGGTAAGGACGCTACATACCAAAGCGTGCAACAGCGCAATATTGGCTTTGTGTTTCAGCACTATGCCCTATTTAAACATCTAACTGTTAAACAGAATATTGCCTTTGGCTTAGAAATTCGCAAGGCACAGCCAAAGAAAATTAAGGGGCGGGTAGAACAGTTACTAGAATTGGTGCAATTGAGTGGATTAGGCGATCGCTATCCATCACAACTTTCTGGTGGTCAAAGACAACGGGTAGCATTAGCAAGGGCACTGGCAGTAGAACCTGAAGTATTACTGCTAGATGAACCCTTTGGCGCACTTGATGCTAAAGTCCGTAAAGACTTACGGGCATGGTTACGCAATCTCCATGATGAGGTTCATGTTACCACGGTTTTTGTCACCCACGATCAAGAAGAAGCAATGGAAGTCTCTGATGAAGTTGTGGTGATGAATAGAGGGCGTGTCGAACAAGTGGGGACACCAGCAGAAATTTATGATAATCCTGCCACTGCATTTGTGATGAGCTTCATTGGGCCGGTAAATGTGTTACCCAGCAACTCCAAGATTTTTCAAAGTAGCGGATTTGATGCGCCACACCCACAAGTGTTTTTGCGTCCGCAAGATGTGATTTTGGAAAAAGTTGCTAACGGTTCTACTACGGCTGCGACAGTAAGCCGTTTGATACATTTGGGTTGGGAAATTCAGGTAGAATTAACTTTCGATGATGGGCAAGTGGTGATGGCGCATTTAACACGCGATCGCTTTAACCAATTAGAATTAGAACCGAAACAGCGAGTCTATGTGAAGCCAAAGGATGCCAAGTCCTTCCCTCTGTCTTATTCAATTTAGTTGGCAATGTTGAAGTATTTATGCTTGTTGCTTTAGGGCGCAGCAGAAAAACGTTGCCAGAATATTTGCCAAATCCACCAGTAACCAGTGTAATCAGAGACAGATTGCACAAAGATAAAGATATACAAAAACACCAGCTTAGTATCATACTGAGGCTGGTGCGCTGGCTTTTCATTGATTTTTTGTGAGGGCTAATTTAATCCTCTAACATTCGACTTTCTACATGGCAGCGCTATATCTGCTCCTACTAGCAAGGAGTCAAATTAAACCTAATTCTATAAATTCCATTGAATCCAATTTGAGTTCGCTGCCCCGCAGCCACATTTGTAGCACGCGCTATCAAAGTTGTGTTGATGCCAAAAACCGAACTCACTCGGTTAGCACACGCGTCTACTGTATCTCCTGTAATAGCTACATCTTTTAACCATCCACCTGAAGAGCCAGACGGAAAGTTTGCGTTTAGATCATTCGTAGATGGAATTACTTGCCCTTGAAACACTGGTCTAACCCTTAGGGCAGCAGTACCTCCCTGAGGCACATTTGCAGAACCAGAATACCTCAGGTTAATGGGCTGAATTTTGTAGCCTCTAGGTATATTAAGCCCAATTCTGAGATTGCAAGATTGTGATACAACTCTAGGAGATACAGCTGTAGCCTGAAATCGAGGGAAAGTTACAGACAGAGTATTTCCTACCAAACTTACAACGGCATCTCCCGACGGGCAGCCATTTCCGAAAACAGTTACTGGAACACTTTCAAACTGAAATGCTGGTGTTTGAGCCTGTGCCTCCGATAAACCCACAACATTTAAACTCAGTAGCGTCAAACTGGAAATAAGAGCAGTTAAAACTTTCATATCTTTCATCTCAAATAAGGAGAGCTTCTCAGGTTTGTTGTCAATAACTATGTCTCAAGACACAGAGTCAAAAATTTCTTCACAGCGATTGAAAGAAATCTTTCGATAAGTTGGTACAGCTTTACAAAGATCAGGTTTTGGGAAAAATTAAATGCAAAACTAACTATGCATTAAAAAACCTAACAAGGATTAAAAGCAAACTTGATTTGGAACAATACAGGGCCGATTGCTGTATCTATTTTATCAATTCGGATTTTGGTTTCTTGATTTGTAGGTATATCTCTAGCTCTTGCCGTCAGATTTGTATTGATACCAAAAATCGAATTTACTGGGTTTTGACATGCATTTATTGTGCCTAATACAATATTTACATCTTTACTCCAAGTAGCTGAGAAACCAGGCGCAAAAGTTGCATTTGGATCATCGATAGTTTGAACTTCTTGACCTTGAAGAAGTATTTTCACGTTCAGGTTAGCACTGCCTCCTGTAGGCACATCTGCAAAGCCAAGATACTTGACTTGAATTGGCTGAACGTTAAATCCAGAAGGTACATTCAGACCGATCCGCAGATTACAGGATGCTGATACAACCTTAGGAGGTGAAGCTTTAGCTTCAAACTCAGAAATTGTTATAGAAAGAGTATCTGCATCCAAAATTCCCTTTGCTGTTCCGTTTGGGCAGCCATTTCCGAAAAGAGTTACTGGAACTTCTTGAAGCTCAAATCCTGCTGTTTGAGCCTGTACCTGAGATAAACCCACAAGATTTAAACTCAGTAGAGTCAAACTGGAAATCATACCAGTTAAAACTTTCATCTAATAACTCCGCGAAAATCTGTAATCTCCTATGAATATTACATGGAATGTCAATCTCCTAATATACTTCTACACACAAAAACTTCACGTGGCAAACTCTTTGAGTTTTGGGCATTTCTAGCAATCATTAAATGTATGGAATACGCTCTGGTTAATAAAGACAGAAATATGATAATACAATCAATTTCTGACTTGGAAATTGTTTACCAGCGTATTTCACTTATCAGAAAATAATTCAGGAGTCAGGACTTAAAATTCAGAATTGAATTCTGCACGAGAAAGCAGATAACGCAGAGGTAGCGAGTCTACCACCGAATGAATAAGTTAGTTTAAGACCCTAACTAAATCTTCTTCTTTGGAGACGCACTCGCGTTCGATTTACTGTTCAACAAGAAAATGGCGGAACTGAACTCTCCACTAATTGATTCTGACTCCTGAATTCTTACTTCTGAATTCTTCTTGAATTAAGAATTGCCCTCACAAACATAAGTTTTACAAACATTATACCATCAACCTATCAAAGAAAAATATATTTTACCTATCCAAAGACATATTTTTTGCAAATTGTCATTTCGTTAGATTTATCAGCGACTTTGGCTTGACCTAACTATTTATCAAGACAGAGAGTCAAAGATTTATCAAACAGAATACATGCGTCAGTCGCCAGAATTCAGAATTGAATTCTGAATCGATTTAGTGGATGAATAAACGGGTTTAAAACCCCATCGTCTGCACGGTGTCTACAATTGGTTGGGGTCTGAATCCCCAACGAACATTGATTCTGACTCCTGGATTCTGACTTCTGACTCCTTCTTCAATCAGAGCGATTGAATAAATCTTTCGATAAGTTAGTACAGCTTTACAAGGAGCAGTTTTTGGGAAAAATTAAATGCAAAATGACTATACATTTAAAAACCTAACAAGGCTTAAAAGCAAACTTTATTTGGAACAATACATTCTTGATTGTTGTATCAATTGTATTAATTCGGATTTGGGTTTCTTGATTTGCAGGTATACCTCTAGCTCTTGCAGTCAGAGTTGAATTGATACCGAAAATCGAACTGACTGGTCTACTACATGCATTTATTGTGTTTGCTACAATATCTATATTTTTGTTCCAAGTATTTGAAAAGCCAGCCGGAAACGTTTGGTTTGGATTATTAATAGTTGTAACACTTGCACCTTGAAATGATATGTCAACGTTCAAATCAGCACTGCCTCCTGTAGGCACATCTGCAAAGCCAAGATACCTGACGCTAATCGGCTGAACGTTAGATCCAGAAGGTATATCAAGACCGAACCGCAGATTACAGGATGCTGATACAACTTTAGAAGATGAAGCTCTAGCTTCAAACTGAGAAAATGTTACTGAAGCAGTATCTCCATTCAAAACTAGCTGTGCTGTTCCGTTTGGGCAACCATTTCCGAAAAAAGTTCCACCAACTTGTTGAAACCTAAATCCTGTCGCTGTTTGAGCCTGTACCTGAGATAAACCCACAACATTTAAACTCAGTAGCGTCAAACTGGAAAATAGACCAGTTAAAACTTTCATATAATAACTCCACGAAAATTATGTAATCTCCTGGGCGTATTAGCTGCAATGTCAAACTCCTAAATATACTTCTACAAAAACAAATTTTACCCAGTAGCATTTTCCAGATTGGAGGATTCTCTAGCAGTTCTTAATTATTTACAACACGCTTTGCTTAAAAGATACAGAACAGGATAAAACAACCAATTTCTGACTCGGAAATTATTTATCAGCGTATTTCACTTCTCAGAAAATAATTCAGGAGTCAGGACTTAGAATTCAGAATTAAATTCTGTATAACTGGCGGATAGCGCAGCAGTAGGTAGTTGACCAGCAGAATGAATAAATGGATTTAATATCCTCACGAAATCTTTTTTATTGGAGACGCACTCGCGTTCGATTTACTGTTCAACAATGGTAGGTTTGACCCCCCACTAAATTGATTCTGACTCCTGAATTCTTACTTCTGAATTATTCTCCAATTCAGAATGATTTATCAGCTAGTTTGACTTAACCTAATTACTTATCAAGAGATAGAGTCTAAGATTTCTTCAAAGCGATTAGAAAAAATCTTTCAATAAGTTGGTAAAGCCACTTTTGAGAGTTAAGCTTTTGGGAAAAATTAAATGCAAAACTAACTATGCATTTAAAACCTAACAAGGATTAAAATCAAACTTGACTTGGAACAATACAGGACCGATTGTTGTGTCGATTGTATCAATTCGGAGTTGGGTTTCTTGACCTCTAGGTATAGTTGTACCTCTTGACGTCAGAGTTGAATTGATACCAAAAACCGAACTAACTGGTCTACTACATGCATTTATTGTGTTTAATACAATACCTACATCTTTGCTCCAAACATCTGAGAAGCCAGCCGGAAAGGTTCGGTTTGGATTATCGGTAGTTGGAACTTCTCTACCTTGAAAGAGTATTTTCACGTTCAGGTCAGCACTGCCTCGTGTAGGCACATCTGCAAAGCCATTATATAGGACGTTAATCGGCTGAACGTTAAATCCAGAAGGTACATTCAGACCGATCCGCAGATTGCAGGATGCTGATACAACATTAGGACGTGAAGCTTTAGCTTCAAACGCAGAAAATGTTATTGAAAGAGTATCTCCATTTAAAACTCCCTGTATTTGTCCCGGTGGGCAACCATTTCCTGTAAAACTTACTGGAACATTTTGAAACTCAAATCCTTGTGTTTGAGCCTGTACCTGAGATAAACCCAGAACATTTAAACTCAGTAGGGTCAAGCTGGAAATAATGCCAGTTAAAATTTTCATATTGTTAGACTCCGCGAAAACGTTTAATTTCCTGTACAAACTTAGCTGCAACTTAAAATTCCCTAAGACTCTTCCTTCTACACAAAAGAATTTTAACCACCAGCCTCTTTGGTGTTTGAGGACTTATAGCAATTCTTAATTGTTTGCAATACGTCCGGGTTAAAGCAGACAGAAATACGATAAAACAATCAATTTCGGGATTTGAAATTATTTATCAGCGTATTTCATTATTTAAGAATTGCCATTTGCTTGCCAATACTATTTTTCAAAACGGATAGCCAAAGATTTCTTCAGAGCGATTGTAAGAAATCTTTGGACAAGTTTGGTAAAACAACTTTAGAGGATGTTTTAAAACGGTATTTTCCTCTAAGGATAAAGCACGGCGAAGCATCTCAGTATATGGCTGAAATCGCATTTTTTTCGTCGCACTTGACCTGAGCCAGAATGGTAAAAATATACCTTCTGGGACTTTTAAAACATCCTCTTAGAGGCATCAGCTTTTGTGAAAAATTAAATGCAGATTATGCATTTAAAAACCTAGCAAGGATTAAAAGCAAACTTGATTTGGAACAATACAGGGCCAATTGTTGTGTCAATTGTATCAATTCGGATTTGGGTTTCTTGATTTTGAGCTACAGTTGTAGCTCTTGCCGTCAGATTTGTATTGATACCAAAAACCGAACTCACTGGATTCTTACATGCATTTATTGTACCTAATGTAATACCTACATTTTTGTCCCAAACATCTGAGAAGGGACTGTTAAACCTTCGGTTTGGATCATTGTTAGTTGGTACTATTTGACCTTGAAATAGTATTCTAACGTTCAGGTCAGCACTGCCTCCTTTAGGCACATCTGCAAAGCCAAGATACTGGACGTTAACCGGCTGAACATTCAATCCAGAAGGTACATTAAGACCGATCCGTAGATTGCAGGCTGCTGATACAACTCTAGGAAACAAAGCTTTAGCTTCAAACTGAGAAAATGTTACTGAAAGAGTATCTCCATTCAAAATTCCCTCTGCTGTTCCCCTTGGGCAACCATTTCCGAAAAGAGTTACTGGAACTTTTTGAAAAGTAAATCCTTGTGGTGTTTGTTGAGCCTGTACCTGAGATAAACCAACAACATTTAAACTCAGTAGCGTCAAGCTGGAAATCAGACCAGTTAAAATTTTCATATTTTTCGACTCCGCAAAAACGTTTAACTTCTGGACATGAGCTGCAATTGAAAATTCCTAAGATACTTCTACGCAAAGGAATTTTACCCAGCAGCCTGTTTAGGGTTTGAGGACTTTTAGCAGTTATTAAATCTGTGCAATACGCTCTGTTAAGCCAGACAGAAGCATGATAAAAAAATCAATTTCTAGCTTGGAAATTAATTATTTATCAGCGTATTTCACTTATCAGACAAGAATTCAGGAGTTAAAATTGGCAATCTAGAATTTAATTCTGTAAAACTGGGGTAGCTACCCTACGAGCGGATGAACAAATGGTTTAAGGCGGCGACTAAATTGCTCGCGTAGCGTCTCCAAAGGAGAAGATTTAGTAGTCAACTACAAATAGGCGGGTCTTAATCTCCCACTAATTGATTTTGACTCCTGAATTCTGACTTCTGAATTTTTTTGTTGAGAATTGCTCTTGCAACAATCCTCAAAAAAAATAGTAAGTCATCTGAGAAACATTTTATATCTATCTAAAGGAATAGATCAAGTAAATTTTAACAAATTATTACGGGAAAGTACTTAGGTATGTAGCAGTGAGACATGCGCTTTTGGTAGGGTTTCTCTCGTTAGCTATTTGCTCTACTTAGAGAGGCCCCAAGTAGAGGAGGTAATGGGTTCTAGGAGTTGTCTGTAGCAACTGCTCTTAAGTGGCGTCAGGCGACTGGGAACTCGGTAGAGAGCCAGACGCCCTTACGTAAATAACGCAAGGCTTACGAGCATCAGTGCTTGTCGTCAGACATCGCTATTAGCTAAGATCCTTTCAGCAGCTATTTGGCGTCGTTAAAGGTAAGCTAATCTTTTAAAATCTGGATTTCATCAAGCTGATTAATCACCACATCTGCTCCTCGGACGTTATCCGACTTACCCACCCAAGTGATACCAATACAACCTGCGGCTTTAGCATCACGCGCCATCTGCATATCACCAACGGAATCACCTACCATCAATGTAACGCCTGGTTGGACTCCCAAAGCTTGGCAAGCTTGCAAAAATAGGACTGGATCTGGTTTACTCGGCCCTTCATCTACTCCCATTCCCAACTCGATATAATCATTTAATTGGTGATTTTCTACAAAGTTATGTACTTCATCACTTGTTGCTGCGGAGAGGATACCGAGTTTCAAACCCCCATTTCGTAGGTATTTCAATAAATCTAAGCTACCTACAAACAGGGGTGAAGGAGTTTTTTCAATGTATTTTTCTGCTTCATCCAAAGCTTGACGGGCTATTTTTAAAGATTCAAACCACCCTCTACCTGTTTCGGCAATATATGCCGCAGCCGCAACTTCTGTTTCACGGCGACTCGCTACCGATATCAAACCCGCCGGGTCTAGAATATTCCCATAGATACCAAATGCCATTAATAGCGGTTCCCCAATACCGGGAACTTGAGCGTCTATCAACCTAGCTGCTCTTTGTGCGAGCGATCGCAAATACGTTTCTGAATCTTCTAGAGTACCGTTTTTGTCAAACAAAATTGCCTGGATATTATCAAAAGTGATATCTCTACATTTAATAGCTACCATAATATTTCATTTTATTTAATTAAAATTTAGTTAAAAGTGAGGAGTTATGAATTTTTATGCTTAACTCCTAATATAGGAATCCGGTTTGATTTCTGAAAATATCCGTAGGATGTGTTAGCGACAGCGTAACGCATCAAACCCTTGATAATAGTGCGTTACGAACTCCGTTCTAACACACTCTACAACACTCTACAACACCTAATTTCGTTCAAAAATCAAATAGTAATCCTATAGCTCCCGATTCTCTACATAAAAAAAGAGGGTTTTCCCCTCTTTTTACAAAGATTTAATCCTCTTACTTATAAATAAGTAAAACTATAAATGTATTATTCTTCAATAGCTGCTGGAATTCCCTCTTCAGTTTCCACTGCTGTAGGAATATCTTCTTCAGTTTCCGTTGCTGGTGGAATATCTTCTTCAAGTTCCGCTGCTGGTGGAATATCTTCGTCAAGTTCTGCTGCTGGTGGAATATCTTCTTCTGCTACAACTTCAGCAGCAGGAGACGCAGTAGCACCTTGTTGCTTGGCTAACAGTTGTTCACGATACTTAGCAGCCATTTCTTCTGCTTTATCGTAGACCAAATCCCGGTTTTTAATCATGTCGCCGGGTTCGGGTTCTAGCTGCTTGGTAGATAGGGAAATGCGACCCCTTTCTGCATCCAAGTCAATGATCATAACTTTTACTTCATCATTGACATTGAACACGCTATGAGGTGTATCAATATGTTCGTGGGAAATTTCAGAAATGTGCAGTAGACCACTCACGCCGCCAATGTCGATGAAAGCACCGTAGGGTTTGATCCCACGAACTGTACCAATTACTACTTCGCCGACTTCTAGGCGGTTCATCTTACGTTCAACCAGCGCCCGACGGTGAGATAGAACTAAACGGTTACGTTCTTCGTCCACCTCTAGAAATTTCAATGGCAAATCTTCGCCTACCAATTCTTCTTTAGGTTTGCGGGTACTGATATGGGAGCCGGGGATAAAGCCGCGTAATCCCTCAATCCGTACCAATGCTCCACCGCGATTGGTTGCAAATACGCCAGAACGAACAGTAGCATCTTCTGCTTGCAGCTGGCGCACGCGCTCCCAAGCCCGCATATATTCAATACGGCGAATGGAAAGGGTTAATTGACCATCTTCGTTTTCATCGGTGAGGATGAAAAATTCCCGTGTTTCGTTTGACTGTAAGACTTCTTCCGGGCTGTCTACCCGGTTAATAGACATTTCTTGTATAGGAATATATGCTGCAGTTTTAGCACCAATGTCAATCAGAGCGCCGCGCGGCTCTATACTGAAAACTGTTCCTGGGACAACATCACCAGGGCTAAAATGATAATCGTATTTGTCAAGTAGAGCAGCGAAATCTTCGTGAGTGAATCCAATTTCTGTAGCGGTTAAATTCTGATTGACCATGCTGATTTGTTCCTGGTTCTAGTCTCCGTAAAGGTTGTGCGACAAGCGCGATGTGTTATGCAAACACTTTTATGGCAGCTTACATTAACATCCATTTTCATCCTAGCGCAGAAAAGCTAGTATTAACACATATCTACTCCCAAGATTGGAAATTATATCACAACAATTAGTCATTAATCATTAGTCATTGGTCATTAGTGAGAAACAACATAAAAGACAAATACAATAATATCCGTTGCCACTATACATAGTAGCAACGGATACTAAGATTCAATCCGCTTAAAGGTCTGTTATATAGGATCTACTTATCTTTTGGTTTCTCAAAGCGAGGGGGTTCACGAAATGCGATCGCAAAGAAGAGAGTACCTATACACAGAGTAAAAATCAAGATGTACGCAACGCTTTCCATATTACGATTTCCTGCCTATCCAGCTAGTAATGAGGGATTAGGGATTGGGTACTGGGTACTAGGGGCTGGGAAAACTTTTCCCAGTCTCCAGTCCCCAGTTTTCTGTTCTTTAAAGGGCTTCTTTTCGGCGGGTTGATTTGTCACCCACTTTCTGGAATAGACCCCACTCAACTTGCTCTTCTAGATCGGCATCAACACCAGCAAATACGTCTCGGTAGATTGTCCGAGCGCCATGCCAGAGGTGACCAAAGAAAAACAATAGAGCAAATACTGCATGTCCAAAGGTAAACCAACCTCTAGGACTGGTGCGGAATACACCATCAGAGTTCAAGGTTTCGCGGTCAAATTCAAAGATTTCACCGCCTTGAGCTTTCCGGGCATACTTCTTCACATCAGCTGGTTCTGTAAAGGTTTGACCATTCAGATTGCCACCATAGAAGCTGACGGTGACGCCAGATTGCTCGAAGCTATACTTAGATTCTGCCCGACGGAAGGGGATGTCAGCGCGGACAATTCCATCTGCATCGGTCAAAATCACTGGGAAGGTTTCAAAGAAGTTGGGGAGACGACGCACGGTCAATTCCCGTCCTTCAGAATCTTTGAATACGGCGTGACCTTGCCAAGACTGAGCAATGCCATCACCCTTGACCATAGGCCCTGTACGGAATAGACCGCCTTTAGCGGGGCTATTACCAACGTAATCATAGAAAGCCAGCTTTTCGGGAATCTGCGACCAAGCTTGCTCAAGGGTTGCACCTTGGGCAACACTTGTTTGGACGCGCTGCTGAATTTCTTGACGGAAGTAGCCTTGATCCCATTGATAGCGGGTTGGGCCAAACAATTCGATGGGGGTGGCGGCGTTACCGTACCACATAGTACCTGCAACAACGAAAGCAGCAAAGAAAACTGCTGCAATACTGCTAGAAAGTACTGTTTCAATGTTCCCCATCCGTAGGGCTTTGTAGAGCCGTTCGGGGGGTCTAACTGTGAGGTGGAATAAGCCTGCAATAATACCAACAACTCCAGCAGCAATGTGGTGAGCCACAATCCCACCAGGGTTATATGGGTTAAAACCATCTGGGCCCCATTCTGGTGCTACTGCTTGCGCGGCTCCAGTTATACCGTAGGGGTCAGTAACCCACATGCCTGGGCCAAATAGTCCGGTGAGGTGAAAAGCACCAAATCCAAAGCAAAGTAGACCAGATAAGAACAGGTGAATGCCAAACATTTTTGGCAAGTCTAGGGCAGGTTCACCAGTACGGGGATCTCTAAAGAGTTCCAAATCCCAGTAAACCCAGTGCCAAACGGCAGCTAGGAACAAAAGACCGGAAAGAACGATGTGAGCCGCAGCAACGCCTTCAAATGACCAGAAACCAGGATCAGTTGCTGGGCCACCAGTAACGTTCCAACCACCCCAAGATTGGGTAACGCCCAAACGTGACATGAAGGGTAGAACGAACATCCCTTGACGCCACATGGGATTGAGAACCGGATCGCTAGGGTCAAAAACAGCTAGCTCGTAGAGTGCCATCGAACCAGCCCAGCCTGCTACTAAGGCTGTGTGCATTAAGTGTACAGAAATCAGCCGTCCTGGATCATTCAGAACGACTGTATGTACTCGGTACCAGGGTAGTCCCATCGACTACGCTCCTCCTCGATGAGTTAGTTTACAAAGCAATTTTCTTACTGAGATTCTAAGGAACGAAACTCGCCACTCAGAAAACTCTCTCTTGTTTTTTGTTATTGCCAGAGCCAGAGCCTTACCACAGCTTAGTCTTATAAGTTAGACAGCGCGGTTGCTTTGGCAATGCTTACTCGCTTCGGGAGGTTTACCTTGTAGGGTAGCCACCGCAAGCAAAAATGAGAATGTTTTAAAAAGTGTAACTATTGATGGAATTGTTTGCAAGCGTGTAAATTGATGCGATCGCGTAGCATGTCCAAGTTTTTTCGCTACCAATCGCTGTCGGGGATTAAATTTTCTTATCTTTTCTTTATGAGGGGAGTGGGGAGTGGGGGAACAAGAGGAGGTGACAAGAATAATTATGTTGTTATGTTACTTGGCTTTTCCCTACTCCCTACTGCCCACTCCCTATTCCCTACTGCGTAGTATCTACTGAACCACCAAGTGGATGTTTTGCAGTTGACATTTTGTCTCAGCCGTACCCAGGCGTTCAATTACCTGTTCAGCGCTCATCAGACGTTTGAGTACTACTTGACCTATGGTCTGACTGGCAATTACTGCTGTCGTTGGCTTCACTTCGACGGTTAAAACGGCTTCTTCAACTCGATAAAGCCATAGCAATTCATTTTGTTCTACTAAACAAATATTCATTCGCTGAATATCTGGTTGGCGTCGCCATGCAGTTATTTGCCAGAGTCCATCAGATGCCCAGACTCTGGCAACTGCCCATCCCTCAGATAGAAAGAAATACTTCACGTTTTTAGTCTCACTATTAGACTTTCAATCTGCTGTTTACGATATCGCGATCGCTTTCTTCGCTGATGTATAAACACTCTTGTTTGCTAAGTAAAACCATGTAGCCGTTTTCTATGAAAAACGACTCCACATCTGTCTGTACCCAAGTAGCAACAGGCAAAGTTTTAATGTACACTACTTGACTTACGACCAAAGCTTAACAAATCTATTCACTAGTAATTATGAATTTACGACAAATTTAGGAAATGTTTAAAATCTTAATTAAATAAAAATCTTTCATTATTTAACTAATCCTAAAAGTTTATTTTTTTGTTAATAATTTTTTGTAACAAATAGTGCGTAGGCGTAGCCCGTGGTAGACATCGCACAGTAATAAACTTAACTATAGCAATCGTGGCTGAGTTGTGAAAATTAACTAACCGCCGCTAAGAGCGCCAAGAAATGAAAGAGAAGCTTTCAGAAATGATTTAGGACTGCTATATATTCGCATACTTAGCAACAGCTATTGCTGTAACTAATTGTAAAAATCAAGCACAATAGCCACAAATATAGTAAGATTGCTGACCGCTAAGATAAAATATTTTATTGCTATGACCTGGTTTTCCTTGTCCGTGAAACGGTTGGGTCGGATTACACAATTCCTATCTTTGTTCTGTCTATGTTTATTTTTAGTTGTTAGTTGCGCTCCTCGTCCACAGGTAACTACGCCACCATCGGGTTCTGTAAATAGTCCTACAGGTGATGGTCGTATTACTATAGGTACAACAGCGAAGCCGAGAACCCTTGATCCGGCTGATGCTTATGAGTTAGCATCCTTAGGTTTGGTGTTTAATATGAGCGATCGCCTCTACACCTACGAACCAGGAAGCACTGAAATTAAGCCGCAGCTAGCTACAGCATTACCAAAAGTTAGCCAAGATGCCTTAACTTATACCATCCCCTTACGTCAGGGAGTAATTTTTCACGATGGGACTCCCTTCAATGCCCAAGCAATGGCATTTACCATCAACCGCTTTATTCAAAATAAAGGAAAACCCTCATTCTTACTAGGTGATGTAGTAGATTATGTAAAAACTACAGGCGAGTATGAGTTAACCATCAAGCTGAAAAAGCCCTTTGCAGCGTTTTCTTCATTGCTGGCGTTTCCTGGGGTATGTGCAGTTTCGCCAAAAGCTTACGAACTTGGTGCTGGTAAATTTAAGCCGAATATTTTTGTGGGGACTGGCCCTTACAAATTAGGACAGTATGGTACTGATTCAATCCGATTTGATGTGTTTGATAAGTATTGGGGAGAAAAACCAGTTAACAAGGGTGTTAACCTGCAAATTCAAACTAGTCCGGTTAATTTGTTTAATGCTTTCCGTACAGGCGCAATCGATGTAGCTTATCTGTCACTACAGCCAGATCAAAATCGTAGTTTGTCAGAAGGTGGTAAAAAAGGGGATTGGCAAGCGATCGCAGCTGAGGGTAGTGTAGTAAGTTATCTGGTATTAAACCGGAATCAGCAGCCTTTAGATAAATTAGAAGTTAGACAAGCGATCGCATCAATAATTGACCGTCCACTGTTAAATGAGCGGGCGTTACTTGGTCAAGCAGATCCGCTCTATAGCATGATTCCGACAACGTTGAAAGTTTCTGTGCCATTATTTAAAGAAAAATATGGTGATGCTAACTTTGATCAAGCTAAAAAATTGTTAACTACTGCTGGTTTTTCTAAAGAAAATCCTGCAAAAGTACAAATTTGGTATCCTTCTAGTTCACCTACTCGTAGTTTGGCAGCACAGACGCTCAAATCCCTTGTTGATGCCAAAATGGATGGAATACTTCAAATTGAAGTCACCCAGGCGGAAGGGCCAGCCTTCTTTAAAGACATTTCCAAAGGATTATATCCAGGAGCTTTACTTGATTGGTATCCAGACTTTTTAGACCCAGATAATTATGTCCAACCGTTTTTGACTTGTGATAAAGGTTCAGTTGCTAAAGGATGCGAAGATGGAGCCAGTCAAACTCAGGGTTCGTTTTACTATAGCGAAGCCATGAATAAACTGATTGATCAGCAACGCAAAGAACTAAATCCTGAAGCGCGTCAGAAAATTTTTGCAGAAATTCAAACGCAAGTAGCTACTGATGTACCTTATGTTCCTTTATGGCAAAGCAAAGACTATGTATTCGCCCGAAATGGTGTGAACAGCGTACAACTTAACCCTACCCAAATTCTGGTTTACCAGACAATTAAAAAGTAGTCATTAGTCATTAGTCATTAGTCATTAGTAATAACTGTTGACTATTGACTTTTGACTCTTAAGTAAAATGTTTCATGTTCAATATATATCTAGTTAATAGCTAAGATAGTTCCAAAAGCTGCATTTATAATTTTGAATTGCTTATGTCTCGTTCTAAAGCTTTACAATATTACATTGTTTCTCGGTTGCTTCTCGCGCCACTTCAGCTATTAACGATTATCACCATTGTATTTCTCTTACTAAGAGCAACACCAGGAGATCCAGCAGATGCAATTCTCGGCGGACGTGCGCCAGAAGCTACTAAAGAAGACTTGCGAAAACAACTAGGTTTAAACCTTCCTCTGTGGCTACAATATCTCAATTATTTGGGAAATTTGTTGCGCTTTGATTTGGGAACTTCTTTGTTGAGTAGCGGAGATAATGTTTGGCACATAATTGGACAACATTTCCCGGCGACGGTGGAGTTAGCAGTATGTAGTATGGCGGTTGCACTCATCGTTGGAATTGCGGTTGGGACTCTCTCAGCTTCTCGTCCAGGGACATATTTTGATGTCGGTGGGCGCTTATTTGGTATCATCACTTACGCACTCCCCATGTTTTGGGCGGGAATGCTTTTACAGTTGATTTTCTCAGTCCAACTGGGTTGGTTTCCCAATTCCAACCGCTTTCCGCCCAATCTTTTAGCTCCCGCTACTGTGACTGGACTGTACACAATTGATAGCTTACTCGGTGGAAATTTTACTCAGTTTTTCACATCTTTGCACCATCTTGCCCTACCGAGTCTCACTTTGGGAATTTTGCTCAGTGGGATTTTTGAGCGAATTGTGCGAGTGAATTTAAAGCAAACCTTGCAAGCAGATTATGTAGAAGCCGCCAGAGCCAGAGGTATTGGTGAAAATAAGATTTTAGCCTCCCATGCCTTAAAAAATGCCTTAATTCCAGTAATTACAGTCTTGGGATTAACCTTTGCATCTCTGTTAGGTGGAGCGATTTTGACAGAGGTAACATTTTCTTGGCCTGGGTTAGCTAATCGACTTTATCAAGCGATCGCCGATCGCGATTATCCCACAGTCCAGGGAATACTCGTATTTTTTGGTGCGATCGTTGTGAGTGCCAGTATTTTGATTGATATTTTAAATGCTTATGTAGATCCGCGAATTCGGTATTAAGTAACGTGAGTTCGACGGAACTAGAAAACGGCAGGAGGTAGTGCAGGTAAATCTTTTGGGTAAATATCAATCGAAGATTTTTTAGGTAAATAAGTATAAGCACGATTACCAGCCATCAAGTTAACCAAAAAGTTAAATGGACTACGACTGAAAATCAAGCTAACAAAGTAAAAGTCCAAATTTATCAATATAGTAATCTGCTATATAATACACGCATAAATTTGAAAACAGAGAAATGAGCGTCAAAAAAGGCAAAATTGGAACTTTGTTTCTCATCAGTCATCTCGTCTTCATCTCTGGGTGCGGTAGAAGTGGATATATTCCTCCAGAAATATCTTCTGAGCCTGTAAAGTTTTCTATTATTAAAACCAATGATGGTGTCAGCTTTATCAATGAAACTGGGCAAGTAGTTATTAAACAACAATTTCTAGATGCACAGCCTTTTTCTGATGGCTTGGCAGCCGTAAGAGTTAAAGAACGTTGGGGTTTTATTAATCATAAAGGTGAGTTTGTAATTCAGCCACAATATATTGGCGCTCAACCGTTTTCAGAAAAACTAGCATTAGTTTCTTTAGAAGGAGAGACAACACCTGTCTTTATTGATCAGCGGGGGAACGTGGTAATTAAGCCTAAGCAAAATTGGAACTTTGTTTGGGGCTTTAAGGGTGGATTGGCTGCTGTAGTAGTTAAAGATAAATTCGGCTTTATTAATACTAAAGGAGAGATAGCTATTGAGCCAAAGTTTGATCGTGTTAGAGGTTTTTACGATGGCTTGGCATTTGTCCAAGTTGGAGCATATCAAGAAGCATTGATAGGGTATATCGATTACTCAGGAAAATTGTCAATTCCTTTTGAATTTGAATATAAGGCTGGAACTGACTTTGCCATGAACAGAGCTATAGTTAGCAAAGTAAACTATAGGGATGATGAATATATGTTAATTGACAAAACCGGAAAGGTGCTAAAAAATCAACTAGATTTGACTTGTAGTGTTGATTTTCAAACAAAAAGTACTGCCAAGGGATTTGTAGAAGGATTATTACCGGTACGTTTAAAGTTACCTAATCAAACGACAGGATGTGGTTATATTGATATGCAAGGAAAGGTTGCTATTCCCCCCGATTTTAATATCCGAATAGCAGAATACTTTTCTGAAGGTTTAGCATCTGTAGAAATCAAAGGGAGATGGGGCTACATCAATAAAAGTGGTTCGATAGTTATCGAACCAAAATTTCAGGAGGTGTCACCTTTTACAAATGGACTAGCTTATGTAAAAGTTAATGCAGCCAGTGAAGGTTTTATTAATCATTCTGGTCAGTTTGTCTGGCAACCTGTAACTTTTAAATGAGAGCGATCGCTCTGACTACTCCCAAAGTGAAACATCGCATTTCATGGCAGTGGATATAAGACTTACAAGGAATTTTATACCCTGCATGTGCTTATTCGTTGTTACTTTGGCGTACGCATTTGTTATTTCGGCGAGCGCATTTGTTATTTCGGCGACAGTATTTGCTATTCTAAACGTTTATCTTCTCAAACTACGAGGATCAAGTGCATCTCTTAGCCCATCACCGAGTAAGTTGAATGCTAACACTGTGAGGATAATCAGCACAGCCGGCGGCCAGATTAACCAAGGTTGCAGCACCAAAATTGAAGCATTGCTAGCTAGAGAAAGCATATTTCCCCAAGAAGGGTCTGGTTGTTGTATTCCTAAACCGATGAGACTCAGTATTGCTTCTGCACCAATAAAGCTAGGAATTGCAAGAGTAGCAGAGATAACTACATAACTAGCTGTTTGCGGCAAAACGTGGCGGAGGATAATATAAATCGGGTTTCCACCCATTGCACGCGAGGCTTGGACAAATTCTCGCTCTTTGATTGATAGTACCTGTCCTCGAATAACCCGTGCTAAACCAGCCCAGCTAATAACCGAAGTAATCACTACAATCAACAAAAAGCGCTGGGTACTACTTAAACCAGGTGGTAAAACTGCCCCTAAAGTCACCAAAAGATAAATACTAGGGAAAGTCATTAACACTTCTGCCAAGCGCATAATGACGCTATCAGTCACACCGCCGAAATAGCCAGAAATTCCCCCGATGATTAAACCGAGGGGGTAAGTAATGATAATGCCAAAAATCCCGATAAACATACTGATGCGACCACCATGCAGCAGGCGACTGAATTGGTCGCGGCTTTGGTCATCAGTGCCCAAGATGTTGAATTTTGCCCCAGTTGTTGTACCAAATAAATGCCAATTTAAGGGAATACCAGGAAAGATTGTGACTTCATCCCACTTTGGGGGTAGTGGCAAACTCATCTGCAACAATCGGTATTCTGGCCCGGAGACAAATAGACGCAGGGGTGATGGCTTTTTTAAGTCTACAATGAGTTCGCGATCGCCTGTTTCTAAATTCGTATCTCCCTGAGTCGTCGGGTAAATATACGGCCCAACAAACTGGCCTGACTTAGAAACCCAATGTATCTTAGTTGGTGGCAGCAGTGAACCATTAGGCTGTGAAGCATAGGGGTCATAAGGAGCCACGAAATCTGCTGCAATTACTGCTATGTAGAAAATTAACAGCAAAATTGCCCCAAATCGTGCCAAAGGATTTTTCTTCAGTCGTCGCCACCAATCCATAGTAGTTAGGAGTTATAAGTTATGAGTTATGAGTTATTAGACTTTTATCTTAATTCATAACTCCTATACAGACGCAATTAATCGCGTCTCTAATTCCCAACTCCTATACAGACGCGATTAATCGCGTCTCTTTAATTCCCAACTCCTAATTTCTCTAAATAGCGCTGCTGTTCTTCCTGTTGTTTTTCATGTTCCACAACAAACACGTTTGAGTAGAGATTAGCTAGAATTTGTTTTCCCTGTTGTGTCAGTGATAGATAATGTAGCCCCTCTTGGATATAGGGATAGACGCCATTCCAGTAAAACTTAGCGTAGTTATTACGTAAATCAGCAGGGGTTTTATAGCCTAAAACTTTATTTACTCCAGTTTCTTCAAACTCGTAAAATAAAGAAGTAATTTTCTTCAGGTAACGCGGGTCGCTTAGTTGACCAATCAAATCAGCAGCACGGACTAATCCGGCAAAACACCTTGTATCTTGATGATCTTCTGCCGCAGGCACAGGAAATCGAGTTAATTCAATATTGCTCTTAATTGCCTCAGCATCTATTAACTTGTGACCTCCAAAACGCTCATCAATAAAAAGCTTGGCTCTATCAACATGATATGGCGTCAGACTAGCATCAGAAGCGCCAGGAGCTACAGAAATCATTTTGCCATTTTTACCTGTGGAATATAAGTTTGCTGTCTCTCGATCTTGTCGGCAAACTCCCTTAACGTAGCCAATATCATGAGACACCAAGGAAATGATACAATGCAGCCAGTCTTCACTAGAAACACCACCTTCTCTAATGTGTTTACCACGTAAGATTTCTTGCCCTACCAGGGTTACAAGTACTGTGTGTTCAACATTATGATAAAGAGCGTCGCTATTGGCAATGTTTTCTAAAGCCATGTTACCAGCCCAGGCGATGATATCCTGATAATCATTTTTGAAGCAGCCATAAGTGCGACGGTAGCCTTCTCGAATTTCATTTACAAAGGCATCAATTAAAATTTCAGTGGCATTGAACATATCTGGTTACTCTGGTAAATACCAATTATTTATTGATTTGATTTCAAAATTCCATAATCAGGCTTACCCTTGCTGGAATTTAACCTCAGTTTTATTCATTTTTCCTTCTAGGAGAGAGGCTTAAAAACCTGATTATTTCATCGCTCCCCCTTGGGAGGGAGACTAGGTAGGAGAGGTTCGTGGAACTCACATGAATTTAAGACAATATATTTTGCTCATTTGTAACTCATGTGTAGCTGTGGACGCTAGCTTGTCCTATGCCTAAATTGCATGGTAGAGAATGGTTTCCTAGTAACACAAGGGCTTCAGAGGAATTATCTATGCCAAACAAAAATATTTATTTGATATAACTTTATACATAAAAGGCTGGATTTGAAATTAGATAAATCTAGATTTGCTTCACTAGTTTTTCATATCTAACCATTGGTTGACAGTGATCTAAATACATATAGTGTGTGACGTTGAGTAACTAGATGATATAGGACAATTTTTG
This sequence comes from Nostoc commune NIES-4072, assembly GCF_003113895.1. NCBI lineage: Bacteria > Bacillati > Cyanobacteriota > Cyanophyceae > Nostocales > Nostocaceae > Nostoc > Nostoc commune. The sequence continues at coordinate 4,068,401 of NZ_BDUD01000001.1, read as the reverse complement.
TATCACAACTGACATAACTTGTTTTAAGCTTTTTTTGGTAGTAATTACTCTTGGTGAGCTTGTTTTATTATATACGTTGGTATATAAAAGACATTTACTATGAAATGCGTGTTACCGTTGCCGTTTCCACAATTTTTTCCACTCTTGTAGCGCGGATGGTTACGCCAATGATGGGGGCGTATCTTTTGAAGGAAAAGGGGAGTGGAGAGTGGGGAGTGGGGAGTAGGGGAGGGGGAGTAATAAAATTGTTTAATTTTAAATTTACACTTCCAGGTAGAAATCAGGGAAACAGAAAAGTCAGAACTGAGAAGCGTCGCGGGTTTCAACCTTATAGATCGCTCCTTGAGTGGGCGTTACGCCATAGATTGACAACAATGGCGATCGCTTTAGCTTTCTTTATTGCGAGTCTGACGCTGGTTCCGATGATTCCCAAGGGTTTTGTGGATGATGGCGATTTTGGAATTTCCAACGTATCTATAGAATTACCTCCTGGTTCGACATTAGAAGATGTTAACAAGGTAGTCACACAAGCCACTAACCTCATCCGGCAAAACCCAGTAGTTGAACGTGTATTAGCAACGGAAGAAATCAATTCTGCAACCCTTGCGATTAATCTCAAACCTAGAGAAGAACGAAATATTTCCCAAAAACAGTTTGAAGAACAAGTACGCCCTGACTTTGAGCAAATACCAGGAGCTAGAATTAGTTTCCAAAGTCAGTCACCAGGTGGCGATCGCAAAGGCTTATCAATTGTCCTCAGAAGTGAAAATCCCGAAGCGTTGAATAAAGCGGCTGATGCCCTAGAAAAGCAGATGCGATCGCTACCCGGATTGGTGGAAGTATCTTCTACTGCGAGTTTAGTTAAACCAGAGATTTTGGTAATTCCTAACCCACAACGGGCAGCAGATTTGGGCGTGACAGTGCAAGCGATCGCTCGGACTGCTTCTCTTGCTACCATCGGCGATAATGAGGCCAACTTGGCGAAATTTAATTTAAGCGATCGGCAAATCCCCATTCGGGTGCAAGTAGAATCGGGTGTATCACGTTTGCGTCCGATTTTAATGACTTCTTTGGCAACGATCGCCGGGACTTTGCCTTTAGCATTAGGAATTGGCGCGGGTTCTGAAGTTCGCCAACCAATGGGAATTGCGATTATGGGCGGTTTTACAACTTCTACCCTGTTGACACTGGTAGTAGTGCCAGTGATATTTAGCTACATTGACAACTTCCAGAATTGGATTAAGGATAGATTGCGCTATGGCTTTGGTAAAAAACCATCGCGTTCATAACTACAGACTTTTACCATTTTTACTGCGGTGGATGCAGTCCGGCTGAAGTCAGAAGACGACGCAAGTTAACAACTCCAACCCGATTTAATTGCAGAGCTTCCACCGTGGCTCGACCACAGGGATTTTTCCCGATAATCTTGGTAAAATCATCGTTCCAGGTAAAATTCTCTGACCAAAGCTGCTGACGAGGATGAAACAGCGCAATCTCTTGTTTGGTTTCTGGATCGGGATGGCTGATTTTGGTATGCTTTCGAGCATTGCAGCCAAAACACGACCAAGCTAAATTTTCTGAGATCGTTTCTCCACCTGCCTGACGGGGTTTGATGTGTTCTACAGTGAAGCTGTCAGGAGAAAATTCTTCTGGGCATCGGCAATATTCACAAAGATTTTTAGCTCTGCTAGCTACCGTTCGTCTCAGTGCAGCAGGTACTCGTTTCTCCTCTGGAGACGCTTTGCGAACGAACTCAGATGGCATGGAATAACTGAGAGTCAGATAAAAATTGGCGATTCAAGGTAAGCAAGTCGATCTTCTTGAGCTTTGCTAACTCAATGAGAGCTTGCAGACGTTCGACTCTCCACTGTTCTAGCCGATCTTCATACTGGATCAATTCTTCGTGTTCGATCGCAGTGAGTTCGCCCCATTCACAGCGATCGCGTAAATCCTGTAATCTTTTCTGCTCGTCAAACGCAAGGTGACGTTGGATTACTTCCAGCAGGACTACTTCTTGATCGTTGGATGTAGCTGGCTGGGAGGGTTCAGACAGAAACTCTAATAACTGCACTACGGCAGATAACTTTTCTGGAGACAACTGCTCAATCAGTTCGATCGCTCTTTTACGAATATCGGTTGCTGGAGTCATAGAAAGTCAGACTTACCTGTATTTAATCAAATTGTAGTCAGATTGGGCTAATTTTTCGATTGCTCTGAAATGCGGCGATGTCTACGACGGGCTACGCCTAAGCACTTTAGGCTATGGGATGTGGGATGTGCGATCGCATTTACCAATGGGAATCATAACAAACAGATTCACCTGAGTAAATATCCAATGGCTTACCAAAATATCACCGCTTCCCTTTCTCCAGCAGATATCCAAGAAATTAAAGCAGCCTTTGCGACTATCCAAGCAAAGATGCCTTTTCTCGTTACCCTGAGTGTGGAAGAACGGCGCAAGTTATTTAAGATGGGCGATAAAAGCCTAGCCTTTGTCAACACTAGCCTGACTGCTGCCCAGTCTAACCGAGACATTTTACCAGCTAGCTTTGATGTAGATGAGTTTGTGCGCGATTATCAACTAGCAGCAACGCTCACCGAACTGTTGATTAAACTGCAACAACTAACAGAACAGGTAGATGATACCCTAATGGCAGTCGGTAGCGAAGCAATGGGTAGCAGTTTGACTGTTTATGATTATGTGAAGACTGCTGCTAAGAAAACTCCAGGGTTAAAAACTATTGCCGAACAGTTAGGGGAACGGTTTAAAGCTATTAAAAGTAAACCTGCTAAAACTGCTTCTGGTTCATAAGCTGTAAACATTGCCAGAGATAAAAGAAGAGTAAAAGGGGAAAAGTTAAAGGTAGATGTACATCCTTTTCTTTTCCCCTTTTTGTTTTTTTAACTGGTGAATGAGTCTTTAATACTCGCCGGAGAGTCTTTCATACTCGTCGGCGAGTCTTTGATACTCGTGAACGAGTCTTTCATACTCGTCGGCGAGTCTTTGATACTCGTGGATGAGTCTTTCATACTCGTGAACGAGTCTTTGATACTCGTGGATGAGTCTTTGATACTCGTGAACGAGTCTTTGATACTCGTGGATGAGTCTTTGATACTCGTGAACGAGTCTTTCATACTCGTGAACGAGTCTTTCATACTCGTGAGCAAAGATCAACATCAAGTCTGTTCTCTTACTTTGCGTCCTTGGCGTTCTTGGCGGTTCGTTTCTTGATTTTCTTATTCCTATCTGAACGCACCATAATAGTAAATTTTAAAATTTCGGATGCTCCCACAAATACAAACCTAAAAACCCAAATAAAATCTGACTTTCTAAATCAGGAATTAGGAATTGCAAGGTTGTTATTATACTTTTAGCCGCGTGTAATCTGCCACCTTGCCCCAAATTATGCTCACCATACCCCGCCACACCAGCAGATCGCTCTTTTTCCTTTTCTGTTTCACTCTACTCCTAACTCTCTTCCTCTCCCTACCTTGGGTAAGTGCTAAAGAGACTCCTAAACCCAAACCCCAAGATTGGCAGATTAACGGTATAGTAGCCGCCCTTGATGATGGACATGATGGGGTTAAGAAACTGGCTTTTAATAAATTAAATGAATATGAGCTAAAAAATTTAAAAGCGGTATTTCAGAAACCAGAAAACATTGCACGCAAAGCTGCCGACATCCTCAAGGATAAATCCGTTGACAAATATGTTCGTTACAGTGCAGCATATGCATTGGGAAATCTGGGCGATGCTGCCAAACCCTACGTCCAAAACATCGTTGACATCCTCAAGGATAAATCCGTTGACAGTTTTGTTCGTTCCAGTGCAGCATATGCATTGGGAAATCTGGGCGATGCTGCCAAACCCTACGTCCAAGACATCGTTGACATCCTCAAGGATAAATCCGTTGACAGTGATGCTCGTTCCCGTGCAGCATATGCCTTGGGAAATCTCGGCGATGCTGCCAAACCCCACGTCCAAGACATCCTCGACTTCCTCAAAGATAAATCCGTTGGCAGTTATGCTCGTTCCCGTGCAGCATATGCCTTGGGAAATCTGGGCGATGGCGATGCTGCTAAACCCTACGTCCAAGACATTGCTGACATCCTCAAAGATAAATCCGTTGACAGTAATGTTCGTTACTATGCAGCAGTGGCATTGGAAAATCTGGGCGATGCTGCCAAACCCTACGTCAAAGATATCCTCGACTTCCTCAAAGATAAATCCGTTGATTCTGTTATTCGTTCCAGTGCAGCAGAGGCATTGGGAAATCTCGGCGATGCTACCAAACCCTACGTCAAAGATATCCTCGACTTCCTCAAGGATAAATCCGTTGACTCTGCTGTTCGTTCCAATGCAGCAGTGGCATTGGGAAATCTGGGCGAAGTTGCCAAACTCTACGTCAAAGACATCGCCAACATCTTCAAGGATAAATCTGTTGACAGTATTGTTCGTTCCGGTGCAGCAGAGGCATTAGGAAATCTGCGCGAAGTTGCCAAATTCTACGTCAAAGAGATCGCCAACATCTTTAAAGATAAATCCGTTGACATTTATGTTCGTTCCCGTGCAGCAGAGGCATTGGGAAATCTGGGCGATGCTGCTAAACCCTACGTCAAAGATATCCTCGACTTCCTCAAGGATCAATCCGTTGACAAAGATGTTCGTTCCCGTGCAGCATATGCATTGGGAAATCTCGGCGATGCTGCCAAACCCTACGTCAAAGATATCCTCGACTACCTCAAGGATCAATCCGTTAACAGTAATGTTCGTTCCCGTGCAGCATCGGCATTGGGGAAGATAGAACAACTCAACCTAAATAATATTGTTGTAATTCTAGATAGCGTTTATTACGCAGGTCAATCAGAATTTGAACAGTGGCGGTTTTTCACCTATTTCCTGAGTGGCGGCGATGAAAAAGTAAAAACCCTGCTGAAATGGCTAGGCAGACCGAAAACAACTCCTGATAACCCAAAACACGATGAAGGTGTCAAAACACTAGAAGTCTTCCGCGATGCTTGGGAACCTAGCAAAGAATTTCCACAAGTACGAGAAGATTTAGCAAGACAAATTGCTGAAGTTGCTGCCAACAAACAAATTACTTGGAAATTCGAGGATATTAAATTACTCAACGAACTTTTTAGCAAACTCCAAGCAGCTAAATCCACTCAGGCAAATGCGCTACAGACGGTCATTAATAATGTGGAATATTGGCGGTGGTTTTTCAACGCCAAAATCACTCTCATCTCTCACGCCGCCTTTTGGCTTGCCCTCATTTTCGTCTACCCCAAATTCCCCCAAATTCAAGCCATCTTCTTCTGGAACCCTTGGGTACGCCGCATCTTAGGCGTGGGCTACGTCGGCTTTCTCCTCACCTGGGTTCCCTTCTTCCGCCGCAAACTTTTTGAACCCTTCAAACCCTCCCTTCTCGCCGATGCTGGGTTAGATAACTTTCATGACCAATCATATTTCCCCCAGTCTCAAGTTAAAGTTCCCGGTTCAGGCGACATCCTCCCTGTTACCGCCGCCCTCCCCAGCATCAAAGGACAAATCATCTTAGAAGGTGACTCCGGCTTAGGCAAATCGATGTTTCTCCGCCATTTGCTGACAAACTCCCAGCGCATTGTCGTTTACCTCCCCGCCCAAAAATGTCATAAAGGCGTAATCGAAGCTATTCAAGACAAACTCCACGGCCAAGCCCAAGATGCTGACTTCCTCAAAAACCTGATTTACAGTGGCGCGATAGATATCTGCATCGACGGACTCAACGAAGTCACCGCCGACACACGGGCAAAAATCTGCCAGTTTGTCGAAAGCTATTTCCGGGGCAACATTATCATGACTACCCAGCCCCTAGAGTGGACACCCCCCTCAACAGCCAAAACCTACTACTTGCAGCCCCTTGAACAACAACAAATTCAAGAGTTTTTGATCTCCCGTCAACTGCGACTCCCTAAAGATGCCAAAATTCAAGGTGCTGATTACGAAAAAGCCTGTATTAATTATTTAAAAGAAGTCCTCAAAGATCAGCAAGCCCAAGAAGAGTTAGATGCTGTCCGCCGAATTCTCTCCAATCCAATGGATCTAACTGTGGTAGCGCTGATGTTATCACAAGGTAAACAGCCAAACTTGTTTCGCCTGCAAGAACAACAATACAAGCTGATGGCGGCAGAATACCAGCAAGAATGGAAACAAGAATTTCCACTCAAAAGATTTTCCGCCGCCGTCTATCAAATGCGACTCGATGACAAACAAGCTCTACCTGGTGATGAATTTCACCAAGTTGTCATGTCTTTAGAAGACGAGAAATACAAAATGGTAGTCAGCCGTCAGTGGCAAGATGAAAAAGGCGGAGCCAAGAAAGAATGGTACTTCCGCCACGATAAAATCATGGATTTCTTTTTGGTGCAAAACTTTCTTGGCGAAACTGATACCGCCGAATCACTATTAGTTGATAGAATGGGCGATCCGCGTTTTCGTGGTGTTTATTTCTTGCTAGCAACGTTGCTTCCTTTAGATGCAGCCAAAGAACTGCGGGAAGATTTGATTCAATATGCGGCGGATACTAAAGACAATACGGTGAGTAATACTTTTGTGCAGTTGTTACGAACTAGATAAGTTGGGCATGGGGCATGGTGAATTGGTTATTTCTCGTTGTCTCTTCTTGGATGTGCGATCGCTTTCATCGCTATGATTCGGATAAGGTTTCGGGGCTAGTTTTATTTGTTTAGTTATAAAAATCAAAGCCTCTCTCCTAAAAGGAGAAAGGTCAAAGCGTATTGCTTCCATTCGAGAAGTGCTATATTAACTTCGCTTTGAAGAAGATTGTTTCTGTTTTGAAACGCTACGCTGAGGGTTTAAAAATGGGGGAATGGGACAATCTAGCGTCATTGCGATCGCTCTTAGTAAATCTGCTTCTGACTGTGTTACTTTATTATCCAAAAGTACCGTGTGGGCGCAGGCATCAACAATAGCTTGCTTGAGTTTGGGACTGGCAAGGCGGAGGCGATCGATACTCTTCTTAAGTTCAGTGAAATTACAGGTAAATGGCATGTCTGGTTTCTCTTGCTCTCCGGCTTTAGGAAGTCGAAAAACTCCAGAACGAAAAGCATAGGCGATGTCTTCGGTGGAGGCATCGGGTTGGGAGTATCCGATGCGGGCAATGACGGACAATACTAATAAACTATCTGGCCAAATTTCTTCTATAGAGGTAAATTCGACTGTTGTCGCAGATGTGGGATTTATACTAGGTTGCAGGCGATGCCACAGGATTAACTGCAACACAAAATGCCACACTGATAAACTTCCGGTAGCTACAACTAAACCGTGGACACATTTGCACAACCTTTGGCATTCTTTGGCAGAATTTTGACGCAATACGGGTACTGCCAAATCCACAAGTGGCAAGCGAATTCTGGGATCTAACTGGCTAATTTCGCTGCTCAATTCCAGGGTTTTGTCTACCAACTCAGCAGGTTGCACCTCGCGTAACCAAGCAATTTGACGTTGTTGGATCTCGATATTTTCAGTATCTAACGCTAGCGCAAAAGCGATCGCCATTGCACTTTCCTGTTCCCGCACACCCAAGCGCAAGGATTCTGGTAACTGCGATAACAACGCTTGGGCATGGGCAAAATGCTCTGGTGTGACGCTTCCCACTTGGTTTACAATCTGTTCTGGTGTGGGGCCAGAACCACCAGCAAAGCCCATTGTTAGGGATTCCTGAGAGGGGGAACGCGCTTGATTACGAGATGGCATTGCTGGTAAATTGCTGACGTTCAAACCCCCAACGCGGCGGATACGTTCTGCTAAGGGTGGGTGGGTAGAAAACATATTTTCCCAGAAAGAGGGGTTAAGGGCGTTGCCAAAAAACATGTGGCTAGCGGCTTCTGCTCCGGGCGCAATCAAACGTGAATCCATCTTTTGGAGTTTTTGGAAGACTCCGGTAAGTCCGTTGGGGTTACGAGTGAACTGTACAGCCGAAGCATCGGCGAGAAATTCCCGTTGGCGAGAGACGGCGGCTTTAATTAAGCGTCCGCAGAATAATCCGATACCGCCAATTGCCATCAATGCCAAACCAAAAGCCCAGATAGGTAAACCCTTGTCTTCCTTTCCTAAACGGAAGCTATCACGAATGCGCCAGAGCAATTCCCCGGTTAAGTAAATGAACAAAATACCGTGGAGTAGTCCCACCAAACGCAAATTCAGCCGCATATCTCCATTGAGAATATGACTGAATTCGTGGCCGATAACTCCTTGTAACTCATCCCGGTTCAGGTGTTGCAAAGTTCCACGGGTAACTCCAATTACAGCATCATTGGGGGTAAATCCGGCAGCAAAGGCATTAATGCTGGTTTCTCTTTCCAGGAGATAAACTTCGGGGACGGAAATACCAGAAGCGATCGCCATTTCCTCGACAATATTTAATAGTTGTCGCCCTGGTTCATCTGCCATATCTCGTATCAGGAGTCTTCCCCCTAACTCTTGGGCAATTACGCTTCCGCCCTCACGGAGATAGGCAATTTTATATAAGCTTCCGATTGCGATCGCAACTATTGTAATCCCAGCCACGTAGAGAAATATCCCTGGATGCCACCAAATACGGGGAGCCATGCCCAACAGAAATAAAGTGGCAATATAAATCGCCATAATCATGACTGCGATCGACAGGGAAAATAACCCGATTAATTGTTGCGTATTTTGGCGTGCCCGATCCTGATGTTCAAAGAAATTCATAGACACCTAAAAAGACACGCGTGGAGCATTTCTCATTTCTGGAGTAGCTTCGGGGAGCAATTCTGCAACGGTAAAGTTAAAAGTATTAGCCACAAGGTTGCTGGGGAAAGACTCACTCTTAGTGTTGTAAAGTGTCACCGCGTCATTAAAAGCCTGACGTGCAAAAGCAATCCGGTTTTCAGTGGAAGATAATTCTTCCATAACCTGAGTCATGGCGCGATCGGCTTTCAATTCGGGATAAGATTCTGAAAGTACCATCAACCGACTTAAAGCACCCGTTAGCGCCCCTTCAGCATTGCCCAACTGTTGCATCGCTTGTGGATCGCCGGGATTTTTCGCTGCACGACTGCTAGCATTAATTGCAGAATTTCGAGCTGCAATAACTGCCTCTAGAGTTTCCCGTTCATGTTTCATATACCCTTTAGCAGTTTCCACCAAGTTGGGAATTAAATCATAGCGACGCTGTAATTGAACATCGATTTGAGAATAAGCATTTTTGTAACGATTGCGATACTTGACTAAATCGTTGTAGCTATTAATGATAATTACAGCAACAATGGCGACTAAAGCAACAGAAAATATTAAAAGCCCCATATTTTTAGATGATTTCCATCAGATACTTACTTTATATCCAGCAAAATTTGTGTGGATATAAAGATGAGTTTACTTGTAGCAAGTTGGCTTCGTCGTCTGTAAAATTAGTTACGCAAATTTACTGGTGTAATATTTTTTAAATAGCCGCAAAGCAGCAGAGAACGCAGAGAGAAACAATTTCCAACAATTCCAAATTGTTTGTGAATATAGGATTACTATTTGATTTTTGAACGAAATTAAGTATTGTAGAGTGTGTTAGAACGGAGTTCGTAACGCACTATGAACACGAGTTTTATGCCGTACTCTCTGTGCTAACACATCCTACGTATATTTTCTCCAAATCAAACCGGATTCCTATATCATCTCTTTTTTCTCTGTGTACTTTGCGTCTCTGTGGTTGATTAAAAATTGTAGTCCGAGTAAGTTACCCATGAATATGAAGAAATAGGGAATAACCACTGACAGCAAAAATAAAAAGGATAGCGGCAGGAAAAATTACTACATCCCTGACAATAAATAAAATCCAATCTTTTCTTAGTTCTTGTTTAAACTTGAGTTCTCGCAGCTTACGCTCAAGTTCTACATCTTCTTGTGATTGCAAATTTTCGGGTGACAGAATTAGTGGATTGTCGCCTTGGCTGGCAATTATTTTTGATAAATCTGTTTTATCTGTCATGCTGTTTAGATACCAATAATTTCAGCTTCAAGATTTTGGTTATCATCTGCAATCCAGATATGCTTGACTTCTAAGGCAATTTCTAGGAGTGCGTAGGCATCGCTCACGTAGCGATACTGTCCGTCGTACCATCGGTACTCAACAACTGGTGTTTTCGTTAGTAGCGATCGCGTCCAAATTTCTGTGGTCGATTGTCGCTCATTAAGATGAATAGCATCCAGCCAACCGTACCCTTTATAATCTTCGGGGGTCTACTCGGTAAATTTCTCCCACCAAGGGACATTTTTTATAATATCACCTGCACTGTTGGCAATCCAGACCATTGATGAAGTTGTTGTCACCAGAAAGCGATAGCGTCAAACTTAATGGTTTTGTTACCGAAAAAAAGACTGTCGGCTTCTAAGACTGATTCGCTAATATTGCCTGCATGAACATAATCAGTCCAGGGATAGGATGTCATTTCGTCCAACGTCCAGCCAAACACTCGTTCAAAGCTTGGGCTAACCCATTGAAAATACCCGTCGATACGCTTAACTCATCCCCCGGCTTTACGCGGTGAGGGAAATCGAAGTCATTAGTCATTAGTAGTTATACACGATTTTTCGTGTTTAATAATACTAATGACTAAGACGACTTGGCGACAATTCCTCCCGTACCCTGAAGGAACGGGCTTCCAAGTCGTCTTTCGGTGATCACTTGAAAATCTGAACCGACGGCACTAATGCCAAGTGATGGTGTCAAAGTATGTCGGGTTTAGTAAGTAATTGTACAGAAAAATTTACACATGAGTTCTTGACTAGATAAGGATTTCAGGTCAAAATTATGTAATTAATTTTGTCTTACATAGGCTTAGATGTATAGCCTATTGCTAGTATCTTTTGGCATCTTGGTAAGTCTGATTAGCTATACCCCTATACCCCATCTTTTTGTAATTTTAGCTGGATTTCTGGAAAAGACATGATGCCAGATGTAGAAAACTTCAGATATTACTTGAAGCTAAAAAAGCTCAAGAGGGAGCGAAAATAGAATTATGGTATTAGTTAAAGAGATAACAGCAGGTAGTACAATCGCAGTTCGTGGATTAGATTTGCAGTTGTTTTGGCAATTAAATCAATTAGTTCCTAATTCATTAGTCAGTATTTCCGACTTAAATATTAACAAAGGTGAAGGACTTTTCCCTTACTGCCAGCTTCCTGCACGGAATGCCTTAGAAGCAGCATTGAGAGCTTACGCAAAACCTTTGACTATTAATAGTGCCTATCGTTCTGTCATTGCCCAAGCAATGCTTTATAGCCAAAAGCAGAGGGGATTAATTGATAATTTGGTAGGATATCCAGGAAAATCAGACCATCAAAAGGGTGGGTCTTTAGACATAGAAGAGTGGGCAAAAGTGAAATCTCTAATGACCAGTCATGGATGGAGATGGACTTATGGCGACAAAGATCCAATGCACTTTGATTGCACATCTAATGAAATTAAAGATATCCGTCCCAATTCAATCAAAGCTTTCCAAAAACTATGGAACAAGGCAAATCCAAATAAACAGATTGCTGAAGATGGAGATTTAGGGGAAAAAACCTTAAATTGTATTTATAATTCTCCTGCTGAAGGATTCTCAAACGTTGAATATCCTAGAGTTTTAAAGCTGACAAGCCCATTACAACAAGGAAAAGATGTAGGCGAAATGCAATTAGCTCTTAGAAAAGCTAATATTGAATTACAACAAGCCAACCAGGTATTTGACCAAGCTACAGAACAGGCTGTAAAAGCTTTTCAACAGTCAAAAGGGTTGTCCCCCGATGGTGTAGTAGGCGAAGAAACTAGGAGCCTTTTACAGTTAAACTAGCAGAGTAACCTCATCTAATTTGGTATAAAGAGTTGACAAATTAAAAAGGATAAGCATAAACGACCGTGTAAAAAATGGGCTTGACGACTGAGCAAGATCAATGAGGTGAATTCAATGCTACCGTTGAAAATTGCCAGGAGTTAAGTTGATGTCAGAAGGCTTTGCAACTAAATCTGTTGATCCTAGTAAAAATTCTCGTAATCATCGCCAGCTAACAGAAATAGCACAAATTGGGCGTATTTAACAGAGTCTAATTGAGTATTTGGCTGACGTCAAAGATTCCAGAGTACAGCATCCAATGAAATTACAGCGATTCCAGCATTATCAGATATATTTACTTACAATATTACTGGTTTAGTAAAGTAGGAAAAGTGGGTTTAGTAGGATCTTTTGAAGCAACCCTTGATTATGCTGCTGATAAGCTGTAATTTAGTGATTATTACAAAGTCAATATCAACTAAGATAAGTACTTAATGAGACAAGTTATTGAGAGAAACGCAAGGGTTTGGGATAAGAATCAATAAAAGTGATGAAAACTCAATATTTATTATTGGATAAAATGTATGAATACTAATAAGCTACCAGTAGCTAGAGGATTACTAATCATTGGAAGTATTATAGGAATCCGGTTTGATTTCTGAAAATATCTGTAGGATGTGTTAGCGACAGCGTAACGCATCAAACCCTTGATAATAGTGCGTTACGAACTCCGTTCTAACACACTCTACAATACCTAATTCCGTTCAAAAATCAAATAGTAATCCTATATTCATTTAATAAACAATCTTTATCAGTTTTTTGTGAAAGCTTATCAGCAGCTAGATTCAATTTACAAAGTTTATGTTCCGGGAAGAGTATTAACAGTGTTAGGAGGGCCAGAAGCAAATATATTTGTTTCTCGAAAGGGGATAAATTGCTTTAGTACTCGTATAATTTACACTGATATTGCAAAGGAATTAGGCGTAAGTCTAATAGCCGAATTGGATGGTGAGGAGCATCGCCGATATCGCAAGATAATTGAGCAGTTTTTATCTACTAATAAAGTAGAGCAATATATAAAAACAATGGCTCTGGTTATCTTAAACCTATCAAATAATTGGCAATTGGGTCAACGTTGGCAAGTACAAGTAGATGATTTAATACAAAAACTTACTTTTGTACAATTGGGATTAAGTTTTCTAAGAGGTCAAAAATGTTATGGAAGAACTACCTTGGATTATACAATACTAATTAAAGGATTATTATACTTTAAATGCGTTTGCCCTAGTTAAACTAATAGTTGATCAATAAAGAATTAAGGATAGTAAAAACTTTTAATCAACTGTGCAATGGGTATCTATTAAAATGTCTAGCTATCTACCTCTCATTATTGAGAAGTAGATTAAGCTAATCGTCATTCATTTTTCCAGAATAATTCCCTCTATAGAATGATATAGCTATAGCTATCTAGTACCTTCCAAAAATTTATTATTTAACTTCTTCATTCCAGATACCTACCTTCTCAAATTCTGCATAAGCAAGCTTCAAAAAGTTTACTACTCTCTGTCTTCCTATAATTCCAAATTCTTTATTCTCTCTGGCTTCAGCAAAGGTCATTCTGTTTTGGTCTATTATGTTTCTTTCTTTATATGCTAGTTTCGGAAAATCTATAACAATAATTTTATATTTTTTGATTAGTTTCTGTATATTCACATCTGAATCTACATGTTCCCAATCATCACACAGCCCTAAATTGCGTACCAGAATATGAGGTATTTTTTCCCCGTAGCTATTCACTGACTGTCCAAACAGGTTAAGACTATCATATCCTCCTGTAGAGACAAACCATTTGCAAAAAGTTACTCCCTCAGAATTCCCTAGTTCAATTAACTGATTTCTTTCTATCCAGTCAAAGACTGCTCTATGTGATTGTGCTGCCAAATTCACAACTACTGGCTTATTTGTCGCCATCTCAAATATTCTATCTGCCTTATCAGCCTGCCGCTCATTCTCGCTAAACACTGCATACTGACATATTCCTTTATAGACTCCTGCCACATCTGGATTTGATCTATCTGTTTCTACTGGTACAAACGGGATTTTCTTATCCAGAAAGTACTGAATCATTGTCCTAGTTACTAAAGACTTCCCTACTCCACCCTTCTCACCATCTATCAAATGAATCGTCGGCATAACACCCACCTTTAATACTGATTAAACTCACTCAATATATCTGAACTAGGCTTAGAAGTTTTTGGCGTTTGTCGCCTAGTAGTTTTAGCAGTTTTCTGAGAACCCTTACCCCCTTTTAACAATGATTGCTTCTCTTGTAACTCCTCTGTTAATTGACCTACATCTTTCAGAGCATTTTGAGAGTCCTCTGTTACTCCTATAACTGTTGGTGTTACCGATGATTCTGTTGAAGTCTGAGTCGAATCTTCAAAAGATAAAACTTGTTTTGGTTTAACCCTTCGCTGACGAGAACGCTTTTCTTTTTCAATTTCAGTTAAATATTGCTTAAGTGTCGCTGCGGAAATTTTTATTTCTTGCTTCTCTAGTAGCTGCGATAGGTCTTGATAACTATAGCCTTTCTTCAGTGCCGATTGAAGTTGTTCACGCAGAAAGTAAATACTCTCTCGCAGAGATAATTCCTCTTTAGCCTTCTCTTCTAGCTTCTCTAATTCTCCCAACGTAGTTTGGAGTTTATCAATTGGAATCTTCTGCCCTGGAGTTGTGCGTACCATTTTTGATGATGACTGAACTGAAAATTTCATTAATCTTATCACCACATGTTCTTGTGTGGGTGATAACCACACACACATTAATGAAACCAAGCTCTTGCTCCAGAGCGATCGCATCTAATTCGGTAAGAAATTTTGGCTTCGGTGTTGGAAGATCATGGTGCAGAAATATTTAAATCATTGTGGCAGGAAAGTTTGCTGTTGGCAGTGCTATTTTTACGTCACAGATGGATGGAAGGTTTACTCCAGCTTTATTGAACCAAAGTCGAAAAAGAAAATACCCGTTTACGTCATTAAGCTAATGAGCATTTAAGTTGCATACAAACAAGCTCAAGCGTATCAACCTGGAAAAATAAATGACGATTAGCTTACTTAGCACGCTTACATTGCAAAATCTTGTGCTATTTTAAGTCAGTAGATATACTTAAATACTCAATTTGCTTATTATTTTTAAGCAGAAGTATATATAAATACTAGTGTTTTTACTGAGTCATCACGCATTTATGCCACGCCATACTTTTTAAATATCGAAAAGTTAAAAAAAGAAAAAATATATGTTTTAGTGTAAATATATGTTTTATTCTAAAAAAGGTAAAATGCAGTATGCTAAGTGAAGAATGCAACAAGTGTGTAGGTTTCTGACCTACACTGAGTGATAGTCACAAAATCAGAAATTTTACTGAGTGACTAAGATACTTGGCTACGTTCACTTGTAACTCTTTGGTTTGAGCATTTTACAAAAGGAATAAATCCCTTTTGTCCTCTACCTTTAGAGGTAAATTAGAGAGTTAAGTTTTAAAATCAATAATCTAACCGAAGAGCTGTTGCATAAACTATCAAATAACTGTATTGTTTAAAGTGGTTTTTACAAATACCACTAAGCATTACACAAAAAAATGGGAAAAATGAAAAAATTGCTTTGCTTAATTTATGAACAGTATTAATGTACACCTTCTAAGGTTTGCGTTTGAAATAAGTACTTAATGGGCATTGCAAGATTTGGCAGTGATTGCATTTCTTGAATAAGTTCTATGGGTTCGGCATTCTCGTCTAGCCATAGTCCCTGTAGACTTTAAAAGACTTGGCTTCGCTAATTTGAATTAATTTACAGATATTGTTCTTAAGATAGGAAGGCTGTAATGTTTACTTGAAATACAAGAGTTGCTTCAAAAATCAACTAAAAACTGTGGCAAATCTGAATTTTCCTGTTCAACATCCCGATGTTAACAGGTAAAACTAAACCGTGACTTAAACCGGGAGTTAACCCCCCTAGTCTCCTAAAATACCAGAGGGATTATCCCAGGTTTAGCTGTCTATCAGGTTGTTAAAAAGTTAACCTTTGCGGGCTAACTTGATATACATTTTCTGCAAAATCTCGGGCAAGAGAAATTCAGAACTAGCTGCGGCACTTTTGTGCAGCCGCCTTTACCATGAATGACAACCAATTAAAATTATGACACAAACTCTTCATCAAAATCAAGCTGTTATCAAGCATTTTTTTGTAAGTTTTAACGCTTGCAAAAGTGGTTTCTTTGACCAATTTACTGCTACAGCCAAAATTCCCATTATAAACCGCAATTTCGGCTAAAAAATATAAATTCTTTTGTCTGTTTTCTAGTTAATTCTTAATTAGCGCCCAAATTGCCAGAATAAAATCTTTAAAATTCTATAAATGGACAAATTTGGGATTTTAAAACACAAAATCAGCCAAGTTAAATTTCTCTATAGCAAAATAATTTTGCTAATAAGGCGAAATTCAGTAACTAGTAAGCTTGGTGAGCTAATCTGAGAATTATATCAATAATCAATCACCTATGCACTTAAACAGATGTGGATATTGCTTGTTCGGCAACGCCTTTGTTTGAAGTCAAAGCTGATAGTTATATTCAAACCAACATAGGTGCATAGAAAGCAGAGATCAAAATTTTAATTTTTGTAGCGCGTTTGAGGAGGTGAGTAAGTGCTATTTGTATTTTCCTTTTCCATGTACCAATATATTTGGAATTGCCTATTTTACCGTGAACTTGGGGATTTATTGCTGGCTTATTGTGGCAATCCGTCGCCAACTAAATCTACCAAGCATTCTGCACTCATCATCTTCAGTTGAGCGAGGTGATCCGCAAATGATGTTTACTCATTTTCAATTTACATAATTTTACAAGAAAGGCAGAGGGCAAAACGTGGAAGGAAAGAAATATTAATGTAAACCTTAGTTGTAAGTACAGAGATGCACTAATATAGCAAAATTTCTACGAGATGTGTAGCACAAGATACAAAAGAGCAAGTAGAGTCTGTGGTTCTACCCAAGTGGATCAACCCGCCGCGTGAGTAAGTATCCCGACTTGAGCGGACTGGGATCATTTGGCGTCGAATCTCTCGCTTAAAAACGTGGTTTGCTTATGCTTTCTAAATCAGATAGGCAATAGTGCAACATTGGACATAATGGAAATTGTTCACAAAGTTCAATGTAACATCCACTCTTATTATTTACTTGCAAATCTAACTTAGTTGATTGCAAGTACTACATACAATAAGTCAGCATTTGTAAATATTAGTAATTCAATTACAAATATATAAATGCTAGTTTTCCTATCTTCGACTGGAGAAATAAAATTTTCATATAAAATAAATATCGGAGTGATTAAAAATATATGTTATAGACAGTTAAATCATTGTTAAGTCATCATTTAAAAATAAATTAAAAAAAGATGAGCAAGTGTTTTTAGAATAAGATCAGAGCAAAAACCTGGAAAACTTTTAGAGAGTATCGATGCCAAGCTTAGAAGCTGAACAGGCTTGTATCATTGCGTTGAGGCTTTGATTGCCTAAAATTTACTAACTCAAAATTCACTATAAGTTTCTTAAATCACATTTAAATAAGCATAATAACTTCAGTTAGTTATTATGTTTGTTTCAATGTGATTTACTTTTTTGCCTACTAGCAAAAAAGTAAATAAAGAGAGTATTGCTAAATACATTGTTAAGAGAGATAAATCTATATCAATAGAGGGATTTGTTAGAAAATTTTAAATGGTGTGTTGACTTATAGAAGAAATACCTATATTCTAAATGCATCAAACAAAAACAAAAGTAATCTCTGATTTTTGAAATCGGTGAAACCCATCTAAATTAATTTAGATGATAAGAAATATTAATCAGCAATGAATAAATCACTATTTGTTGTAATTTGATTTATTTTCTAAGCTTTAAACCTATCATTTAAATATTTGTTAATGAACAGGTTTTAGCGAGATTAACTTAGAATATTTAAAAAATAAGATAGTCTTATTGACATCATGATTGACATCATGCGATCGCCCTAAATTTCTGACGCAGATTCAAGATGATATCCGTCTGAAAAATAACTGTAATTGAATATATAGAGGCACATTGAATGAGTGTTTATTCCAACAGCGTGATAAGTCCGCATCAGTTTTCAACGTTAGTTGAATTGCTGATTTATAGAGCAAAAAACCAGTCTGAACAAAAAGCTTATACTTTTTTACAAAGTATAGAGACAGAAGCAGCATCGTTGACTTATAAAGAGTTACATGTGCAAGCACAAGCGATCGCAGCTAGTCTCCAGGCTCTAAATCTTGGCGGTGAACGTGCTTTGCTGCTATATCAACCGGGTCTAGATTTTATCGCTGCTTTCTTTGGATGTTTATATGCCGGCGTTATTGCTGTTCCTGCATATCCACCCAGACGAAATCAAAAATTGTCTAGGTTGCAGGCAATAGCCGCAGATGCCCAAGCCAAAATTGTACTGACTTCTAAATCTATTTTAGATAACCTCCAAACTAGTTCTAATCAAGAGGATTTAGAAATTTCGGGATTGCATTGGCTAGCTACCGATGAGTTGAGTAACGATCTAGCGCAAGCATGGCAACCGCAGGAATTGACCGGTGATACCTTAGCTTTCCTCCAATACACATCTGGCTCTACAGGGACGCCAAAGGGGGTGATGATCAGTCATGGGAATCTGCTGCATAACGAGCGGATGATCGAGAAAGCTTTCGGACATACAAACAAAACTATCGTTGTTGGTTGGTTACCTGTCTTCCATGATATGGGACTCATTGGAAATGTCTTGCAACCCCTGTATTTAGGAGTTCCTTGCATTCTGATGTCTCCAGTAGAGTTTCTTCAAAAACCAATTCGTTGGTTACAAGCAATATCTCACTACAAAGCTACAACTAGTGGCGGGCCAAATTTTGCTTATGATCTTTGCATTCGCAAGGTGACACCCGAACAGTTAGCAACTCTCGATCTCAGCAGTTGGGAGGTTGCTTTTACCGGTGCTGAACCTGTCCGTGCTGAGACTTTAGAACAGTTTGCTTCAACTTTTGCACCTTGTGGCTTTCGCAAAGAAGCATTTTATCCCTGCTACGGTATGGCAGAAACCACTCTGATAGTAAGCGGAGGTGAGAAAACAGCTTTACCAATCACTTGCAATGTAGATAAAGCGGCATTAGAGCAAAACCGAATTGTTAAGCAGCATAAGAGTCAGGGAGATATCCAGACAATAGTAGGTTGTGGGCAAAGTCCTTCTGATCAGAAGGTGATCATTGTTGATCCCCAATCTTTAACGATATGTGCACCTGAGCAAGTAGGGGAAATCTGGGTAGCAGGCCCAAGTGTTGCTCAAGGTTATTGGAATCAACCTGAAGAGACAGAAAAGGCTTTCCGTGCCTACTTAGCAGATACAGATATAAGCGATGCTGAAACCTCAATCCCGTTTTTTCGCACTGGAGATTTAGGATTTTTGCAAGATGGGGAGTTGTTTATCACAGGGAGACTCAAAGATGTAATTATCATCAGAGGGCAAAATCATTATCCCCAAGATATTGAACTGACTGTTGAAAAGAGCCATCCAGCCCTGAAACCTGCTTCAGGAGCCGCATTTTCCGTTGATTTCAAGGGTTCTGAGCGACTAGTTATTGTTCAGGAGGTAGAGCGTAGTTACTTACGTAAGTTAAACGTTCAAGAAATTCTGGGAAATGTAAGACAAGCAGTGATTGCACAGCATGGACTAGATATATTCGCTACGGTACTCATCAAGACTGGAAGTATTCCCAAAACCTCTAGTGGCAAAATTCGCCGTCAAGCTTGTAGAACTGCATTTCTTGCTGGCACCTTGGATGTCATGGAGGATTGGAGTGAGAATCCTCAGAACAAAGCTAAGTTTAAGGATCTAGAAGCAGAGGTTGATTCTGTTTTAAGGCAGTTAACACCTACTAACCAGCTATAAACAGCAATCAAATTATCCAGGAAAAAATTCATACCAACCCAACTCAATAGCAGACATACAAGATGAGTTTTGTTAAATCCCTTCAGAAGCAGAAGAAAGCGATCCCAAATAAATACCTGCAAACTCTCTAGAGGTTTATCTATAGGTAGTTAGATTAAAAACTATCATACATTTCCAATAGTTGAGTCGCAGTAGTAGCAGATAGCTCCAGATACCGGGATCATTTATTTTCTAGAGTTTTTTAGCTTGGTTTGGAATATAAATATCTCCAAAACAGCTATGGTTGCAGTAAAAAACTGAACACATTTCATTTGATTGTTAAAACATTTACAGACACAAGGAGTTAAACCATGACAATGCAAAATCTGGAATTGAATACCACATCTACAATTGCACTGAAGCAGATCCCAACAGCAGCAGAAATTCAAGCGTGGATAGTTTTATATCTAGCTGACTTGCTGGAAGTTGATTCAGACGAAATCGAAGTCACAATACCTTTTGACCGCTATGGATTAGACTCTTCAGCAGCAGTCGGTTTGACAGGTGACTTAGAAGACTGGTTGGGATGTGAACTCGATCCAACCCTACTATATGATTACCCAACTGTTGAGGCTCTAGTTAAGCATTTAGTCTCAGAGTTAAAAGTTGAAAAATAATCTCAATTCTCTTCATATTTAGTGCATTCAGGAGAAAATCATGGTAACTCTAAATAAGACTCTCGAACCGTTAGAAGCGCAGGAACCAACGCACTTCCATCGGATTGAAAAAACTTACCAAAATAATAAAGACTCAGATTATACTGAGAAACTCAAAGAACTGGGTAACGAATTTAATTACGCCAAAAACAGCAATTATTATTGGAGTAAACCTGACCTTTCGCTTCTGTATGGGACTCCTCTTTATGATGCTGCTTCTGAAACCCAAAAACTAGCCCTTAACCATCTTTATTGGGTTGGAAATTATAACCATACTGCTGTTAGCGAAGCCAGTACAAGTATTTACAACATGGTCACGTCTGGTGTTTTTCGTGCCGTTGGTGGTTATGAAACGCTTTGTGATGAACTGGACTTTGAAACCGAGCAGGAAAGCTACCACATTCGTACCTTTCAAAAGATCGGCTACAAATCGAAAATGGCGATTGTTGGTAAAACCATATTGGGTAATTCCCTTTATGGCAAAACAGCAAAAGACAACAGTAGTTGGCTTAATCTTTTGATTCCTCAACCTGTGCGAGAGTATTTCACCTCTAATCAAGGAAGTTCTCCCTTTTCAATACAGCGAGATAATACCTTAAGCGCGATCGCTAAGACAATGTTGAGCGATAAAAAACAGTATTACTCTCAGTATTTGAGAAATTTAGAAGAAAAAGGTGAGCCGATTCCTGCACCAGCAGATGGACTAGCAGGACGAATCGCACCCCGCCACTGGTTACGGTTTTTTACTGTTCACTGGGGTATGTCGCCGTTTATGGCGTGTCAATACTATTCCTTGCGCTATACGGCTAATGCGATTCTCAAGAATCAGGAATATCCTTATGTCAGGTATTACCGAGAGTTAGAGCAAAAAGGCGAGTATATTCCGGCTCCAACAGCTGTTTCTTATTACCACTTATTGGACGAGGCTTTCCATACAACAATCTCTCAAACCATTGCCAGAGATATGTATAAGGATTTCCCCAAGCCAACTGCTTACGAGAAATTTATCTCTGGTTCGATAGTCTATCAAATCCAACGCAACCTTTTGAGCGGACTTTCTGGAGTATTACCAGGTCGTTGTGTTTATGATGACCAGATGTTGATGCTCTTTTACTACAAGCTCTTAAAGTCTCCTTTATTTGATATGGAAACAAAAGAAGCACTTGATTGGATGGAAAAATGCTTCTGCCAAGAACATGAAGGTTTCCAAACCGGGCTTAAATATCATCAAAGTCTTTTGGAATTGATGCGGAGATTATTTAATCGCCTAGACTATCAGTGGTCTGTCAACCGTAACATGGGGATTATGGCTGCTGGAGCCTCAATTGACAAAGCAATTCAAAACAATATTCCGGTCTTTAAAGAGTTCAAAAAATCGGTTATAGCTCAAGACACTTAAAGCAATCCGTAAGGGACTTCCAAATAAAAAATATCCAAAAAACTCTCTCTTCTTTATTCCTGTGTGTTCTCTGTGTTCTCGGCGTCTAGGTTTATTTGGGTAATTTATTTCTTGGAAATCCCTAATTCACAATTCGTAATTAAATTATTAACTACGAATTAGTAATTAGTTAAAAAGAGGCATAATATTTTGATGGAAGCCATAGCAATTGTTGGCATTGGTTGCCGTTTTCCCAAAGCTAAAAATCCTGAGTTGTTTTGGCATCTCTTGCGTGATGGAGTAGATGCGATCGCACAAGTACCACCAGAACGATGGGATATAAACGCCTTTTATGAATCTAAGCCAGCGACACCAGGAAAAATGAACTCCCGTTCGGGCGGTTTTTTAGATCAAGTAGATTTGTTTGATCCCAACTTTTTTGGAATTTCTGCCCGCGAGGCAGAACATCTAGACCCCCAGCAAAGATTAGTCTTGGAAGTAGCTTGGGAAGCTTTAGAAAATACTGGACTTGTACCAAAAACTCTAGCTGGTAGCCAAACAGGTGTGTTCATCGGTGTTACCAACGCTGACTACCACAAACTGATCTACAAAGACTCTTCCCAAATCGGTGCATATAGTGCTACGGGGACTACTCCTTGCATTGCCGCCAATCGTCTATCCTACTTGCTAAATCTGCGTGGCCCCAGTATAGCTATAGATACAGCTTGTTCTTCATCATTAGTAGCAATTCATTTAGCTTGCCAGAGTTTACGAAACGGAGAGTCCAATCTCTGCCTAGCTGGAGGAGTTAACTTAATGTTAGCTCCAGAGCCTGCAATTTCTTGCTCCCAAGCTCAGATGATGGCTCCTGACGGTCGCTGTAAGACCTTTGACGCTAGTGCTGATGGTTATAGCAGAGGAGAAGGTTGCGGCGTTGTCGTACTTAAGCGTCTAGAAGATGCCGTGCGTGATGGAGACAACATTTTGGCGCTAATTAGAGGCTCGGCAATTAACCAAGATGGTACAAGTAATGGACTGACAGCTCCCAATGGGCCTTCCCAGCAAGCAGTTATTCGCCAAGCCTTAGAACAGGCTGGAGTCGCCCCAGCGCAGATTAGCTATGTAGAAGCTCACGGGACTGGCACTTCTTTAGGAGATCCCATTGAAGTCAAATCCCTCAAAGCTGTATTGATGGAAGGTCGTTCCCCAGATCAACCCTGTTGGATTGGCTCAGTCAAGACCAACATTGGTCATTTAGAAGGTGCTGCTGGTATGGCTGGCCTGATCAAGGTGGTCTTACAAATGCAGCAACGGGAAATTGCGCCTCATCTGCATCTTAAGCAGCTTAATCCTTATATTTCTCTGGAAGGCACACCCTTTGCCATTCCAGTTGAGCGTCAGCCTTGGTCTTCCTCTGAAAGTCGCTTGGCAGGAGTCAGTGCTTTTAGTTTCGGTGGCACCAATTGTCACATAATTTTAGAAGAATCACCATCTAATTTTAGATTGGGGAATACTGGTTCTATAGAACGACCCCAGCATATTCTGACCCTATCGGCGAAAACTGCTCCAGCTCTAGTGGAACTAGCACAAGAGTATCAAGATTTCTTTGCGTCTCATCCAGAAGTATCGTTGGCGGATGTCTGCTTTAGTGGAAATACGGGGCGATCGCATTTTGAGCATCGCTTGGCTGTTGTTGGTGAATCTGCTGTCCAAATGTGTCAGCAATTGAGTGCTTTTGGCGCTGGAGAAGATACTTCCGGTCTTAGGAGTGGGCAATTAAAGAAAAAGAAGTTGCCGAAGCTAGCATTTTTATTCACCGGTCAGGGATCGCAGTATGTCGGTATGGGCCGTCAACTCTACGATACCCAACCGATTTTTAGGGAAGCTATTGACAAATGCGCCCAAATTCTGCATCCATATCTTAAGCAGCCTTTAGTAGAGATTCTTTATCCCGAAGCTGGCAAATCTTCGCCTTTAGATGAAACTGCTTATACTCAACCAGCCTTGTTTGCTCTGGAATATGCTCTATTTCAGTTATGGGAATCCTGGGGGATCAAACCAGATGCAGTGATGGGGCATAGTGTAGGTGAATATGCAGCTGCTTGTATTGCCGGGATATTTAGTTTAGAAGATGGTCTAAAGTTAATTGCCGAACGCGCTCGTCTCATGCAGGCATTGCCCCAAGATGGTGAGATGGTGGCGGTAATTGCGTCGGAAGCTTTAGTAACCTCAATTATTCAACCTTATGCCCAAGTAGCCATCGCTGCGATTAATGGCCCTAAGAATATAGTAATTTCTGGCGATCGCGACGTTATAGAAATAGTCACCAACATTCTGCGGACACAAGGAATCACGACGAAAAAGTTACAAGTTTCTCATGCTTTCCACTCTCCCTTAATGGAACCAATGCTAGGTGAGTTTGAGCAAGTAGCTAAAAATATTACCTACTCTTCACCTAAAATTAGTCTAATTTCCAATCTCACTGGTCAACCAATTACAGATGAAATGGCTACCCCTGAGTATTGGTGCAATCATGTGCGGCAGCCAGTAAGATTTGCAGACAGTATGGAGTCGCTGTATCAGAGGGGCTACAAGATATTTGTCGAGATTGGCCCCAAGCCTATACTCATGGGAATGGGTCGTTATTGTTTGCCGGAGGGAGAGGGAACTTGGCTGCCTAGCCTGCGGACTGGGCGTGAAGATTGGCAACAAATCCTTGACAGTTTGGCGACATTGTACATTAAGGGTGCGATCGTAGATTGGAATGGCTTTGATCGAGACTATGCCCGTCGTCGAGTTGTTTTACCAAATTACCCATTTCAACGCCAGCGCTATTGGTTTGAACAAGTTAAGAATGGGGATTCAAAAACAGAGTCTTTATCCCCAGATCGGATTCAGACTCAAATCTTCAATCTTTTACATCAAGGGGAGACTCAAGAACTAGCCAAATACTTACAAACTGCAACACAATTCTCAGAAGAAGAAATCAAAGTACTCCCTAAGCTGCTAGACATATTAGCCAAGCAACATCAACAACAACTAACAGCAGCATCCTACAAAGATTGGCTCTACGAAGTTAGTTGGCAGCCTAAGCCACGTCAGTTGACACAAATCAGCGCTCAAGAACCTGGTAGTTGGCTGATTTTAGCTGACAGATCGGGTGTTGGACAAGCTCTAGCCCATCTTTTACAAAAGCAGGGTGAAAATTGTTTTCTGGTCTATCCTGGGGACAGCTATGAAGTTAAACAGCCTGGAACTTGGAGTGTTAACCCATCGAACCCAGCCGATTTTGAGCAGCTTGTGCAAGAGGTAGTGGGAACTAACAACTTACCGTTAAAAGGAGTTGTTCACCTGTGGAGTTTAGAAGCAGGATTGACTTCAGAATTAACCGTCCCTTTAATAGAAAAGATTCAGGTTCTTGGTTGTGCCAGTACCTTGCATCTAGTGCAAGCTCTTGCCTCACGCCTCGCTTCGCCCCGTTTGTGGTTAGTAACTAGAGGAGCAGTACCAGCAGTATCCTCATTGCAAGCACCAGCCCAGGCTTCTTTGTGGGGATTGGGTAAAGTTATTGCTTTAGAGCATCCCAAGTTGTGGGGAGGACTACTAGATTTGGCTGCCGATGCTCCCACAGATGAAGCAGTAAATCTGTTAGCAGAGATTCGGGATTCTCAAGGGGAAGACCAAATCGCCTTCCGAGAAGGACGGCGTTATGTGGCTCGTCTCATCCGCAGCGAAGTATCAGAGGCTCGTTCAATATCTCTGCAATCAGATAGCACATATTTGGTTACTGGAGGGTTGGGAGCATTAGGTCTAAAAGTAGCACAGTGGATGGTAGAGCAAGGGGCGCGGCATTTAATGCTGACTGGGCGCAAACAGGCATCAGCTGAAGTACTCCAAGCGATCGTTCAGATGGAAAATCTGGGAGCAAAGGTAGCGATCGCCACTGCTGATGTCGCCCACTGGAGCGATATGGTCAGAGTATTCGAGGAAATTAAAACCTCGATGCCACCTCTGGGAGGAATTATCCACGCTGCTGGTATGCTCCACGATGGCATCCTTCGACAGCAGGAGTGGAAGTCCTTCGAGCAAGTTATGGCAGCAAAGGTTAGAGGAACTTGGATTCTGCACACATTGAGCCAGCAGTTACAACTGGATTTCTTTGTTACATTTTCCTCGGCTGCGGCGTTATTAGGTTCGCCAGGTCAAGGAAATTATGCAGCCGCCAATGCTTTCATGGATGCGTTAACCGATTATCGCCGAGCATCAGGACTACCAGGATTAAGCATCAACTGGGGACTTTGGAAAGATGCTGGCATGGCTACAAGTCTGGGAAACCGCGATCAAGCGAGATTAGCAGCTCAAGGAATGGAGTCTATACCATTAGAACAGGGATTGCAGATATTAGGAAATTTGCTAGGACAGGATAGAAGCCAGGTAGGAGTATTGCCAGTCAACTGGTCTAAGTTCTGCGAACAATTTCCTGAAGGTGTGGTTTCACCATTTTTGGAATCTTTCATTGCCATAGATAAAAAACCATCGTTGCAACGAACAAAATTTTTACAACAGTTAGAAGCAACCCCTGTAAACGAGCGGCAACCTCTTTTAATTGCTCACATCCAAACTGAACTTGTTAAACTTTTAGGGATTGATGCATCGGAATTAGAGCCGCAACAAGGTTTTCTTGATCTCGGCATGGATTCTCTGATGGCAGTGGAGTTAAAGAACCGTTTGGAAAGCACTCTAAGTTGTTCTCTACCTTCAACTTTAGTTTTTGACTATCCCACAATTGAGGCGCTTGTTGATTATCTACTAAAAGATGCGATTGCATCTTTAATTTCTGATGAATCTGCTGTCGAATCACAAGAAACCAACCATAAGGAGCAAGTTGTAACTGAGTCATATTTAGACGATTTATCAGACAGCGAAGCCGAAGCACTGCTGCTTGGTAAATTAAATAGCATGAGGTACTGAAGAGATGTCAGAACAAGAAAATAATGTATCACCCATCAAGCGGGCGCTTCGGGCGATTGAAGACCTGCAAGCCAAAGTTAACCAGCTAGAGTACGCCAAACGAGAACCAATTGCAATTATTGGCATGGGTTGCCGATTTCCCGGTGCTGACAATCCAGAGGCTTTCTGGCAACTGTTACGCAATGGAGTTGATGCCATTACTGAAGTTCCTGCCGATCGCTGGGATATTGAAAAATTATATGATCCAGATCCTGATGCTCCTGGCAAGGTGTGTACCCGCAAAGGCGGTTTTTTGACTCAGGTAGATGGGTTTAACCCTGAATTTTTTGGGATTTCAGCGAGAGAAGCAGCAAGTATAGATCCCCAACAACGGCTCTTACTAGAGGTTGGTTGGGAGGCTTTAGAAAATGCAACTCTTGCACCAGAGCATTTGTATAACAGTTCTACAGGAGTGTTTATCGGCATTTACCTCAATGATTACAGCAAGGTAATGTCGTCAGTAGGAGACTCCACCCAAATCGACGCTTTTAGTGCGATCGGTAACTCCTTGAGTGTAGCGGCTGGGCGCTTGTCGTATATTTTAGGGCTAAAAGGCCCAAGTATGGCGATCGATACTTCTTGTTCTTCTTCATTAGTTTCAGTACATTTGGCTTGTCAAAGTTTGCGGCTGGGTGAATGCAATCTAGCCTTAGCTGGCGGAGTTGGCTTGAATCTCGTCCCAGACACCAGCATTGCTCTCTCCAAGTCACGGATGTTAAATCCTAACGGTCGCTGCCAAACCTTTGATGCTGCTGCCAATGGCTTTGTCAAAGGAGAAGGGTGTGGTGTCGTCGTCCTCAAGCGCCTCAAAGATGCTTTAGCTGACGGGGATAATATCTTAGCCTTGATTCGGGGTTCTGCGGTGAATCACAATGGGCGTAGTAGTAGCTTGATTGCTCCTAATGGGATGTCTCAGCAAGCTACGATTCGCCAAGCTTTAGAAAATAGTGGCGTAGACTCAGCCGAGATTGACTATGTAGAAGTTCAGGGTACAGGGACATCAGTTGGAGAACCGATTGAGGTGGCAGCTTTGGGGGCGATATTTGGTAAGAATCGTCCTCAAGATCAACCTTTAGTTATTGGTTCAGTAAAAACCAACATTGGTCACTTAGAACCCGCTTCTGGGATCGCCAGTTTAATTAAGGTGGTGCTGGCTTTGCAACATGGAGAAATCCCACCGCATCTGCATTTTCAGCAGCCTAATCCTAACATTAAATGGGATGAATTCAGGCTAAAAGTTCCGACTGAGCGAATGCCCTGGACTGTAGGAGCAAAGAGCCGACTGGCGGGAGTTAATACTTTTGGCTTTAGCGGCACTAACGCTCATGTGATTTTAGAAGAGGCTCCATCTGATTTTAGATTGCCGATTTTAGATTTTAGATTGGGTGATACTGGTCAAAATGTTCCAAAATCCAAAATCCAAAATCCAAAATCCATAGAGCGCCCCCTACATTTACTAGCACTATCAGCGAAGACAGACGAAGCTCTAATTCAGTTAGCCGAACGGTATGAGAAGCACTTGGCTGCTAACCCAGACTTAGCTTTAGGAGATATCTGCTTTAGTGCCAATAGCGGGCGATCGCACTTTCAGCATCGGTTAAGTGTGGTAGCATCTTCAACTACCGAACTTTATGAAAAGCTAGCCGCCTTCCGCGCTGGGCAAGAAGTAGCAGGCTTATTTAAAGGAAAAGTCGCAGGTTCTCCTAAAATAGCCTTCATTTTCACAGGCGTGAGCTACCAGCATCTAGGAATGGGGCGTAAACTCTACGAAACTCAACCTACCTTCCGTGCTGCTCTCGACCATTGCGATCAAATCCTGCGTCCTTACTTAGAGCAACCATTACTAGAGACAATTTTCTCTCAATCCCCCCCTGCCTCCCCTGCTCCCCCTGCCCCCCCTGCCCTCTTCGCCCTAGAGTATGCCCTTTTCCAGTTATGGAAATCCTGGGGTATACAACCCACCACAGTTATGGGTAACGATGTCGGGGAATACGTTGCTGCTTGTGTAGCTGGAGTTTTCAGCTTGGAAGATGCCTTGAAGTTAGTTGTCAAATCCCAAGTAGACGAGTTTGAAAAAATCGCTAAGGAAGTAACCTACTCTCAACCACGAATTCCCGTAGTTTCTCATCTAACTGGTGAAATAGCTACCCCTGAGTATTGGTTTGAGCAAGTACGAAAACCCGTAAATGCAGCCAGCGTAGATATTTTAGCTCAACAGGGGTACGAAATATTTGTAGAAATAGGTAGCGATCGCTTATCTAAGAATGAAAAAGTTTTCCTTCCTAGTTTGCATCCAGAAAAAGAAGATTGGCAACAGCTACTAGAAAGTTTAGGAACTTTATATGTACATGGAGCAAAAGTAGACTGGTTAGCCTTTGACCTAGATTACTCGCGTCAACGTCTACAATTACCAACCTATCCCTGGCAGCGAAAGCGCCACTGGTTTACAGCTAATCGTAATGGGCACGAGAAAGTTGAGAGCGTCTCGCCGAATAAATCTCTCGGTAATGCAGACTTTAAGCAATTAGTCAAGCAGTTAGAAATGACCGCAGAACTCTCACAAGCAGAGTTGAATTTGCTGCCGAGACTGCTTGAGCTATTAGAGAAGCAACATCAGCAGACCGAAACTCAGGAGGAAACTAACATAACATTGCAGCAACTCAGTCTTAAATCTCTGACAGCAGAAGATATTCAAGCTTGGTTAGTTAACCAAATTGCCCAAGAACTGGGAGTCAAACCAGATGAAATTAATGTCCGGCTACCTTTTGACAGTTACGGCTTAGATTCCGTGCTAGCGATCGCGATTGCTAGTACTGGAAAACAATTTCTCGGACTTGATATGTCTCCACTTCTCTTAGTGCATTATCCCACTATAGAATCACTTTCACAGCATCTAGCCAAAGAAGTAGAAGCTTCTGAATCAGAAACCTTTGAAATTTAAGTTAAGCATTTCTTGCTTCGCGTCCTTTGCGTCTTTGCGTCTACGTTCAAAAAACTTACTTTTAGCCAACCCTATTGACACATAATTCATTCTGAATTCTGATTCCTGACCCCTGAATTCTGTTTAAATAACAACAAAAATGGTGAATCTATGAACGTATCAGAACTTTTGGAAAATCTTAATCATCAAGGCGTTCAGTTGTGGGCTGATAATGATAAACTCAAGATTAATTCTCCGAAAGGATTACTAACAGCAGAAATCCGTACAGAACTAGCTCAACGCAAAACAGAAATTCTCGCCTTTCTGCAAAATAGTAACGATGTCGTTACTGATAGTTCTACAACTAAAGCTCAAGACCTGAGTTTGCAAACAATTGGTCGTTTGATTGGTGGTTATTGTCGTAAAATTACAGGCTTTATCCCTCCTGTCATCGATCCAAAAGTGATGGCAAATAAGCTAAAAGTTACCTTTAGACCTTTGCCTAATGGTTATAAAGAAGAAACAGTTTTACAGTTTAGGAAAGAGTTAGAACATAAATTACAAGAAAACGGAGTTCAGATATTATCTTGGGAAGAAGCAACTAAAGAGTTTAACTACGAAATTACTATTCCTTTAATTAATTGGAAAAGGAATATTACCACAAGGGTGATTAAATCAGGTGTTAATGCTGTCGTAGATGTTGAAAAACATCCTTCTTTGTTTGGCAAAGCAAAGATAGTTTTAGCAGAATTGCTCTATCGATTATATTCTCGTTTTGTTTTCAACAAAAACCCGATATCTGCTGCTAAAATCATGCAATTTATCAGTTGGGCTGAAGAGAGTGTCCAACCACTTGAAGACCCAACAAATACTCAAGCGATCGTTTTAACAAAACTGAATCCAAAGCTAGTCGATCCAAAAATACCTTATCAGCAAAAAATTCCAATTGGTGTAAATACCCTCATCAAGAACTTTTCGGAAATTGTGATTGGGGTTGACAACACCAATATCTCTATCTTAAACATGAACCTCTCAGACTCAGTATTTTCTACAGAGTTACTTGATGAGTTCGTTTCTAAATCCTTAATTCCTAAAATCTTTGTCCCAATTCAACCATTACCTTTAAGTCGATTTGAAATTGGTGAATATGACGCGAAAGCATCTGCCTATGCAGGTCAATTAGTCAAATTGGGTAAAGAATTAGCATCAACAGATTTACTACCTTCTGGTTTTAAAATTAACGATGTGATGAAAAGAAAGTCCCATCGAGATATTGTAGACTGGATGATAAATGGCAGAACCGGAGTTTCTTACGGTTTTGTTGCATACGCCGAACCGCCACAATATATCGGTGCTGTAGAAATATCCGAGAGGGAGTGGGACAGCTTATCAACGATCGCAGGATTCAGCCGTGATGAACTGCGTCAGAATCAAATTGGTAGAAGGTATATCAAAACCAAGATTGCCGAAAAATACGTATTTAAACAAATACCAGATATCTGGCTTGCTAGTTCTCGTTCAGGCTCAAATAAAACAAACCTGAATTTAGAAACAGACATATTTAGGATTGGATTACAAGACAGATTATTACTCCAGTTGCCAAAAGGACTTGATTCTGGAGCAGGCGAGATCAAACCATCTTACGATATCTATGTCATGGTGGCGATCGCACTGGCTGCTGCTTTATACGCACCAGAGTTAATTGAAAATGGGATGCCAATGGTTCATTTCCACGGATATCCTTCAAAAGAGTGGTTGCAACCCCATGAATACTGTACTGGAGTTCAAAATCCCTCAGTTCCTTGTGGAACTTATGAATCAGGAGTTTTTAATTTCTTAGGTATATACAATTTAGTGAATAAATATGGCAGCAATATTGCCTTAGCCAGTTTGATAGAACCAGATCATGGCACAAATATTATTGCTTCTGACTGGAAATATTTACTCGCCAGAATCAAAACCGGAGTTGAACAGGAGCAAATTGAACTGGGTGGGAAACATTTCCCTTCTCTCAAAGAGAACGTTGCTACTTCCTGAACTAAGTTGTACTGAATGAAAGAGGATGTTAAGCAAACATGACAATTATTGCAGGTCAGACAGTACTTTTGACAGGAGCCTCACGCGGGATAGGAGTCTTTATTGCTCGTGCTTTGGCAAAAGAAAAAGCAACTATAGTTGGTGTTTCGCGATCGCAACAGGCATTAGATCAAGTAGCTGCCGAAGTCAAAGCTTTAGGAGGTCGCTGGTTAGGTATTAAATATGACCTCAGCAAGCTTGAGGAGCTGCCAAACCTCATTCAGCAAATCAATCAGCTTGCAGGGCCAATTGACATTTTGATTAACAACGCAGGTATAGAGATATACAAAAAATTTCAAGATTATTCAACTGCGGAGTTACAGTCAATATTAACAATTAACTTGCTATCGGGGATGGAATTAAGTCGTTTGGTACTACCAACGATGTTAGCCCAAAACAGGGGTCACATTGTTAATATTGCTTCTCTAGCTGGTAAAAAGGGAAACCCTTACAACAGTGTTTACTCTGCTAGCAAAGCTGGTTTTCTTATATGGACTGATGCACTTAGACAAGAACTAGCTAGTACTGGCGTGGAGATTTCTGCAATCTGTCCGGGATATGTTTCTGGTGAGGGAATGATTGCCGATACTGGCGTACCGATACCAAAGTTAGCAGGCGCATCTACACCAGATGATGTCGCAAAAGCGGTCATCCGCGCTATTAAGCAGAATCAAGCAGAAGTGATTGTCAATCAAGATCCGACAACAGAAACTATATCAAAACTGCTGATGGGGCTGTGGCAAATTTTTCCTCTATTTGGCGACGCAGTTTATCAGTGGATGGGAGTAGGTAAGCTCAATCAACTCCGCATCGAGAATCAAAAGCACGTTGCGTTGAAATTTAGTGGAAGTAAATCAATGGTAGGAGCAACATCAGACAAAACCAGTGAAAGATAACATTGTTGAATTTAGATATCAAATTTAACAAGATTGTCCCGAACCCAAATACAAACCAAATGGTAAAACCATGAAAAAAGTATATTTGATGATTTATGATTTAGGTGCAGGTCATCGCAGCACAGCCAATGCTTTGCAAAAAGTGATCGAGAAGCGGCAATTACCTTGGGAAATTCATATAGTTGATGCTTTCAAAGAAATTATTGGTACGACTGCTCCACACTACGTTTACAATCAGCTAATACTCAAAAAGAACTGGGCAAAAATTATTAATGACCCTTTCTTAGTTCCCTCATTCAAATTACAAATACGCCTTTCTCGTTTTGCTTGGCTAGGACGTTTTAAAAGATATTGGCAGCAGCATCAACCTGATATGGTGGTTTCATTACTGCCTTATATCAACGGGCTGATTAATCAAAGCTTGCAGGCAGTATCGCCTAGTGTGCCTTTTGCAACGGTAATGACCGATCATGCCGATTGTCCACCCAACTTCTGGATTGATCCACAAGGACAATTTTTAATATGTCCTACTCAACGAGCAGTTGAACAAGCAAAAAACTTGGGTTATACGCAAGAGCGAATTTTCAGCACTTCAGGAGTAGTAATTCATCCTCGATTTTCTGAACCCGTAAATAGCGATCGCAAAATTGAAAGAGAACGCTTAGGTCTAAATCCAGATTTACCAACAGGTTTAATAACTTTTGGTAGTCAGGGTTCAAAAGCAATGCTAGAAATTGCCGATTCTCTAGAGAAATCGTCATTGAATCTACAACTCATTTTTATCTGCGGACGTAATGAAGAAATAGCAAATACTTTGCGCCGTCAACAGAGTCGCTTACCAAGGTACATTGAAACTTTTACTAGTGAAATTCCTTACTACATGCATCTATCGGATTTCTTTATTGGTAAATCCGGCTCTGTAGGTGTTAGCGAAGCTGTGGCAATGAGCTTACCAGTAATTACAGATTGCAACGCCTTAAGTATGTTTCAAGAACGACCCTCGGCTGAGTGGATTGCAGAAAATGAAATTGGAATTGTAGTCCGCGATTTCCGCGATATTAACCAAGCTGTAGCAAAGCTAATCCAACCGGAAACTCTAGCTCAGTACCGTGCCAACGCCGCCGCGATCAACAATCAAGGAGTATTTGAAGTTGTTGATATTTTGGAACAAATACTTGAAAACTCCTTCTCAGTTGTGCCTTCTCCAACGGTTGAGACAAATAAGCAGTTATCCTCAACAGTTTGATGAATTCCGAAAAAAATAACCGGAGTGAAATAATATGCTATTTGATTGGCTGATTGTAGGGGCTGGATATTCAGCCTGTGTAATGGCTGAACGCCTAGCAACTCAGCTTGGGCAGAGAGTACTAATTGTAGAGCAGCGAGATCATATTGGGGGTAATGCCTATGATTACTACAACGAGCATGGTATTCTCGTTCATAAATATGGGCCTCACATCTTTCATACTAAGTCTAAGAAAGTATGGGATTATCTCTCTCAATTTACAGAATGGAGGCATTACTATCATCATGTGTTGGGAGTTTTAGAGGGTAAGAAAGTTCCTATCCCTTTTAATCTCAATTCTCTCCATGCACTTTTTCCTGAGAAATATGCAGAGAAGCTAGAGAATTTGCTTCTAGAAAACTTCGGTTTTGGAGTGAAAGTACCTATTTTAAAACTGCGAGAGAGTGCTAGTGGCGATCTCACCTTTTTAGCTGATTACATTTATGAAAATGTTTTTCTCCATTACACAATCAAACAGTGGGGAATGAAACCAGAGGATCTCGATCGGGGGGTAACGGGACGCGTTCCAGTTTATATCAGTCGGGATGACCGTTATTTTCAAGACCCTTATCAGGCTATGCCTAAACTAGGCTATACAGAAATGTTCCGGCGGATGCTTGCTCATCCCAACATTAAGGTACTGCTAAACGCAGATTACCGCGAGATTATCAAAGATGTTAAGTTTCATCGGTTACTTTGCACTGGGCCGATTGACACCTTTTTTGATTATATGTATGGTGAATTGCCTTATCGTAGTCTGCGCTTTCAATTCGATACTTTGGATCAAGAACATTATCAAGAAGTGGGTACAGTTAACTATCCCAACGATTACGATATCACTCGCATCACTGAACAGAAGTATTTATCAGGACAAACATCTCCTAAAACTACCTTGGTGATGGAATATCCCCAGGCTTATGTACCAGGGAGAAATGATCCTTATTATCCTATTCTCAATGAAGAGAGCCGCGATCGCTTGAGCTTATACCTCAAAGAAGTAGAGAAACTCAACGGTACAGTACTCTTTGCCGGACGACTTGGAGATTATAAGTACTATGACATGGATCATGCAGTGCTTCGGGCGCTTGGTTTGTTTGAGAAAGAAATAGCCAATTCTATGTAGAAAGTGCGAAAAAGATGCGATCGCACTTGTGATGGATAAAAAAACATAGAATTTCCCTAAAATTCTCCCTAAAAAATTGTTAATATTTTCTCACAGAAAGATTATGGTGCAACAACAACTTGTTAGTACAACCAAGCAACGCCTTGAATGTTTGATTTGCAATTATCGCGTTGATCCGAATGATGAATCTGCATTTTCTACATTTCCATGCAACGTCAGAGCCTTTATGCATGAAACATTTAAGGTTTGGAGATGTCCTGATTGCAAGACAATTCATTGTCTAGATATTGTGGATCTTGATCATTACTACGCAAAATATCCGATTGCTCAGGCAACATTGACATGGCCCTTTCGCGTCTTCTACAGAAAATTACGCAAACAACTTACCAAGTATGGGTTTTCCAAGACTCACTCAATACTCGATTATGGCTGTGGTGCAAACGGCCTATTTGTACAATACCTCCGGCAACAAGGCTTTACCAATTGTCACGGATATGATCCTTACGGAACCAAGGACGGCTTCGGCGATCCGGCAACGCTTCAAAAAGGAGCATTCGATTACATTTTACTTCAGGATGTCATCGAACATGTTAAAGATCCTAATGCCTTGTTAGATAAGTTAAACAACTTGCTTGCTCCTGGTGGTTATATTCTGATCAGCACACCAAACGCGTCTAACCTTAACTTAAATCGACCTGACATAAACGATATTTGTAACGCGGTACATGTCCCGTACCACCTTCATATTTATACTCGTGAATCCATCGAATTATTCGGGCGTCGTCAAGGGTGGGAGTTTATAGATTCATTACGGCCTAATCATGATACACTCTGGCCTACCCTAAATGCTCGTGTTTCCAATGAGTACCAACGCATCCTCGGCCGCCCGGTAGATGTCTTTCACGAACCGATCAACTCAAGGAAAGTTTTGACATCGAGCAGATTTATATTCTTCGTATTTTACGCAATTTTTGGCTATTGGCTCAATTTTTATTCTGGGATGAGCATCATCTTCCGCAAAAGCATTTACTCCAATTCTCGTCTTCCTTATGGAGTCGCTGGAGAACTTAGTTGAATAGAGATTTGCTCAATAGCATAACAAAAAAAGTTTAGTTTTTAAGAGATATTTTGTATTTATGGAAACAATGCAATCATCCTCATATCCCAAAAAAAAGTTTTTGATCAATGTTGTCACCGGAAATAGTGGTGGAGGGCATATCGCTACTTCTAATGCGATATCTTCAATAATTGAGCAACAACTCCCCTGTCAAACTAGTATTACCGATGTGGACATATTAGCAAAGCGGTTAGCTGAAGGACAAAAGACACTGGATATCTACAAGTTATTCGGAACTAGTGGAGATCAAGTTCTCAACCAGATTATGCAAAGCGGTTGGACATGGATTCACCATCTGACAATGCCCTTCAATAAACTACTGATCAAACTAAATTACGATGCTGGTGTGAGGATATTTGAGGAACAGTGGCGCGAACAACAGCCAGACCTAGTAGTTTCTGTAGTGCCGTTGTTTAATAAAATGATCTGGGAAAGTTTACAGAAAGTAAAACCAGGCACACCTTTAGTGACAGTTCTGATAGATTTTGCTGATTTTCCGTCGGCCTATTGGATAGAACCAGAAACGGGAAGTTATGTTGTTTGTGGCACCCAAAAAGCAGTGGAACAAGCTCGTTCTCTAGGAGTAAATGAGGATCTGATCGTCAAAACTTCGGGAATGGTGATTAACCCTCGCTTTTATGAACCAATTGTCAGCGATCGCGCCCAAGAAAGGCAACGCTTGGGTTTAGATCCAGACTGTCTGACTGGACTTGTATTATTCGGGGGTAATGGCTCCAAAGCAATGCTAGAAATTGCCAAGCGTCTAGAGTCTTTTCACCAAAAACTACAACTCATCTTTATTTGCGGACGCAATGAAGAACTAGCTTTAGCTTTACGTGAGAGCCAAAGTCTCCAGAAAAGGTTTGTCACCACCTTTACAAAAGACATTCCTTACTATATGCATCTTAGTGATTTTATGATTGGTAAACCAGGCCCTGGTAGTATTAGTGAAGCGTTAGTCATGAAGCTACCAGTAATTGTGGAACGAAGTGCTGCAACAATGCCGCAGGAACAATACAACACTGACTGGATTCAACACCAGCAA
This sequence comes from Nostoc commune NIES-4072, assembly GCF_003113895.1. Lineage (NCBI taxonomy): Bacteria > Bacillati > Cyanobacteriota > Cyanophyceae > Nostocales > Nostocaceae > Nostoc > Nostoc commune. Next base: position 4,031,032 of record NZ_BDUD01000001.1, on the reverse strand, counting down.
GTAGGTCTGGTTATCCGCAGTTTTCGAGATATTGACCGAGCAGTTGAGCAGTTTCTTGAGCCGGAAAATTTCGCCCGCTACCGTGCAAATGTCGCTGCGGTAAACAATAGAGCCGTGTTTGAAATTCCCGATATCTTACAGAAGATTCTTGCTAATAATTATAAAACAACTAAAACAACAGTGGCAGAACCACTCCAGCAGAGGTAGTAACAGCGATGAATCGAGATCGTATTAAAACAGTTACCCTAGCGGCAATGTGTTTCGCCCTCTTCATGGCCAATATTGATGACACTGTGATGAATGTGGCGCTTCCCAAAATTCAGATAAGTCTAAACTCTGGCGTGTCGGGATTACAGTGGATTCTCAACGCTTACACTTTGTCTGCTGCTGGTATGATGCTGCCAAGCGGAACATTAGGAGACATTTATGGACGTAAGCGAGTCTTCCTTACAGGGCTAGTCATCTTCACGATCGCTTCTTTAATTTGCGGTCTAGCTCCCAATTTGAGTATCTTGATTACTGGACGAACCCTTCAAGGAATTGGGGCTGCTGCCCTAGTGACTGGTTCTCTCTCGATCATTGCTGATACGTTTCCTGAACCGAATGAAAAATCAAAAGCCCTTGGTATTTGGGCTGCCGTGTCAGGACTCGCCCTGGTTGCTGGCCCTGCGTTAGGTGGACTGCTAGTAGATACTTTGGGATGGCAAAGTGTGTTCTTTGTCAACTTACCATTGGGAGCGATCGCTTTTCAGTTGACTTCGCGTGTTGTTAGGGAAAGTAAAGATCCTAACAAGCAACGTCTCGATGTGCCTGGTTTATTGCTCAGTGTAATCTTTCTGGCTTCACTTACATACACACTTACGCAAGGGAATACTGGGCTATGGCAATCACCCCTTATTGTCTTGCTGCTGATAGTTGCTGGACTTAGCTTTATAGCATTTTTATTTGTTGAGTCCCACAGTAGCCACCCAATGGTGCCATTAACCTTGTTTCAGAATTCGACATTTACTGTTGTCAATGTCGTTGAAATTTTGGTATTCTTCTGTGTTGTCAGCTTACTTTTTATCTTCAGCCTGTTCTTCCAACAAGTGCAGGGCTACTCGGCAACGGCAGCTGGCTTGCGCTTCCTGCCGATGAATGGGGCTTTTGTAATTGCATCTATATGTTCTGGGTGGTTTGCTGCTCGCTTAGGGTGGCGCTTTGCGATCGCGACAGGACTTATCGTAGCAAGCATAGCTACATTTTCGTTGATCCGAATTAGTGCCGATACAGAGTATGGAGCGATTTTGTGGAGCCTGATTCTTTCGGGGTTTGGTAGCGGCTTGACACTCGCGCCCTTAGCGGCAGTAGCTCTGAATTCTGTACCCTCTACAAAAGTGGGAATTGCCTCAGCAGTAATCAACACTAGTAATCGTATCGGCGCTATTTTAGGAGTTGCCATACAAGGAACAATTCTTACACAACTGCTAGCCTCACATTTAGCGCGATCGCTCTCTACTTGGGGCCTACCCTCAAACCTCCAAGATCGCCTCATCGCTGATGTTTTGCATAGTGGAGTAAAAGTACCCAGTGACCTGCCAGTTAACATTTCAACCCAAGCTATGCATCAGGCGATTAGCAATGCATTTGTATCGGGTCTACATGCAACTGTGCTTCTAGCAAGTATTGCCTTGCTAGGTGGAGCATTTTTGATTCTGGTGTTTATTCAGCCAAATTTTAACCAAGTTCCTAAGAATTCTCCTGTTTATATTAAACACAAGAAGTAGGGTAAGCGTAGCTAAATTAGACTTTAAAAAACAGATGATTTTATTATACATTAACTAAAAAATCAAGATTTTTTCTCGTTTGATTGAATTTTCAACTATGAAAGCGACAAGTTTATAAAAAATAAATCCTTTACTATTTGGCAGAAGTATTGCATATTATTCTTTGGAGATAGCTAAAAACCACCAAATCATCGAAACCAGCTAACGGAAATTAGCTCTCTTCTATATCTCTGAAGAGAGAAAAATCAAATGCTAATGTTGAATCTTTTTCAAAGCCTAATTTTATCAGCAAAGTTAAAAAATCCTTGTCAGGACATTGGAACCAAGCACCGATAAACAAGGTTTGAAATATTCTCTAATGAGAGTAATAAAAGAGCGTTAGTCACAAATCTGATACTTAGTCTCGAAGAAATCTAAATTGTTTCTCAAATAAGGGATTTAAACAAAATGGCCAATAACCAATTAGGAATCTCATTATTGACACCTGCCAGCGATCTAGTTCTCGCATCGGGTACAACTGATTCTGAAGCCCTTTTCGGTCGTGCTGGAAACGATACCATTTATCCTGACAATCCGGTTGCAAGCGCCACTCAGGCAACAAATGTAGATTATTTGTTCGGGGATCTATTTGACAACTCCCCAGAAGAGTATGAGATTATTCTGAATATTCAGAATGCCCAACAAGGTGGAAATCCATTTCTCATTCTAAACAGAAATATCCCATCTGTAGGGGCAGACAGATTTGTTCTCGGTGATCGAACTCAGCCCTACTATACTACCTCTAACCCAGCAACCCTACTAACTACAGACTTCCTTGGTTTGAACGAGTATGCTGTCATTTATGATTTCGGTGTTAATAATGATATCATCGAGCTAAATGGTAGACCGCAAGACTATCGAATCGTAAAAATTACTGGATTACAGGTTGCAGGAATCGCACAACCTCTTTCTGGACAAGCGATATTTTCACTGCAACAGGGAGCACCTGACCTCGTAGCTTTTGTGGTTGCAAAGCCTGAAGTCAATTTAAATTTGATCTCGAATAATTTTCGGTTTATCGGTCAAAAACCACTAATAAAACCAACAGCGTACAGGAAGATTGATCAGTTAGCGACTACTGGTAACGATCTCAGTCTTGCTGTGAATACAGATTCTGCTGGCAATATTTATCTGGGAGGAACTACCACCGGGACATTGTTTGGACGCAATCAAGGTTTGGGAGATGCTTGGGTAGAGAAATATAACACCAATGGTAGCCTAGTCTGGGGTAGGCAGTTTGGCTCCTCTGGTGATGAGTCTAACTTTGCGAGCGTCACAGACAAAAATGGTAACACCTACCTAGCGGGTGGTACATCGGGTAACTTGTTTGGAACCAAGCAAACAGAAACTGATGTTTGGGTGGCAAAATATGATACCAATGGTAATCGTGTTTGGGGTAGGCAGTTTAGTGCTGGTGGTTTTTCGAGCGGAGCCTTTGGCCTCGATCTAGATCCATCAGGCAATGTCTACGTATCAGGAATAGAAATTAACAACAATGATAGAACAGATATTTTCAACTTTGCCGTTCAGGATAATTCCTGGGTGTCTAAGTTTGACAGCAATGGCAACCAGCAGTGGACTACCCTGATTAAAGATCCTGCGGCGACTTTCCCTTTTGACATAACTCCCTTCTTTGACGAATCTTATGACCTTGCCGTTGATAATAATGGCAATAGCATAGCTGTAGGCTGGACTCAAGGCTTAGTCAGAGAGTCAGACCCATCACGACAACTTTTGAAGTACGATGCCTGGGTGTCAAAGGTGAACACAGCAGGACAGGTACAGTGGGTGCAACAGCTTGGAAGTATAAATCAGGGACTTGATTTTGCTTGGGGTGTTGACACTGATAGCTTGGGCAATATTTACGTTACAGGATGGACTACAGGGGATATTGGCACAAGCACCGGACAAACCGGAATCGGGGGTCGTGATATTTGGATTACTAAACTTACCCCAAATGGCACTCAAGTGTGGGCTAAACAGTTTGGTTCTCCAGATGATGATGGCATGTACCTATCGGATATGCAGATCGATCAAAATGACAACATCTTTATCATCGGACATACTAACGGCGTGTTGGGAAATGGCACAAAAGACCCATCTTATAATGCCTGGGTGGCGAAGTTCGACACTAATGGCAACAACAACTGGGTTCAACAATTTGGAAGACAAAATAATCTTGACTACCCTACAGGTGTTACTACTAACGGCACTGGTAGGCTTTACGTGACTGGATTTACGGATAGCTCATTAACGAACCCTACTGGCGTTACTAGCTCAGCTGTGGACGGTTGGTTGGCTCAACTTGATGCCAACAGTGGAAGCCTGCAAAAATTTATCGGCAGATCAATTAACGGCCTCAGCCTTTCAACTGATGTCCTCACTGGTTCAACTGATGTCCTCACAGGTTCAACTGATGTCCCCAGTGGTTCAACTGATGTCCTCACTAGTTCAACCGATGTCCCCAGTGATTCAACTGATGTCCTCACAGGTTCAACTGATGTCCCCAGTGGTTCAACTGATGTCCTCACTGGTTCAACTGATGTCCTCACTGGTTCAACTGATGTCCTCACTGGTTCAACTGATGTCCTCACTGGTTCAACTGATGTCTTCAGTATTGCCGCTCCTGCTCCCATTCGTACCATTGATATCACTAATAGTCTTGTAACTAGCGAAAAGCTGCCTCAAGGCGATAACCGGATTAACCCTGCTGAAGGGATCAATCTTAACTTTGGTCAGGGAATCACTACTCCTTCTACCAGTAGTACATTCAATTATGGACAGTTCGTTTCTAGTCTTGACAGCATATTTAACTCTGAGTTGCAACCTGCTTCTTCTTCAAGTTTGACTCAGGTAGTTAATAATGGGAGTCCTTTTTCTTCAAGTTTGACTCAGGCAGTTAATAATGGGAGTCTAGTGATTTGAAATGATTAGGACTTACGCATTGACAGAAGTGAATGAATTTAGTTAGGCGTTCAATTCGTTCTGCCTATAAAGGCTCTTAACTTCAACCCCCACAATTGGTTAATATATAGGGTAGTTATTTTGTACAGTGCGTAAGTCCTAATGATTTAAACCATTACAAGCGGAATGAAGCAATCGTAAGGGCTGAGATTGCTTCATTCCGCTTCTTTACGAGATGCTACCGCGAAAACTTCATTGGCAATGACATTGTGTAATTAATTCTGTCCGACTACTTATTAAGGCTTTTTTATTACTCTCATGAGAGAAGATTTAAAACTTTGTTTCTCCCTGCTTGGTTGCAAACAAGAATTTTTTGACTTTGCTGATCAAGCGAGGCTTTAAATCAGTTATCAGTTATCAGTTATCAGTTATCAGTTATCAGGCGTATGGTGGGGGATTTAGACCCGCCACCAACGCATTCCACCTGGAGGTGGGGGACTTAAACCCAGGGATAAATAGATCACTGATAACTGTTTACTGTTCACTGTTAAAAAAGATTCAAGGTAAGCATTGAAGCGTAATTAATACAAGAACTAACAATTTTTTTCTCAAGTCTAACAAGAAGTAATGTCAGTATCAAATATAGTTTTTTATATTATTTTCTCTCCAGAAGTTTTTGACTATTAGGGTCAGCAAATTTGATAGAATAGACATAAACCTATAAAGAAAATTAATCATTCGAGTTGTTTACGTAAATTATATGCGAACAACTTTTTTTTCTGCAAAGTCCAAATAAGGAGCTTGCAAAAATAAATCCTTTACGAAAAAAAAATACTTTACTATTTGGCCTAACTATTAGATATTATTCTTTGGAGATAAATAAATATAACCACCAGAGCATCAACACCAGCAGGGCAAACGCACGTAAAACTGAAACACTTGCTGGATAAGGAAAGTGATGAAACAATATCCTAAATCATGAAACGCCCGAACCCTTGCTATTAAAGGATTATTGTACTTGAGATGCGCTTGCACTCTCGATAGCAACTAACGGGAATTAGTCACAAGTCCGAAACTGAGTCTAGAAAAAATCTAAATTGTTTCTCAAATAAAGGATTTAAAGACAATGGCTGATGAACAATTAGCAATTTCATTATTGACACCTGCCGCCGATCTAGTTATTGGAGGAGGTACAAATGCTCCTGAAGCCCTTTTCGGTCGTGCCGGAAACGATACCATTTATCCTGACAATCCGATTGCAAGCGCGACTCAAGCAACAAATGTAGATTATTTGTTCGGCGATATATTTGACAACTCTCCAGAAGAGTATGAAATTATTCTGAATATTCAGAATGCTCAACAAGGTGGTAATCCATTTCTCATCTTAGACAGAAATATCCCATCTGTAGGGGCAGACAGATTTGTTCTAGGTGATACATATCAGCCTTACTATACTACCTCTAACCCAGATACCCTACTGACTACAAACTTCCTTGGTTTGAACGAGTATGCTGTCATTTATGATTTCGGTGTAAATAATGATGTCATCCAGCTAAATGGTAAACCTAAAGACTATCGAATCGTAAAAATTGATGGATTACAGATTGCAGGAGTCGCACGACCTCTTTCTGGAGAAGCCATATTTTCACTGCAACAGGGAGTACCTGACCTTGTAACTTTTGTAGTTGCAAAACCGGAAGTCAACTTAGATTTGAAGTCAAATAATTTCCGATTTGTCGGTGAAAAACCACCAAAAAAACCAACATTCAACAAGAAGATTCAGCAATTAGGAACTACCGGAAACGATCTGAGTCTTGCTACGGGTACAGATGCTGCTGGCAATGTTTATATATCAGGAACTACTACCGGGCCATTGTTTGGAACAAATCAGGGTTTTGGAGATGCTTGGATAGCCAAATATGACAGCAATGGCAACCAGGTTTGGGGTAGGCAGTTTGGCTCTTCTGGTGATGAGTCTAACTTTGCGATGGTTACAGATAAAGATGGTAACTCCTACATGGCAGGCGGCACGTCGAGTAACTTGTTTGGAACCAAGCAAACAGAAGCTGATGTTTGGGTGGCGAAATATGACACCAATGGCAATCAGGTTTGGGGTAGGCAGTTTAGTGCTGGTGGTTTTACTAGTGGAGCCTTTGGCCTAGATCTAGATCCATCAGGCAATGTCTACGTATCAGGAATAGAAATTAATAACAATGACAGAACAGACATTTTCAATTTTGCCGTTCAGGATAATTCCTGGGTGTCTAAGTTTGACAACAATGGCAACCAGCAGTGGACTACCTTGATTAAAGATCCTTCAGCGACCTTTCCTTTTGATATAACTCCCTTTTTTGATGAATGTTATGACCTTGCCGTTGATAATAATGGCAACAGCATAGCTGTAGGTTGGACTCAGGGCTTAGTCAGAGAGTCAGACCCATCACGGCAACTTTTGAAGTACGATGCTTGGGTGTCAAAGGTGAACACCGCAGGGGAGATACAGTGGGTTCAACAGCTTGGAAGTATAAATCAGGGACTTGATTTTGCTTGGGGTGTTGATACTGACAGCAAAGGCAATATTTACGTTACAGGATGGACTACAGGGGATATTGGCACAAAGGTCGGAAAAAAAGGAATCGGGGGTCGTGATATTTGGATTAGTAAACTTACCCCAGATGGCTCTCAAGTGTGGGCTAAACAGTTTGGTTCTCCAGATGATGATGGCATGTTCTTATCCGACATGCAGATCGATGAAAATGACAACATCTTTATCATCGGAGAATCTAACGGCAAGTTAGGAAAAGGCCAAAAAGACGAATCTTATAATGCCTGGGTGGCAAGATTCGATACTGATGGCAACAACAAGTGGATTCAACAATTTGGAAGCAAAAAAAATCTTGACTACCCTATAGGTGTTACTACTGCCGGAAATGGTAAGCTTTACGTGACTGGAGCTACTGATGGCTTATTAGGAAACGGTGGTGGCGTTAATACCTCAGCTGTGGACGGCTGGTTGGCGGAATTGGACATTAACAAAGGAAAACTGCAAAAATTTGTCGGTGGTTCAAATGATGTCATTAGTATTGCCGATCCTAGTCCAATTACCACCATTGATATCACTAATGATTTAGTAACTAGCGAAAGGCTGCCTCAAGGCGATAACCTGATTAACCCTGCTGAGGGTCTTAACCCTACTCAAGGAATTAGTACTAATTCTGCTCAGAGAAACAGTAGTAGCAGTGCATTTAACTATGGACAGATTGTTTCTGGTCTTGGCAGCATATTTAACTCTCAGTCTGAAGGTTCTTTTAATGCAGCTTTGACTGAGGCAGTTAATAATGGCACTATAGTCATTTGAAATGATTAGAACTAAGGCGTGTTTTCAAACTATAACCACAAAATAATGGAGACAAACATAATTATGGCTGTATAATTTGCAGCAAATTTTTCATATCAGGTGGCAATGCGGTGAAATTGTTTGAGCAGGTTGATAACCTGCTCAATAATGTTGTATTGACGGTAGATTTTATGGTTAAACAGACCACAACATAGTTCATTCGAGAGTCGTCAGAGGTCATACAGACTACAAGAATTCTTATAGTTTATGTTCTAATAGAATTAGCAACAGCCATAGCAGACATCGGCACTATTGAACAGAGTTAGGACTAGCCCGTAGGTACTGTAAGGTAGGCTGTACTTTAGCACGCCAGTAGCGTAGTAATGTTTACCAAAATGTGTGCAACTGGGATTGGTACATTCTTTACTCTTGCCTGCCACAAACACTGCACCATCCATTGTTTGAACGGTTTTACGCATATGCCTTGGTCTGCGTAACGCTAATTCTGCCCCACAATGGACACATTCTATGAGCGAACATTCTAAAATTATTCGTTTGACGTTACTGAATTTTCGTTCTGGGCGATGGCGAGGCAACTTTACTATCACTAATTTTTTACCGATGGTAGGTGCTTTTCTCAGCTTACCTGCTTTGTATACCAATTAGATAGCTAGGGCCCAGAACCAACGGCGACTACAAGTTTAATTGTTATGGATTTAATTGGAGCAAGCTTGGTAATTAGCTGATGCTATAAAAAAAGTTCTTTATCTAGCATAATCGATTAAATATGCGAAAAAGAGGAGGCGATCGCTTCCTCTCTTTAAAGTTCAATTCATACTGCTTTTGCTCCTAGTTGTTCGTTTTCCAGAACAAAGGAAGCTGGGCATCCCTTTAGCTAATCCTGTTAACTGACGCCTTTTTTTAGAAGTCTATTTATTATTTGATAGTTTTACGAAAGTGGGCAATTTATTTATGGGGTTCAAAATTATTGACTTTTGACTTACCCAAAGGGGCTAACCCACTCTGGATTTATGCTTTTTCCGACGAGAAACTGCAATTAAACTTCCAAACATCAACAGCCCTAATACATGAGAGGGTTCAGGTACTGCTGCTATAGGAACTGCTCGCAAAGACCCTATAAATCGAAGATTGAATATATTGAATCCGTTGTTGTCGAAAACAACATTACTGTCGTCAACTTGGTTGTCTTCAATAAATACTTGGACACCACCACCCTCAGCTGCAACATCTTGTAAGAAAGCGTTAGCCAAGCCGTCTGCAAAGGGGTCTAGACCAGCAACCTTTGTTGCTTGAGTTGGGTCAGTATAACCAACATCGATATCATCAATAACTTGAGTGGTAGCACCGTAATCAAGAACTGAATAAATATTAGAATAACCCAAATCAACTATTTTATTTGCCCCATAAGAGAGGAATAGCTCAACATCATCTGGATTAGCTTTATAAATTCTTTCCTCAATCTTTGAAGTTTTACTAGCAAACCAATCTTGACCAAGCTTATCCTCGCCCAAATTCCATGTAGTGGTAGGATTGCGTAGGCGCAGCCCGTCGTAGACATCGCTTTTTTGTCCAAACCCAAATCCAAGGTCACTTAGGTTAATTGCGTTGTTCGTCACGTAGCTACTCAGGCTAGGAAAGCCAGCAATTGCGATCGCGCTTGCTGTTCTGGTAGCACCGTTTGGAGGTAGTTGAGGGCTAGCCTGCCGACCGGTCGTGTAATAAGGAGCGCCATTACCTGAGGCATTTAAGCTAATATCTGCATGACCAGCATCTGGGGCATCAGGATTTGCATTGAAGAAACCTAGATATCCTTGGTTTTCAGATGGGGTTCCCAATAAATCTAGCCTGTAAGCAGAATCGATTGGTCTTGATGAAATATATTGCAATTGGTCGAAGTCGAAAGTTGCAGCCTTAACAGGTAAAGGTGCAACGATTGCAATAGAGCCGGTTAGTCCTAAAAATGCTGAAAGATAATAAGTACGCATAAGCAAGGTTTTAACAAAACTAAACAATTACACAATAAAAAGCCATTTTTTCTGTGACAAAATTAACTTTGTAAAAAATAGCAGTTACATAATTCGATGCCGTTTACCTAAAGCTAGCGCTGAACTAGCAGCCATTAATATTGCTAGCACAGTACCAGGTTCAGGAACTAGAGCAATATTCCTATCGCCTTGAATCTCACCCAGCTTCAAACCAGCGATCGGCTGGCTTGCCCCTGCTGCTACAAGAAAATCGCTGAACTCTTGAGATGCCAATGCGTTGAAATTGAGCGTTACAGTTCGATTTTCCAGGTCAACATTAGGAGGAGCCAATACCTCCAAAGTAAATATAGGCAAACCAGTATTTGCCTTATCTATAACATCAAGGTCAACAGCAGGCTGGGCTGATAAATCTCCCAACTCTAGTTGAGGAGGAAGGGCAAGTTTGGTTCTATCTACGTTGAAGAATAAGCTACCAGTTAAATCAACCGTTCCACTAATTGGAATAAATTCTTTTGTGGCATCATCATAATTGAAGGTAAAAGTACTACTTTGAACACTGGAATTAGCACTCGTAGGAATGACATCAAACGCATAGGTGTAACCCGGAGCTGGTACAGCCGTATTTTCTACTGAAGCCAAAGTTAAGCCTAATGACTTCAGCACATCAAGTGCCTCTGCATCAAAGTTGACGCTCTCTTTACCACCAACAAATTGATAGATTTTAGACTGAGCCTGAACATTTAGCGGCGTACTGACTGCGACGGCAGTAGCTAGTCCAAGAAGTATTGAAAGAAGGTGATAACGCATAATTTAAGCTGTGAGTAAAGTTTGAGCAATTGTGTCGATACCTGAGAAGAAGTTTTGGGAATATATAATACAGTAGGTTTCACTTTATCAGAACTATTCTTGCTTTTGTTTCTGTGAGATTTTGCGTGAAACTGTAACTAAAGCTCCCAACATTAACAATCCCAACCCTGTAGAAGGTTCTGGTACACTTTTGACTGCCCTGATTTCTATGGGGAAAGATAAAAGAAAGCCTTGATATTTATCATTAGCGAAAGGGAGAATGTCAGAAGCTTCTGGTTGGTCTTCAGAAACTAACTGAATACTTCCACCAGCAGCAGCCACATCTTTTAGAAATGCATCAGCTAAACCTGATGAGAAAGGATCTAAGCCAGATAGTTTGCTCGGTGAAGTAGGGTGAGTTAAAAAGATGTTCCAATTTTCATTGGCGAAAACACCGCCAGCGTTATCTGAAATAAAGTAAAAGGGTGAATATCCCAAATCAATTATTTTTGTTGTTCCATAAGATAGAGATATCTCTACATCATCTGGATTGGCTCGATAAATGTCTTCCTCAATAGTTGAATCTGGACTAGAAAACCAATCTTGACCAAGTATATCTTCACCTAAGTTCCACGCTTTGGTTACGTCTCGACCACTTTTGGGAGAAATGCCGATACCAATACTGCTGGGCGAAATATTATTTCTGTTTAAGTAGTTGAAAAGATTAGAGAAACCTGTAATGTTCTGTACGCTTGCTGAACGAGTCGCACCGCTTGGATTAAGATTTGCTTCGCGACCTACTGCATAATAAGAGGTGTAAATCGGGTTAATGCGAATACCAAAATGACCTCCATCTGGGGCATTAGGATCTACATTAGAAAAAACATTATATCCCTCATTTTGATATAAATCTCCATAGAGGTTGAGTATATTGTTAGAGGCAATAGGCCTTACGGGAATATTTTTAGCTTTGCTATAGTCATAAGTCGCAGCTTCAACATTCATAGGTGTTGAGATTACGGCGGTAGCTGCAAATCCTATAAGTAGAGAAATGGTTGGATTAAGCATACGTTAAGCTAACTCCGATAAGTAGTACTAGAAAAAAGAGTAAATCAGCCTATTTCTTGGCAATTTTTTAGTTTTTGATTATGTATTCTTTGGTGCAAAAATATAACGTCACCAAAATAATTGTGATAATGTGCAAATTTGCAAAAGAAAGTTGTACGCTTCACTGATGTATATTACCATATTAATCTAACAAAACAAAACAAAATTAAATGGATTATATTTCGTATAATCTATAGTTTTTTTGAGTATACCGTACTCAATATAGAGACACTAATAAGTCTCTTTTATTCCTTTTTTCAGAGTAAAATATAAAATTTTTGTAGAGATATAAGTTTGCTTATTGACCTTTTTGTTTGAAGTTTTATTGAGTTGCGTAGAAGCACATCGGCTTGCCGCTAGACCTCGCTAATTATCTTACCAAATCTGACTTCATCTTTGAACCTTGATTATTCTCTTCCCAGAGTGATAAAAGATGGCGATAAAGGTGTCTATCTTGTAACAATGAAAGCGATGATTGATGATTTACAATGATTTGAGTCTGGAATAGATAACTTAATTAGACTTCATCTTTGGCTGTTCTTTAACTATTCGCGGTATAAATAATATAAGTAATAGTACTACTAAACTAAATATGTAACGATTATCAAAAATTTCCATAACTAGAGAGGAGAGTAGAGGCCCAGCAGTACATCCAAAGCTATATATGGCTGTGAACAAAGCACTTCCAGATGATAATTCATTGTGGGAAAGCTTATCTCCGATGAGTGCCAGTGCTAAAGGAAAAACTGGAGTCAGGCTAGCTCCAGTAGTAAAGGCAAATATTTGTATACTCATAGTATTTTCAGCGAAGGAAAGAGACAAAATAGAAAATATTAAAATACATACACTAATTAAAAGAATCTTTAATTTGCCAAATCGGTCTGCAAAATGTGTAACTGGAACGGTAGCCAAAAGACCTCCAACTACGAATAAAGAAAAGGTATAACCTATTTGCTCGACACTATATTTTTCTCGTAATAAATATACCGGATATAGAGAGACTATAGTAGATTCAGCAAAACCAAAGGCGAATGCACCATAGAGAGAAAGTGTTAGCTTTCTGAAAATCCCTTGACGCGACGATGGTTGAAAACTGACAGACTTATTAGGTAAGCCTATCCAGACTACAACTACACCGCTTAAAACTAAAATACTACCTAGAAAAAAAGTCAATTTGGGGGAAACGTTATAGAGTCCAGAACCGATGACTGGGCCAAGTCCAAATCCGACACTAAAAGATAGAGCATATATACCATTAACGATCGCTCGATTACCTTCGTGGCAAAAGTAGTTCAGTGCAGTTTGTCCACAGACGAAGTAAAAACAGCAAGCAATACCCATAACCGCGCGGATGACAAACCACAAAGATACTTGTGTAGTCATAGGAAATAGGGGCGCACTCAAAGCCATCAGTATTAAGCCCAACGTCATAGTTTGACGCAATCCTAATTGGCGCAATATCTTTGCTACCAAAGGTGTTCCCAAAGCTATAGCCAGAAAAAATACCGTAGAATTTGCCCCGATTAAAATATCATTAACTTGATATTGAGCCATGAGCGTTGAGATAAAGGGAGTAAACAGCCCCATAGAGATACCGGAAATAAAACCGATAATATATAAGGCTGGTAAACCTGTGGAAAAAGGAGAAGTTGATGCTTTTGAAGAAATTTCCTGCATTGTTTTATTAAATTTATATATTTGCAGTTAGAGTAATATGTTGGCGTTGCTGAATCCAGGAATGGAGGAATTATTTTGAGCATTCGAGTAAACAGCAACGACAACTTGCGTCACAACTATTCCCTAGAGTCATTTGCGATGCCGAACGCCTTCTTCTACTGGCGATATAACTGCGAGCATATTCTCTATCAAATCCAAGTATTGCTTGCCGAGTTGGTTGATTGTTGCAGGAAGATGAAAATTACGAGAGTATTCGATTTCTAAATGGAAAGTGCCATCGATAATAGAAAAGAAAAACTCTAACAAGGTTGTGCGTTTTTGTTCAGGAGGGGACAAACGCCGATCGCGATCTTCTTCGATAAACTCAAACAACTCAAACACAGGTTGGGTGCGATTCCCCAGGTAATTGGCTCTAATCGATGTCAGATTAGCATCAGGATAGATATAATTTGGCAAGCGATCGCATATCCAATCAAAGGTGACGCCGTTCATTGGCAGTGCATCAAAACCATCTTTGATATGCTTGATGGTTTTCTCCCACTTTTCCTCATAGTTTATCATCACTCCCACGGGAAAATTCACTGCAAAATTACCAAAGCTTTCCCAGAAAATGTGGTTATCGCCTAGATCCCTACCGTGGCTACGATGACTCAAAACTACCCAAGATGTACCACACCAAACAGCCGTCAGTTGGTACAAAGGAGCGAGTAAAAGTGTATACAAATTGCAACCATAGTGCTGTTTAGCTTTGCGTAACAATGTGTCACTGTTAGCTTTGGTGAGAGTGAATCGTTCAGTCGCAGCAGAAGCTTCGATATTAGTCCCCTTGATATGGTCAAAGGGAACATGAAACGCATATTGTCGAGAAGGAAATTGTGATTTCCAATAATCAACGTGGCTGGCCAAAGCTCCTTTTTTGTCTTCTTCCACAAGCAGACGGACAAAATCTGCGTAGGAAGGTGGCGAGGGGTTTTCAAAACTAGGCACACCACCCACCAAAATTCGGTCATAAGCGTACCAAAGTTCTTTAAATAACACAGTTGTACTCAGCATATCAGCAATGATATGGTGGGCAATCATGGTGATGTCGTAGATTGATTCATCAACTTTGACCACGATTGTTGCTAATAGCGGCCACTCTTCAAGACGCAATTTTTGACTGCTTTGCTCTATGCGAGAGCGGATTTCACGATCGCGTTCGGCTGCACTCAGGTGACTACCATCAAAGAAATCTACAGGAAATTGCTTTTCTGTACCCATGATTTGCTGCTGCCATTGTCCATCGCGTTGCACAAACAAAGTACGCAGAGCAGGATGCCGTGCCATCATCAAGTTGAAAGCTTTGTTGAAAACGTCCAGATTCAAAGCTTGGCGGTAGCGAAAACGTGTATACCCCGTCCACTGATAAGGAGGCTCGAAGTATGTCACCAGCCATTTCTGCGCCGGCCCCAGTGGTAAGTATTCTTGAGCAGTATCAATGGTTTCCTCCGGTTTTTGTTTCGGCTGACTCTTATTCAGCAGCGCTTGGAGAGCGTTACGATCCAGCTTGCCATTATGATTCTTAGGCAGACTGGGCAACCATTCCACACGTTGCGGAATCATATAATCAGGTAGTAGTCGGGAGAGATGTTCCTTGATTTGTCGATTATCCACTTTGTTTCCAGACAACCAAGCTATTAATCTTTTCTGCCCGGCTCCATAATCTACAGCTAAAACTGCTGCTTCGCGCACTGCTGGATGAGTATTAAGAACGCTCTCGATTTCTCCTAGTTCTACACGAAAACCCCGAATTTTTACCTGGTTATCAATCCGTCCGTGATATTCAAAACTACCATCTGGCAATTCTTTCGCCAAATCCCCAGTCCGATAGAGATATTGTCCGGGAATTTGCAGAAAGGGATTGAGGCGAAAAGCTTCTGATGTGCGTTGCAAATCATTTAAGTAACCTTTGGCAAGTTGTACACCTCCAATCCAAAGTTCTCCCAACTGCCCAGGTACGACTGGCTGCATTTGCTCATCTAAAATCTTGATGTAAACATTATCAATGGCTTTGCCGATGGGAATTTGATTAGTCACCTGTTCATTAGGACGTTGCTCAATGATATGAGCAGTCACGTCAATGGATGCCTCAGTTGGGCCATAGAGGTTTGCTAGTCCAGTACCCATTCCATACTTGTCAATCCAACGTTGGATAAAAGGTAAGGGCAAAGCTTCACCACTAAAAATTAACCAGCGCAAGCTAGGAAATTCCCAAGATTCATCTTCTAAAGCACTGATAAATTCACCAAACAATGAAGGCACGAAATGCATAACATTGATTTGGGTATCCTTGATCCATTGAGCGAATTTCCAAGGATTGATTACTGTTTCCCTTTCTACTGGGCAAATAGTAGCTCCCTCCATCAACGTCCAGAAGAGTTCCCAGACGGAGATATCGAAACAAAAAGAGGTTTTTTGAGCAACTCTATCTCCAGGTTTCAGCCTGAATGTATTTTGCATCCAGCGCAGGCGGTTCATATAACCCCGATGGTTGAGCATTACTCCTTTGGGGCGTCCGGTGGAGCCAGAAGTATATAGAACCGTCATTAAATCATCGGGATCATTAGTATAGGGCGGATCTTGATCTGAGAAAGTAGACCAAGTATCTTTACTAAGTAAGTTTAGTTCTTTGCTGGGAATAAACCCGTCGCCATCGTCCAAGAATAGCAAAGTATACAATGGTAACTCTGCATCCAAACACTCTTCAAGTTTATTAGTTAGTTGATATTCAGTTAGCAAAGTGCCAATTTTAGCATGTTCGAGAATGTAACGGATGCGATCGCCTGGGTAGGAAGGATCAAGAGGAACATAAGCCCCACCAGCTTTGAGGATGCCCAAAATTCCGACTAGCATTAAAGGGTTGCGCTGTGTCATGATGCCGACAAGCGTGTTTGGCCCTACACCCTGAGTCCGTAAATAATTGGCCAGCTGATTAGAAAGGCGATGTAACTGGGCGTAAGTCAGTTTAGTTTCTTGATGTAGAACTGCGATCGCTTCGGGTGTTTGCTGAACTTGTTCTACAATTTTCAGGTAAGGAATTTCTGTAATATTGCTCATCTCAATGATTTTCCTCTGAAGTTTTAAATGATTACTTTGAATCTTCAATTCCATTATTTAAAATCTAAAATTTGGTGAGTGTGTTTGCCATTTCTTGCAAACTCCTGCAACTTAATAAGGCTTGGCGATCGACTTTCCCAATTAGCTTTTCCAAGCGGGTAATAATCCGGATACGTTCTAGGGAATCTACGCCCAAATCCGCCTCCATATCTTTGTCCATTTCGTCGGGACTAATTTGGTAGTGACAAATTTCTTCCGCTACCTGTCGAATTGTGGACTCAATTTTCGCATCTGCTTGTGATACTGACACCAGTTCTGTTGGCTGTTGGGATTGAATTGTCAGTGAGCATAATTCCTCTATCTGAGCAATGTATTCCTGCATTAACTGATCAATAACGGACAAGTCAAAGAATTTGTGGTCATAACTAGCAAACAGATGCAAACTACCGTCGAATATCTCTTGTAATATATCAATGGTTCCAACAGCATTTATGCCACCTGCTTGATAATCAATTACTTCTACAGGGCCGTATTGAGTTTTGATTTGAGTATGACCTGTGTAGGGAAAGTATAAATTTGATTTCAAGACGCTTTTAAACATAGATAAACTATGCTCAGGTATTTTGCCGTCTTCTAAGGCTATATTGTCCCGGAACATCAGCCCCATCTGGCGAGTCTGCGCTCTGTCTAGACCGCTAGCGATGCCATTTTGAACTTCTTGATGTACACGGTTTAACAGAGTTTGCCAATCTTCATCAGGTTGTGGTGGCGTAAAACTCAGGGCTAAATTCTGCGCGAAACTACTGACGACATTAGAAGCATCAGCACCAGGATAAACTCTACCGCCGGTGGGGACTTGAACGATTACAGATTGTGAAGACTGCTGCAACTTGACAACGGCTCGCAGAAAAGCTCCCAGCAGCAAAGAATTTACAGGTAATCGCCAGTCACGGGTCCGTTCAATCAGTTTAGCAGTGCGATCGCCTCCCAGAATGTACCGTTGAGTGTGAAATTGGGGGCGTGGGTGGTCAACAATATCGCCTTTGGGGTTCCAGAAGTAAGAATCTTTGCCTTGGCTACTAGTGTAGGCTGCCAGCGCTCGGTCTTCTTCGGGATCGTGCCAAGCGTTCATGGCTTGCACTAATTGGCGGTAATCTTCTAAGGTCGTAGCTGGAGGCAGATCAGGCTGATCGTTGCAGATATTTGCACGATAAATTTCGAGAAATTCACGCAATATAAGATGATTTCCCAGAGCATCAGAAATTAGGTGTTCGTTGCCTAAAAATAGCTGATATACCGAATCTTCTAAGCGCAATACAGAAAATTGATGCAATGGCCATGCAGTCAGGGGCCATTCATAATTTAACCAGCGATGAACTTCTGCCTGTACAGCCTGCTCTTTAGCATCACTGTCAAGATGTATAATATCTGTAACTGGAATTTCTGGAGGAGTTGGATCTTCCATAACTTCCATTAAGTATTCATTAAAACGAGTCGCACCCTCTGGGACATGAAAGCGCGATCGCAACATAGGATGCCGAGACAGCAAGTCTTTCCAACTCTGCCAAGCAATATCTAAGTCGAAAGACCCTTGTAAACGCAGACTAGAAAACAGGCTGTTGGAATTTACCACCCAGTGACCTAATAAGTGAAAATACTGTCCATGAAGCATTTCCACATTATTTATTTCACCCTGTCTACTAAGTTTTTCTGCGTTAGTAACTACAGCCTCTCCAGCACTGACGATATTTTGCTCATCCGAGCTTTGCCACTCATCAAATATCTGAATTACTTGCCTTAATGTTTGCAACTGCATCAAGTCTCGCAAAGAGAACTTGCTACTAAATGCTGTCTGTTGGTCTACTGGAACCAATTTTATCAGACCGCTCATTAGTTGCATCATCATGATTGAATCTAATCCCAGGTCTGCCTCTAGGGAAATATCCAAATTTAATTGCTCTAACTTGAGTCCAGTTGTCTTAGCAGCTAGAGCTAGAATACGCTCTTCTAGGGTTGTATCAGAGATGCTGATGGCAGGAATTTCTGGCTTCTGAACTGGAACTGACTCTTGCTTAGTGACTGGTGTATCAATCCAGAAACGTTGGCGCTGGAAGGGATAAGTAGGCAGAGGTACGCGCCTGGGCTGATAATCGTGGTCAAAGCCAGACCAATCCACTTTCACTCCTTGAACATACAGCGACGCCAAACTCTGGAGCAACTGCTGCCAATCGTTTTGTCCACGACGTAAAGAAGGCAACCAAACTCCCACGCCATTAGATAAAGACTGTTGCCCCATTCCTATAAGTACTGAATGTGGGCCAATTTCCACAAATAAGTCATACCCAAGGGCTTGGAGAGTCTGCATCCCTGCGGCAAATCGTACTGGCTGCCGCAGATGACGACGCCAATAACTGGCTTGACCAATTTCTGCTCCTTGCACTAGTTGTCCAGTCACATTGGAAATTAAGTCTATTTGGGGTTCATGATAGACCAACTCGCTAGCGCGTTGCTCAAACTCTGCCAGAATTGGTTCCATCAGAGGAGAATGAAAGGCATGAGAAACTCGTAAGCTTCGGTACTCAATTCCTTGTGCTTCTAGTTTTTGCAAGACTGTCTGTACTGCTGGCGACGCCCCTGAAATAACCACATTTTGCGGGCCATTAACCGCCGCGATTGCTACTTGCTGAGTATAGGGAGTAATTGCAGCGATTACCTGTTCTGCTGAGGCAAACACCGCCGCCATCTCACCCCCTGGTGGTAATGCTTGCATCAAACCAGAGCGAAGGGCAATCAACTTCAACCCATCTTCTAAGCTGAACACCCCAGCTACGCAAGCTGCTACATATTCGCCGACACTGTGACCCATCACTGCATTCGGCTCAATCCCCCAAGAACGCCATAACTCACACAGGGCATATTCCAAGGCAAATAAAGCTGGTTGGGTGTAAAGTGTTTGGTCAAGGGGGGAATTCTCACCTGCTGCGGGATAAATTACAGACAATAGGGGTTTTGGCAGATAAGGGCGCAATATCGCATCGCAGCGTTCTAGAGCTTGGCGGAAAGTCGGCTGGGTATCATAGAGTTGGCGTCCCATATTTACATATTGGGAACCTTGCCCGGTGAACAAAAAGGCCACCTTGGGTTGACGGGATTTATCAACTTGCCCTTTGAGGAAATCACCAGTATTTTGCCCAAGGTTGAAGGCTGCTAGCTGTTCACACACCTGATTTGAGTTTTCAGCCACCACTGCCAAGCGATGGGCAAATACAGAGCGGCCTGTATTGGCAGTAAAACAGACATCGGCTAGGTTTATGTCAAGATTAGCTCTGAAGATTGTGTAAAAGTTACCAACTAACTCCTGTAATGCACTTTCAGTTTTCGCTGAGAGAGTGAGCAGATGTAAGGGGCGTTCTACTTCATTGGGGTGCTGCTGGCCGCTAGGGGCTTCTTCGATGACCAGGTGAGCATTGGTACCAGTTACACCAAACCCACTCAACCCAGCAATCCGGGGTTTATCTCCAGAAGTCCAAGGCGTTCCTTGCGTTGGCACTAGCACTGGCAGCTTTGCCCACGGGATGAATGGATTGGGATTTTTTAGGTGCAGATGAGGTGGTATCTCTTGATGTTGCAGTGCTAGCACCACCTTGATCAGTCCCGCTACCCCAGATGCCGATTCCAAGTGACCAATGTTGGTTTTTGCCGAGCCAATGATTAAAGGCTCCTGGGGCGATCGCTCTTGGCATAATACTGCCCCTAAAGACTCAACTTCGATCGGATCTCCTAAAGATGTTCCTGTACCGTGGGCTTCTACATAGCTGATTTGTCCAGGCTCTACCCCAGCGTTAGCCAAGGCTTTACGGATTAGTGCTTGCTGGGCTACCCCATTAGGAACTGTCAAACCACTACTGGGACCATCTTGGTTAACCGCCGATCCCCGAATCAAAGCTAAGATATTGTCACCGTCAGCGATCGCATCACTAAGGCGCTTGAGAACAACAACCCCACACCCTTCTCCTCTGGCAAAGCCGTCAGCAGCAGCATCAAAAGTCTTGCAACGACCATCGGGGGCTAACATCCTGGCTCGACAAGTAGCAATGGTAGCAATTGGTGAGAGGATGAGATTCACCCCACCAGCTAAGGCTAGATCGGACTCTTGGCTACGCAGACTTTGGCAAGCTAAATGGATGGCTACCAGTGAAGATGAGCAAGCCGTATCCACCACCATACTTGGCCCCTGTAGACCTAAAGTATATGATAAGCGGCCAGCTACAGCGTTAAGACAATTGCCTGTGGCACTGTAGGCATCGATTTTGGTGCGATCGCTAGACCCAATCTGGAGTTGCAAATAATCATTGGTGGTAATGCCGACAAATACCCCAGTTTGACTATTTCTTAAGCGATCGGGTGCAATGCCAGCCTGCTCAACCGCCTCCCAGCTGACCTCCAACAACAGCCGTTGCTGCGGGTCCATGTTCTCAACTTCCCGTGGGGTAATGCCAAAGAATTGGGCGTCGAACTGGTCTACTTGGTCTAGAAAACCAGCATTTCTAACATACATCTTTCCTGGTGCATCAGGGTCTGGATCGTAGAATTCATCAATATTCCATCGATCTTCAGGAACTTCAGTGATGGCATCCACTCCGTTATGGAGCAGAGACCAGAAAGTTTGCAGATTGTTAGCACCCGGAAGTCGGCAACCCATACCAATAATTGCAATTGGCTCTGTCTTGGCACGCTCCATTGCATCAAGCTTAGAGCGCATTTCTCTAACTGCCAGGAGTGCATTTTTTAAGCGATCGCGATGGTCAATAGTTTCGGCAATATTACTCATTTTAATAATTTCTGAGGGTGTTTAAAGAGTTATCAAAAAATCGAGGATCTTTGATGCAGTAGACTGAAAATCTATTGAAAAAGGGGTGTAGGGTTAAGAAAAAATCAGAATTGATCAAAGAGTCAACTCGCGTTATGGGAACCTCCACCCCCCTAGACTTTTAATTAACCAAGGCGGCTAATTCTGCGTCTAGTAATGAAGCCAATTCGTCTTCAGAAAATTGTTCTAGCTCTACTGAAGCTTGAGACAATTCTTTGGGATCTTTTTGTAACTCCTGTTGTGTCGATGGCTCTAGGGAAAGAATGTAGGTAGCCAAGTGATTAGCTAAAACCTGAATATTTGGATAGTTAAAAACTAGTGTTGAACTTAAGGATTGTCCCAAACTGAATTCAAGGCGATTCTTCAAGTCCACAGCCATCAAGGAATCCATGCCTAGTTCGAGAAAGCCCTGTTGTACGTCTACTAGATGCGATGGTTCTAGTCCTAAAACCTCAGCAACTTGGCTTTGCAGATGAGCAATTAAGAAACTTTGACGTTTGTTGGCTGGTAGAGCGTTTAATTGCTCTAAAAACTGTGGGCGCAATGCTGGCTGCACTTCACCTTGTTCTTGTAGCTGTGTGCCAATTTGTTTGAGTAGCGATCGCTGTCCCTTGATTTCATAAACTGGTTTGAAGATATTCCAGTCAACCTTAGCTGCTGCTGTTTGGATAATGTTTGTACCCAAAAGCTGCGCTAAGATTGCAATCCCTTCTTCTGGTTGCCAAGGTTCTAACCCCATCCGCTTCAATAAGATTTGGGTTTCTTCCAAAGCCATCCCACCGCCTGCCCAAGGGCCCCAATTTATACTTAAAGCTGGTACTCCCAAAGCTTGGCGATAATGGGCAAGGGCATCAAGAAAGTTATTGCCAGCAGCGTAATGTGCTTGTCCTTTAGAACCCCACACTGAAGCAATTGAGGAGAAACAGACGAAGAAATCTAAATTCATCCCCAAACTAAGTTGATGTAAAATCCACCCACCCGCTACCTTCGGCCGCAGAGTGGATTCAAGAATCTTTAGAGCAATGTCTTGTAATAGTTGATACTCAGCTATCCCAGCAGCATGAACAATTCCTTTTAAAGGAATTTGAGTATTGTGTAACTGTTCAAAGACCGCAGACATTTGAGCTTGGTTGCTGACATCAGCCTGAGCGACGACGACATTAGCACCCATCTTTTCTAAGGCTTGAATCGCCTGCACCTGTTCCCCGATTTCGGTATCCTTTGGTAAAGTTGCCCATGTAGCGCGATCGCAAAGACCGCGACGCCCTATTAGCAACAAGTTTCGCGCCCCTTGTTCTACCAGCCACTGGGCAACTTTCAGCCCTAAACTGCCTAAGCCGCCAGTAATTAAGTAAGTACCATCAGCTTGCAATTGTACAGGTTTAGATGGCAGTTTATTGCTACGCACCAAACGAGCAACATAGCGTTTTTCCCCGCGTAAGGTGAGTTGATCCTCGCCATCAGGCTGCCAAATTTCTGTGAATAGAGAAACAGCTTGCTGATCGCCAGAGATATTAGGATCTAAATCTATTAACCCTCCCCAAACTTCAGAATGCTCCAGCGCAATCGCCCGCCCCAGTCCCCACAAAGGTGCTTGAGCTACTGCTACAGAAGCAGGTTTTGTTTCTACGGCTTGAGTTCCACAAGTTACTAACCACAACCGGGGTAATACTGAGCTATCCTGTTTTACCAGTTCCTGAACAAGATGCAGCACACTGCCACAGCCCAGTAGTTGCGCCTTCTCTAAAGAAGATGGTGTAATTTGGTCCGACATTGCTGCATCTAAACTCCACAGATGCAGTATTCCACGACATGATAGACCATTATTTCCGAGAGTTTCCTGCAATAGTCGTTGACAGTGTTGAGGATTTGCTGGGTTGATTTTCCGATGTCCAGCTTCTAAAATTTCATAGGCTTTGCCAGGATAAATCATCACATATTTTTCACCGCGCGATCGCAGCAGTTCTGCTAGCGCTTGTCCCACGCCACCTCGATCTGCGAATATCAACCATTTGCCCGTCTGGTTAACGGAAATAGGCGGTATCAAACGCTCTTGGGGTTGCCACTGTACCTCGTATAATGAATCACTCAGATAATCCAGAATCAAGTGCTGCTGTTGTAAGAGCAACTGTTTAAGTAGCTCATATCTGTCTGGAGAAAGCTCGACAATACGTTGAGAAAGTTTTGCAAGCTGCATACTCTCCAAGATGGATTGCACTTGCGCTGCTGGCAGTTGTTCAACTATTTCTAATTTCCGAGCTAGTTGTTGGTTATCTCCAGATTGTAAAAGATTGTGAATCGGGTCTTCAACATTTTTGTTTGATAGAATTTGTACTTCTGGCTGCTTAGGTACTTGGCTCTCAACCCAATAACGCTTTCTTTGGAAGGGATAGGTAGGCAGAGGGACGCGCCTGGGCTGATAATTGTGGTCAAAGCTAGACCAGTCCACCTTCACGCCTTGGACATAGAGCGAGGCTAAACTCTGGAGCAACTGCTGCCAATCGTCTTGTCCACGGCGCAAGCTTGATAACCAAACCCCAGTTCCTTCTGGGAAACATTGCCGCCCCATCCCGATGAGTATAGGACTTGGGCCGATTTCCACAAACAGTTCATACCCAAGGGCTTGGAGTGTTTGCATCCCTGCGGCAAATCGCACCGTCTGCCGCAGATGACGACGCCAATAACTGGCTTGACCTATTTCTGCTGGCTGCACCAGTTGTCCAGTCACATTAGAAATTAAGTCTATCCGGGGAGCGGCATAGATTACTGCTGCTGCTTTCTGCTCAAACTCCGCTAGCATCGGCTCCATCAGAGGAGAATGAAAGGCATGGGACACTGTTAAGGGACGAGTCACTATTCCTTCGGCTTCTAATTCCTTTAACACCGCCTGTAAAGCCACCCCTTCACCGGAAATGACTATATTTTGTGGGGCATTAACCGCCGCGATGCCTACGGCGGGCTTTGCCAACGCTACTTGCTGAGTATAGGGAGTAATCGCAGCGATTACCTGTTCTTCTGAGGCAAACACCGCCACCATCTCACCCCCTGGTGGTAATGCTTGCATCAAACCAGAGCGAAGGGCAATCAACTTCAACCCATCTTCCAAGCTAAACACCCCAGCTACACAAGCTGCTACATATTCGCCGACACTGTGGCCCATCACAGCATTCGGTTCAATCCCCCAAGAACGCCATAACTCATACAGAGCATATTCCAAAGCAAATAAAGCTGGTTGGGTGTAAAGTGTTTGGTCAAGGGGGGAATTCTCACCTGCTGCGGGATAAATTACAGATAATAGGGGTTTTGGCAGATAAGGGCGCAATATAGCATCGCAGCGTTCTAGGGCTTGGCGGAAAGTCGGCTGGGTATCATAGAGTTGGCGTCCCATATTTACATATTGGGAACCTTGTCCGGTGAACAAAAAAGCAATCTTCGGCCGACGAGTGTCTTGAGGTTGCCCACTCAATACTCCCGATGGATGATTACCACTGCTGAAGGCTGCTAGCTGTTCGCATATCTGATCTGAATTTTCAGCTATTACTGCTAGGCGATTAGGAAACAGGGAGCGACCTGTATTGGCACTAAAGCAGACATCAGCTAAGTTGAGATCGGGATCGGCTTTGAGTGCGGTGTAAAATTTACTGGCTAACTCCTGTAATCCGCCTTCAGTTTTTGCCGAGAGAGTTAGCAGATGGAGGGGGCGTTCTACTTCCTTTGGCTTTTGCTGACGGGTTGGCGCTTCTTCAACCACCAAATGAGCATTAGTGCCACTAAAACCGAAGGAACTTAGACCCGCGATGCGCGATCCGTTGGGCGAAGACCAGGGAGTGAGTTCTGTGGAAATTTTGATTGGCAGTTCTGCCCAAGGTATATAAGGATTAGGGTTATGTAAGTGTAGATGAGGTGGTATTTCTTGATGTTGTAGAGCTAGCACTAACTTAATTAAACCCGCCACTCCAGCTGCTGCTTCCAAGTGTCCTATATTGGTTTTAGCTGAACCAACTATCAAAGGATGGTCTGGAGAGCGTCCTTGAGCTAGTACTGCTCCTAAGGCCCGCAATTCAATGGGGTCTCCTAAAGATGTGCCTGTGCCGTGGGCTTCAACGTAACTCACCTGATTGGGCGCTACCCCAGCGTTAGCTAAAGCTGTGCGAATAACTGCTTGCTGAGATGGGCCATTGGGAACCGTCAAACCGCCGCTACGACCATCTTGGTTGACCGCCGACCCCCGAATTAGGGCTAAAATATTATCACCATCAGCGATCGCATCACTTAGGCGTTTGAGAATCACGACCCCGCAGCCCTCTCCGCGCCCAAAGCCATCGGCACTAGCATCAAATGTCTTGCAACGACCATCGGGAGCTAGCATTTTTGCCCGGCATTCATTAATAGCCACCGTTGGCGTTAAGATCAAATTTACCCCAGCTACGAGAGCTAAATTACACTCTCTAGTCCGTAAGCTTTGGCAAGCCAGATGTACCGCCACTAATGAGGATGAGCAAGCTGTATCTATTGCCATGCTTGGCCCCTGTAGACCAAGGGTATAAGATAATCGGCCAGAAGTAACACTAAAGGCATTACCTGTGGCAGTATGGGCATTAATCAAATCTGGACTAGTAACCATCTGAAAATAATCCAGATTCATCACTCCAACAAACACGCCAGTTTGACTACCAATTAACTTGTCTGGCACAATGCCTGCATACTCAAGAGCTTCCCAGCTAACCTCTAAGAGTAACCTCTGTTGGGGGTCCATATTTACTGCTTCCCGAGGAGAAATCCCAAAGAACTGCGGGTCAAACTGGTCTACCTGCTCTAAAATTCCAGCTTTCCTGATATACATTTTTCCTAAGGCATCAGGATTTGGGTCATAGTAAGCATCAATATCCCATCGATCCGATGGGATCTCTGTAATCCCGTCTACTCCATTACGCAACATCTGCCAATATGCTTCTGGATTATTGCCGCCGCCCGGAAATCGGCAGCCTATGCCAATAATGGCAATCGGCTCTGACTGGGCACGCTCGTTTGCTTCTAGCTTGGCTTGCATTTCTTTCAAGGCCAAGAGCGCACGTTTTGTTGGAGATAGAGATTGGGGGTTTTCTAAATTATTATTCATATCAAATTCCTTTATTAGTAAGGCCCATAAGCAATCCAAAATTTCAAGTGAGGCGTGGCGTTGCTTGGCGGGATGTTGTGTTGGATGGGCAAAATGCCCATCCAACAACAGTTCTTAGTAGCTAATGCTTTCTAGTTCCCTGAGCAGTAATGCTTCAGCATCTTCATCGGAAAGCTCTTGTAGTTCTGCTGAGTTGATAGTCTGTTCATGCTGATTTTTCTCGGAAGTTGCATAAAAGTTTGTGGGGTTCTCTAAAGTAAACATCTCCTTGACTAAATACCCGGCAAGAGCATCAAGAGTCGGATAGTCAAAGATTAATGTTGAAGGCAAGGAGCGTCCCAAAGAAGTTTGAAGACGGTTCCTTAACTCAACGGAGGTAAGAGAATCCATGCCGATATCGAAGAAACCTTTGTGCGACTCTAAAGAATGGGATGAACTCAAACCCAAAACCTTAGTTACTTGGTCTCGAACATGACCTAGTAAAATTTCCTGACGAGCATCGGGAGCAACCTTCTCTAATTGCACCAGAAACTCAGGTTGTTGCACCGACACTAGCTCAACTTTTACCTGTAAGCCTACTTCACGCACCAACTCGGCAAGAAATGCTGGGACAGTATCATTTGTAAATCTCTGCATAAACTGCGACCAGTTTATTGGTACTACCCCGACTTGAGCAGAGGGATGTTGAAACACCTTCTCTAATATCTGTATCCCTTGCTTCGGTGTAATAGTGCCTACACCCTGCATACTCGTCACCTCGCTGAAGTTGCGCTTCCCAACAACTCCTAACTCAGTCCACGCCCCCCAGTTGATGCTCAAAGCTGGCAGCCCTTGCGATCGCCGATAATAAGCTAGAGTATCTAAAAAAGTATTGGCTGCTGCATGATTTCCTTGACCTGGTGAGCCAAGCAAAGAGGCAGCTGAAGAGAATAGAATAAAGAAGTCCAAAGCTATGTTCTGAGTGAGGGTGTGCAGATTCCAGGCTCCTTGCACTTTTGGAGACAACACCTTGGCAAATTGCTGCCAATCTTGCCGTACTAACACCGCATCATCAAGAACGCCTGCTGCATGGATAATTCCCCTCAGTGGCGGCATAGATGTTGTGATTTCTGCCAGTACCTTGGCCACTTGCTGTGACTGAGACACATCAGCCTGAACCACCAGAATCTGAGCGCCTATCTGCTCAAGCTTGCTTAAGGTAGTTTCGGTTTCATCGCTTGGGCCCCTACGCCCCATCAACACTAAGTGTCGCGCTCCCTGCTCAACCAGCCATTGGGCAACTAGTAAACCAAGACCTCCCAAACCACCTGTAATCAGGTAAGTGGCATCAGGCTGCAAATACAAAGACTGTGATTCAAGTCTACGGCTACGCACTAGACGAGGCACATATTTTTGTCCTTGACGAAAGGCGAGATTTTCCTTGCTTTCTAGATACCCCAAGCAGATTTGGTCATATAGAGCTTTCGCCTCTGCATCTGCGGGATCTAAATCTACTGAGACACAATGAAGTTCTGGATACTCTAGGGCAATTACTTTGCCAAGACCCCACAAAGGTGCTTGAGCTACTGCTAAGGGAGATGCTTCTGAACCCACAGCCTGAGCACCTTGAGTAACTAACCACAGAGACGGTAACTCAGAAAATTCTGCTTTGGCTAAAGCCTGAACTAAGTGAAGTACACTGCGGCATCCTAATACTGATGCTGCTTCTAAGTCAGATGCTGTCATCACTTCTGGTGTCGCAGCGTCCAAGCTCCACAGGTGAACTATTCCTCGGCATGGCAGTTGAGCATTTTTCACGACCTGCTGGAGTAACTGCTGAAAGTCTTCAGGTTGTTCTGGATTGAGCCTGTATTCTCCTTCCCCTAACTGTTGATAAAACTCGCCAGCAAAGACTGTAACACAAGTTTCGCCACGGGATTTAATCTGAGAAGCTAGCTTCTGAGCAATACCTTTGTTGTCGGCAAAAATCAGCCAGCTGCTCTGTGGTTCTAGCGCAGGGGATATAATTTGCATCTGCGGTGTTTCCGTCTTCACCCCAGGAGCGCGAGCAATAATTACAGCTTGTTGGGATAAAGTGCTATCGTTAGTCTCTATTTGTGGTATTGATGTTGTCTCTGTAAATCCGATTTCTGTCAACACATCTTGCCACTGTTGCGGCGCAAGTAAGGGGTAGACGGGTCGCAGATCCCTATCTGCAAATTTCCACCAGCCCTCTGTCAATCCGAATATTAAGTCTAACCAACGCTGACGACCTGTTCCCTCTAGCAATACCAACATCCCTTCTGGGGCTAAAAGTTGCTGGACATGGTTCAAAGTATGTCGGAGATTACTTGTAGCATGGATCACGTTGGCTGCCAAAATCACATCAAATTGATGGAGAGCAAATCCTTGGGTTTCAATGTCTTGTTCAATGTCTAAAAGCTGATACTGCAAAAATGGGTAATCGCAAAACTTCTCCTGAGCTTTTAACATAAACAAATATGATACGTCGGTAAACACGTATTCTGTTTGATTTGCTGGCAGTTGAGGCAGCACATAAGATGTTGTCCCTCCAGTTCCAGCACCAATTTCCAATATCCGAATTTTTCGTCCCTCCGGCAAGCGCTCTAGGGCGATTGACACCGCCTTTTGCACCAGCAGGTTAAACACTTTTGCGCCTGGTGAATTTTGATACAATTTTTCTACTGGAGCATAAGATCCTTGGGGAAACAGCAATTGTAGTGGGTCACACTCTCCCCTAAGAATCTCTGGCAACTTTTGACCGCACTGTGCAAGTAGGGTTAACTCGGCTTCATCGGTTGAGTATTGAGCCAAAAGTTCTTTATATCTTTCATCGGGAGCTGCTTTCTCAGGGACTCGGCAAACTTGCCACTCGCAGCCTACCTGTGTAAGTATCTCTTCTTCCTGTAGTATCTCTAACAGCCTACCCAGTAGTTGATGATACTGATTTACTACACCCAACTGCTTTGCGATGTCGCCTGTTGTGAAGCTCTGCTGTGGATGAAACTCCCAACCCATTGTCTGGAAAGCTTTCACCACGTAAGCGCCACTCAAAATCTCGCGTTGAAAAAATAGCTCGTCATAAATTTCCAGTCCATGCTGAATGCATAACTGAGGGACATCGGGCTGGATGCGGGCGCTAACTTGCAGGGGACTGAGTATGTAGTCTGCTGGCAGATACTGGCTTTGAGGCACTCTGAGCTGCCATTCCACTTCGTAAAGCCAATCACCCAGATCCTCGTGTGTTTTGTGCTGCAATGCTTGAAGCTTCGCACGCTTGACGTGCAAACCCTCAATTTCTACTACGAGTTGTCCAGCATCATCGAAAAAGCGTAGGTCTCCCGTGCGGGTTTCCTGATTTGAACCATCCTTGGGACGAATTTGACCATGAATCCACAATTGTGTTTCTGGGCGACGGTATACCCGCAAACTGTCTAAACCTACTGGTAGATAAGTATCTCCTTCTTTTACATTACCCAAGCTGGCAAACAAAAGCTGGAAACCAGAATCTACTAATACTGGGTGCAACTGATAAGCTTCTGCTTCTGATATTAATGCCTGCGGCAGGCGAATTCGTCCTAGAGCTTCCCCTTCACGTCGCCAGAGTTGCTCAATTCCTTGAAAACTTGGCCCATACTGCAATCCGCGATCGCATAATTGTTGATAGTATGCCTCGACTGATAATTGTTCGTCAAAGGATGCCTGGAGTTCATTCCAAGAAACAAATGTTTGCACTGGTATCTGCACAGCATTGATTTTTCCAGTCGCGTGCTGTATCCAAGAAGTAGCATCGTCTGCCAAGCTTAAGATATAGAAAGAAGTTTGCCCAGCATTTTCAGGTGTCAGAATTAACTGGACAATCCGACTAGCATCCTCTGGAATAATTAGTGCTTCCTGAATCAGTACCTGTTCAAGAGAATTGAATCCTGAACCCAGCGCTGCCTTTGCTCCAGCTAAGGCTATTTCCAAATAAGCTGCCCCTGGCAAAACCACCATATCGTAAACCTGATGTCCGACTAGGTAAGGTTGCAAATTAATGTTCAACTCAGACTCGAATAAAGTCTCCTTGAGGGCTGAACGGACTCGCTGACCTAACAGAGGATGCAGATTTGCCTTGCGAGTTGGCAAGAAAGATGGCTTTTGTTGGGGTTTTGGTTCAAACCAATACCGTTCGCGCTGCCAAGGGTAGGAGGGTAAGCTAACAACCTGACATTCAGATGGATATAGTTGCTTCCAGTCAACGGTAAATCCTAAATTATAAAGGTTGCCTAAAGAACTAAGTAGCGTTGCCCTTTCTGGCTGACCGCGCCGCAGAGAAGATAATACCGTTCCCTCTTGACCAAGATGACTAAGACACTGGGAAATATAACCCGAAAGTACTGGGTGGGGACTAATTTCTAGGAAAATAGTTTGACCTGCACTTACCAGTTCCTCAATTGCTGGTGCAAAGCGGACGGGTTGCTGTAGGTTGCATCCCCAGTAGGCGGCATCGAAATCTGCGCCGTTACTACCTTTACCTGTGACGGTTGAGAAGATGGGAATCTTTGCTGCTTGTGGCTGGAGTTGATTTAGTATTTCTACCAATTCCTCAGCAAAGGGTAACATTTGCGGGCTGTGGAAGGCATAATTCACTGGTAGCAACTTGCAGAAAACCGTTGGTTGTTCCCGTTGGAGTAACTCTAGAAATGATTCTATGGCAGCAGGTTCTCCCGAAACTACTGTGGAAGTGGGACTATTAATAGCAGCGATCGCTAGTCTTGCCTCATACCCACGTAACCAATACTCTGTGTCTTTTGCTGACAATTCTACTGCTGCCATTTTGCCATTGCCAGTTGCTTGTTGCATCAAGCGACCGCGATCGCAGATTAGCTGTACAGCATCTGCTAAACTCAGAACACCAGCAATGTGGGCTGCTGCCACTTCACCTAAACTATGACCCACTACTGCTTTTGGCTCGATACCCCAAGCACGCCATAGACGAGCAAGCGCCACTTGCAGGGCAAAAATTGCTGGCTGGGCAATCTCTGTCTCTTGCAAACGAGATTGAGTTGCATCTGCTGTCAGTTCTGCTAATAAAGACCAATTAGTATGAGATTTGATTAGAGTATCGCATTCCTCGATAGTGGCGCGAAAGACTGGTTCTTGTTCTAGTAACTCCCGACCCATCGCCCACCATTGCGGGCCTTGACCGGAGAAAACGAAAACTAGTTTCGGACGGCGATGCTTGCGATTAGCAGATTGATTAGTTTCTAACTTGCTTTGTAAAAAATCTTGTAACTTTTCTTGGAGTTGTGTGGGAGAATCAGCCAACAAGGCCAGACGGTGTTCATGGTGAGTGCGTCGCACACTTGCTGTATAACAAATATCTGCCAGTGAGACAGCATCGGGTTTTTGAGTTTCTAAAAAATTCTGATAAGCTTGTGCTAGTGATTTCACACCTTCCTGGCTCTGGGCTGACAGGGGTAGTAAGTAAGATTGTTGCGGTTGCGATATATCTGCGGATTGGGGAGGCTGTTCTAGGACAACATGAGCATTAGTTCCTGCAAACCCGAAAGAACTAATGCTAGCTTTGGCTGGACTAGACCCTTGAGGCCAAGGTGTCAAATACTGCTGCACTCGGATGGGTAGAGTGTCAAAAGGAATATAGGGGTTAGGCTGGTGAAAATGCAGATTTGGTGGTATCTGTTGATGCTTGAGAGATAATGCAACTTTAATTAAACCAGCGATGCCAGAGGCTGCTTCTAAATGCCCAATGTTACTTTTGACTGAACCGACGGCACAGTAATTTCCAGCAGGGCGGTTAGTATCTAATACTGTTCCGAGAGCGATCGCTTCAATTGGATCTCCCAAAGGAGTGCCAGTACCGTGCAATTCAACATAGCTAATATCAGCTGGTGCCACCCCGGCATTGTCCAATGCTTGACGAATCAGTGCTTCTTGAGCAGGGCCATAAGGTACGGTCAATCCCTTACTGCGTCCATCATGGTTAATCGCACTGCCGCGAATCAGTGCATATATCTGGTCATTATCTGCCAGAGCTTGCGATAAAGGTTTGAGGACAATAAAACCAGACCCTTCACTGCGAACATAACCATTAGCTTCGGCATCAAAGGTTTTGCAACGACCATCGGGAGACAAAGCCTTTAGGTTAGTTAAACCAATGTGTCCAGTCGGTGAAACAATAATATTTACACCTCCAGCCAAAGCCATGCTAGCTTCTCTATTCCATAAACTTTGGCAGGCCAGATGAACTGCAACAAGTGACGAGGAACAAGCTGTATCAATTGCCATGCTTGGCCCTTTGAAGTTAAATACATAGGAAAGGCGACCAGCAGCAAGGCTCAACACATTACCGGTCAGATCGTAGCCTTGGATCTGCTGAGAATAACCCTCTCCCTGAATTAAGGTGTAATCGTTTGTGGAAATACCTACAAACACGCCAGTGCGTGAGCCGGATAGCTGTTCTCGCACCTGTCCAGCATCTTCTAATGCTTCCCAAGCCACCTCTAATAAGAGGCGTTGCTGGGGGTCTAGAGACATGGCTTCTCTTGGCGAAATTCCGAAAAAGTGAGGGTCAAACTGGTCTACTTGCTGCAAAAAACCGCCGCAGCGCGAGTTTGTTTTACCAATAACTTCTGGGTTTGGGTCATAGTATTTATCCAGATCCCACCGATTTTTAGGGATCTCTGTAATGGCATCAACTCCGTTACACAAAAGTTGCCAAAAAGCCTCTGGATCTTTTGCCCCAGGAAATCGGCAGCCAATACCAATAATTGCGATCGCTTCCATTTCAATTACCTTCTTTGATTGCACCACATTTTTGTCATCGTTAAAATAGTGCTGAATACTGAACAATGAGTATTCACAATTGAGTTCTAACTCAACACAGCTTTCTGTTCTTATGCCTTCTGCCTTGTTGCACTAGTTTCTTCAGCTAGGCGTTTAGCAAGTTCTGCAATATTTGGGTAATTAAAGATTAGGGTAGGATTGAGATTGCGTCCCAGCCAATTTTCTAACTTTTTCAATAGGATAATTGTTTCTACTGAATTTAAGTCGTAGTTATCAAAAGGCTCATGAATATCTATATCTTCTGGATCAATTTCCAGCCGCTCGGCAAACTGGTTAACTAACCAAGCTTGAATAGTCTCTGCAATTTGAGACTGTCCAGAATTTGAAATAGTAATCAGGTGGTTTATTTGCATAAATTAAGCAATTTATTTTTATTTAAAATAAATGTATTGTAGTTAATTAATTTGCTGAATTACTAAGAGCTTCGCAGTATTTAATCTTGATTTTTATTAATAAGTTTTGGGAATACAATCAAGAACTTTTAGTTATCTTATTCAGCTAAAACTACCAACCTCTTTTAACTTTTCAGTTCTAAATCAACAAATTATGCTATTTTTACAAAAATTTGTATTTTTAGTTAGACAATAGATAAACTTGAGCAAACGAAGGCAGAATCTAACAATAAAGAATACAACTTGTTTTCTGCTACAAATAAAGTAATACCAGTTTAATGTGAAGCTGTACTTTAGGAGTAACCCTCTATTCTTGGCGCTCTTGGCGTACTTGGCGGTTCGTTTAATGTTCTGTGCATCTTCATACAGAATTGGTATAACAGTATTAAGACACTAAAGGAATTGGGCGATAGTAACGGTAGTGGGCTGGCATTTGCAAACCCTGAAATTTCAAACTTTGCAATCGGTATAAATAAGCTGCTCCAGTCATAATATGGTGAGCAACGTCAACCACATATCGTGCATTTGGTTCAGCCAAATAAGACTCCTTTACCCATTCATTAAAAGCACCTATAGCAGGCCCGCACCAAATTTGATAATCCATTTCTCGCCCTTTTTCACCAGAAGAAGACCAACGAGAAGAC
This sequence comes from Nostoc commune NIES-4072, assembly GCF_003113895.1. NCBI lineage: Bacteria > Bacillati > Cyanobacteriota > Cyanophyceae > Nostocales > Nostocaceae > Nostoc > Nostoc commune. The sequence continues at coordinate 3,996,440 of NZ_BDUD01000001.1, read as the reverse complement.
AATCCTAAATACCAACGGAAAATTAGCGCCATCTTCCGCTTAGGATTATCGTTTGCTCTAGTGATTTGCTCTGGATCTCGTTCAGTGAAAAAAGTAACCGTATCTTGCCAAATAGCTTCCAAGTTTCTGCCAAAGACTTGCTCTTCTAATTTTTGTCTTTCCTCAAGTGGAATTTCATCAATTGAGTTGTAACTTCTATAAAGGTCATACAATTTCTGCGCCCGCATTGGAAAAAGAGTACCGCGTTTGAGCAGTTGTACTTTTACCCCCATTTCAAACATATCAGCAGAAGGAGCCATAATTACATCTGCCATACTCGCTTGGGCTAGCAAGTTTTTTGTATGCACAGAAGTGCCAGCTTCAACACAAGATTGATTAATAGAACCAGTCACTATATAACTAGCCCCCATCATAAAGGCAGCTAATGCTGATTCAGGTGTTGCAATACCTCCTGCTGCACCGATTCTTACCTGTTTGTCATAGCGATACTTTTGCTGTATCTGATCTCGAAGAACAAGGATGGCGGGTAGAAGACAAACCAAAGGACGATTATCTGTATGTCCACCGGAATCTGCTTCTGTGGTAATATCATCAGCCATCGGCACTTTTTCTGCTAGAGTAGCTTGTAATTCTGTGATCAGTTGTTGCTCAACCAGTTGTTGAAGAATTTTTCTTGGGGCTGGCTGTAAAAATTTTGTCGCTACTTCTTGCCGAGAAATTTTGGCAATGATTTTATTTTTAACTTCGATTTGACCGTTCGCATTCAAACTTAGTCCCGCAGCTCGATAATAGACGATATGGGGTGTCAAATCCAGAAATGCTGAAGCTTCTACAGTTCTAACACCGTGTTTGAGATATAAATCTACAGCGCGGCGTTCTAAGGCTTCTTCGCTGGGACTGTGAATCAGGTTAAAGGCGTAAGGGCCTTGGGGAAGGGCTTGCTGAATTTGGTTAATAGCTGCTTCAATGCGGGAAGGAACCAAACCAGCCGCACCAAAACTCCCTAAAATGCCTGCTTTTCCTAAAGCAATTACTAATTCTGCGGAAGCAATGCCACCTGCCATTGCACCAGCCATATATGCATATTTTACACTGTGAGAAGTGAGGAAGTCGCGATCGCCTAACTGTTGCGGTGGTAGTGGCGGTGCAATCATCAAAGTCTCTAATTTTTCACTTTGACTGTTGTTAGGGTTGTAAAAATTATCTTGGTTGGCGATACCAACCCGATTCTGATCTTGGATAACATAACAAGGTTGGTGCAAATTCAACAGTCGAGATTTGATTTCCATTTCCTCAAAGGCAATTGAATCTAAATCACTCCTAGCTTTGTTCATATTATTCAGAGAACTTGTCACATCACGACCTTCTAGTAAAATTGTGGAGGCATCTTTTGCTTTATTTCCATTCCCTAACATTTTGAAAATCCTATGATAATTACAACAATTTTGACGTTTTTTATGTAATTAGATTAATTTCATTTATGGCTTTATATTTTTTTCAGATAACTGTATCCCCAAATTTTTGATATAAGCAATTGTTTTATTACCATAAATAATTTCGACATTAGCTATAGCAAAGGGGTTAGGCGATCGCTCCATTTCAATCACTTCTAATCGATAGGTTAAAGTACTAAAAGCTGGCGTAACTTGTCCACGAAAGCGCACTATTTGTGGAAGTTGAGCAATAGCTTGAAATCTAGCATTTTTAGTGCAAGTTTGTAATCCCAAAAATAGCAGATAAAATTGCAATAGTTGACAGCTACCTTCAACCATGAGGCTACCGGGCATAGTCGGGTCATTTTTAAAGTGACAGAGAAAATACCAGTCATTTGGCTCTACAGTTTTTGTACCAATGACTAAACCTAATCCCGCAGCTCCTCCTTGAGGATCAACAGATAACACCTTATCAAACATCAACAGCTTCTCTGAGGGTAATCGCAGTGATGGATTTAAGCCATCTTGTTGATAATTAGTACCGAAGCAAGCAGCAATATTTCCTTGAGTTAAATGAAGTAAATCTTGATGATCAAAAGTAAGTTTTTGACACGATAGTAACGGTTGAAAAGACTGTTTCTGAATTTGGCTTCTTTCTTTTTCGTCTCGCTCAGTAAAAATAATACCTTGTCCTTGCTCCAATTCTTCATCAGAAAATAATCCTGCACAACCTCCAGAAATTTTTAGAAATAATTTTTCGTTAAGAAAACACTCGCCACTAAAAAAAACGACCAAGTTTGATGCAGTTTTCACAGCAGAGTTGATTTTAACATCGTAACGCATAGTTTTGATGTCTTCTGGCTGGTCACTGAGAAATGTAGCAGTTAAATCTAGTAAGCGAAATGACCGTTGCCCTTGATTATCGAAATCAGTTCCCAAGTAACCAAGTAAAAGTAAGAAACCTTGACCTGCTTCTTCATATATTCCTATAGGAATTTGACCATCAACAGCAAACCAAGCATCAGAAGGCAGATCGTATTCAGTTTGGACAAAACCATAACCATACTCACCTCTGACGCCTTCAATTTTGTTTACACGGCTGATAAACAGATATGGAGGACTGGGAAGCCTTACTCGTCTTGGATAAGGGTCAATAATTTCATAATCTTTACCCAATACTTTTGAAACTTGTCCTTGGGCAAACTCAAGTATATCAGCTTGATCAAATATAACGTTACTAGACTTTTTCGAGACAGAAATAGTACTTTGAGATAGGTGGATTGAATCTAAATTTTCATCGCTTTTGTTATTGTTTACACTCAAACTTGTAGGCATCAATGGATACTTTTCTAAGTTGATATTTCTAAGAAAAGATTTCTTTTGATTGCTACTTTCTGCTCTTGTACAGTACAGTGGTGACAAATCAACAGAGGCGCGATGACTTAAAAGTTGTGCCAAAGCTTTAACAATAGTAGTATACTCATCGGCTCCTCTACGATTGATGGAAATAGTAACGTGTTCTTTTTGCTGGAGATTATCAGCAATCCATCGGGAACAGGTGTTACCAGGGCCAACTTCAATGAATATTCTAGCTCCATCTTCATAGACCTGGTTAAGCAGTCGTGGAAAATCAACGCGCTGACAAAATCCTTGGCTAACACGATGAGCCAGAGATTCTTTATCAAGGGGCATTAAATCATAATTAGCTGAAGAATAAAAATTAATCCCTGAGACATTTTGAGTTGGTGAAGAGTTCAGTTTAATTAGCTGATCGTATTCACTAGCCATCGGTTCACAATGGAGTACTAAGTCAGCAGGTGCGCGGAAAGCATCGCAATTCAAATCTGCTATTACTCTCTGACAGGCTTGGGGTTCTCCAGCTATCACAACTTCATTTGGCGTATTAATATTTGTCAAATAAACTTGAGTTTCTTGTTTGAGGCGAGAGACAACGCTAGATAGTGGAGCCATAAGAACATAACTATGCCACACAGCTTCGTCTTCATGTAGATTTTCGGGTAAGCCCCAATAATCTCGGACTGTTTTTTTCGCACCTACTAAGCGTGTTTGAAACAGTTCTGATGAATGAACAAATTTGTTAACATTGTCGCCACTAGTCCAAACATTCAAGGAATACAGCATGGTGCTTTCGCCCATACTGTAACCAAAGGCAGCTTGAGGTTGAATTTGGAAATAATCTCTCAATATGTGGGTTAACAATACTGAAAAACCTGTTCCAGAAACCTGCATCGATAGCGGATCATCGAGTAATTTTGCTTCTATATCTTCTAGCTGCCTTTTAGATATTTGATTGAGACTTCTGGGATAGAGTAATTTCTCACGAAAAAATAGGTTAGGTTGAGAAACGAAACTAGTAGCGCGTTCAAAAATTTTGGGAAAGAAGTAGAAAAGTTTCCGACCCATGCCAATGTAGGAATTAAAGGCACCTGGGTAAATAAAAGCGATATGACCCTGTTTACCTTGGGGCTTGGCGGTGAAATAGCTTCCTGATGGGCTTTTCCAGTCTTTCCCGCAAGCAAAGGCATTGGCGATGCCCTTACGTCCGCGCTGGATTTCTCGAAGCAATTCGTCTTGGTTGTGTCCAACCATCGCTAAAGCATAAATGGCCTGTGGATTATTTTGAAAGGTGGCAAAGGTCTGACTAGCAACGGTAGACAAAGAGCAACTATTTTTAATAGTCTGTTCTAATGTCTCAAGTTGCTCTAGTAATCCAGATTGATTATTAGCAGCGATCGGGAAAAGATAGAAGGGACTTTGTTCTAAGTACCTATGGTTGCAATCTTGTGAGCCGGAGTCTTCTGATAAAATTATGTGTGCATAAGTTCCATCGCTAGCTAGGCTATTTATAGCAGCTACTCTTGTTGTTTGTGCTGAATTTAAAAACCAGGGTCTAGATTCAGTAGCGACATAAAAAGGGCTGTCTTGCCAAATTTCGGGGTTTTTCGGGCTAGTCCACTGCGGTGTTGCAGGAATGTAACGGTTGTATAGACAAAGAGCAGTTTTAATCAAGCTGGCGATCCCAGAGGCAATATAAGTGTGTCCGATGTTAGCCTTGACACTGCCGATCGCACAACTCAATTCGGAGTTAGGAACTTGATAAGCTTCGATTAAACCCTGGATTTCTGCGTGATCCTGCTGTTCATTTCCACCGGCAAACACTTCTAGGTAGCCGATGTCTACGGGGCTAACTCCGGCTTTGGCAAAAGCTTTCTGGCAAGATTGTTTAACTGATTCGGCTGGATTAGTTGAACTTTCGTATAGGTGACTAACCGCGTCAATTACTGCATAAATGCGATCGCGATCGTGCTTGGCTTTTTCATATCGCTTTAAAACTATAGCTCCGGCTCCTTCACCGACTATCGAGCCACTGGCATTATAATCATAACTGAGGGTTGGTTTGCCAGACATCACACAATCAACACCAGCAAAATTCACAGCACTTACCACCACACAATCTACTGGGCCGACAGTAAGCAACGTTTTTGCTATTTCTAGCGCCTCAAAAACGGAATTCTCTTTAGCATTGACAACAAAGTTAGGCCCTGAAGTATTCCATAAAGTAGAAATTTTTTGGAAAACAGTATTTGTTTTTTCACTAAGAATGTTGTCATTATCTCCAGTTTCAACCAACTTTCTATCAAGTTGATTAACTTGGTTTTCGTTAATGACAGCAACAATAGCCATTTGCAATCTTTTTTGCTTTTGGTCTAACTTTGCATCTCTTAAAGCTTGATCAATCACCTTTAGCATTAACAATTGCTTAGGATCGTGTTTGTCTATGTCGTTAGGCGGGATTTTGAAATGAAACGCATCGATTTCCAAATCCTGGATATAAGCTCCCAACAATGCTTGATTGTTATGATAGTCCTCTTCTTCCAGTGTTGGTAGCTTTGCCTGTATGTCTTGACGGCGTATAGGAGGAATAGGAATAAAATACTGAGTCGCATCGTAAATACTACGCTCAAATTTATCTAATCCATAACACGTACCAAAAAATGCTTCCATGCCTACAATTGCTAGTTTTACTGTCATTTTTTATATTTTCTAATTTATAAGCAAAGTGATAGTAAATTACCAGTACTTAATTCTCTCTTGCTAAACAATAGTTTTGTAAAAACAGAAGGTTTAGCCGAGCGCTTGCAGTTACCTGCATTTGCGATATATGAACATAGATTTGGCCTTGAGCATCGTGTGCTGTAATATTAGCAAAAATATTCGTTTCACTTCTTGAAATAACTTCTACGGAAACATAAAATTCTTCATCGAAGGGAATGGCTTTAAATTGCTCTAGCCTTTGCACTTGTAAAGGCAAGCTAGCTAAATTATCAAAGTGCCTCACCCAAACTACTAAACACTGAAATAAAATATCTCCCGTATAAGGATTAAATGTTTGCAAAGGAAATTGACCTTGTTTTTTGATTTCAACCTTATCTAAACAACATTGAGCAGTCAGTTTTTCGGGAGTAATATTGAGAATCCGCTTTAATCCCTTAAAACTTAACCCATGAAATAATGCGCCATTTTCATAAGGTAATAGCCTCAAAGTTTCCGGGTCTTGACTGTGATTAAAAGATTCATAAGTATCAGATGAGGGGATGTGCTGCACAACTTTTATTTTAGTACTGTAATGATAATGAGGTATAGCTTTAGCACTTTCACTCCATAGTAGTACTTCAAAATCTATTTCTCCAGTATCAGTTTTACTGATTTCTTTTAAATCTAAAAAGTATTCTCTTGCCAACGTATTATCAAAAATAATTCCCTTGAGAACTTTATAATTGCTACAACTGAAAAATTTGTAACCTGGGTAGAGTTGCTCACAAGTATTTGCAATCCACGCAATGCTACACATGGCTGGCAAAACGGGATTACCGCCAATTACGTGATCGTATACAAAAGGGTTAGCTGTTAATTTTAATTGACGAGACACACGAAATGATTGTAATTCCGAATTTAGCTGCTTGGGTTGGGCGACAATTGGGTTACTCATTACCAGAGTTTGTGCAATTCCATTATGAGCAGACTTCAATTCATCAACTAATATCTGGGCACCAACTTCTAAAGGAATTAGTTCTATATCTTGTTGAGCGAATACTTTCTTTAATTGTGGCGTAACCATACCACCATCCCAAGGCCCCCAACCTATAGAAACTACGCGACAATACGGATATTTCCTCTGGAGTAGGTAGGCTGTTTTATTAAGTATTTCATTAGCTAATGCATAATCTGATTGACCTGGATTACCGTAAAAAGCAACAAACGAGGAAAACAAAATGATGCAATCTAATTGACTGGGGTCTACACAGCTAAGTAAGCTTTCTAAACCTTCTATTTTGGTAGTGTAAACGATATCAAAATCCTCTTCTGTTTTATTCTCAATTAATTTA